>DESS01000267.1 GCA_002361335.1 Richelia sp. UBA3308
AATCCTGGTGGAGGAAATAATCCCGGTGGTGGTAATAACCCCGGTGGTGGAATCAATCCCGGTGGTGGAATCAATCCCGGTGGTGGAAACAATCCCGGTGGTGGTAATCCCGGTGGTGGTAATCCCGGTGGTGGTAATCCCGGTGGAGGAAATAATCCCGGTGGAGGAAATAATCCCGGTGGTGGAAGCAATCCTGGTGGAGGAAATAATCCCGGTGGAGGTAATAACCCCGGTGGTGGTAATAATCCCGGTGGTGGTGGTAGAAGCCGAGCGACTAAATTATCAAAAAGCAATAAAACATTTATCCTGGATGGTGATTCAGCAACAATCAACTTTCAACTCAAAACCAGTCAAGCAACTTCGGTAAACGAAATCGCTTTATTTAAAGTAGATGACGAACAAGGTACAATTAACGGAGTTAGTCTTGATGATTCCAACTACATACAAACAGCTTTACAAAATTCTAAAACTGTTTTCTCGGTTTTAAAAAATCCTCCTAAAGGCTTTGCAAGTAATCCCAGTCGAACAATTGAACTAAGTGACAGCAATAGTTTCCGTTTCCTAATGGTTAAAAACGGTACCCTAGATGGTGTGCGTAAAGGTTCGGTTGATTCATCGCAAATACGTCTTTCTTCTTCCTTAACCGTATCCGATATCAGTGATAATAACTTTGATTTGGGTTTCTCCGAAGACGGTGAAAGCAACGACATAACCATAGAAATGCAATTGGATAACGAAGCTACCAAACCCATTGGTACCGATTTGCAAAACCAGGAAGAAGGTGAAGTTATCGACTTGAGAAGTGTAACCGCCAAACAAACCGCGACATTTACAGTACACCGGGAAGCCAGCTTCAACAACAAAGTTGTTTTCTATAAAGTTGTCGATGCTGACGGCGGTATTGATACCAATAACGACGGCGTAGCAGATGTACTTGCCACAGACAGTAATTATATAACTGCTGCTGTTAACAATCGCGTTACCGGTATCAACCTAGAAGTTGAAAACGAAGCTACAAGTAGCTTTACTGGTGAATTTGAAGCTGGATCAATATTTGCACCAATGCTTATAGTAAATGGTACGCTAGATCAATTATTAGATAATAATCCTGACAACGATCCTGAAGTTTTCTTTCCATACACTGATGCCAATTCCGACAAAGTAGATCATGTCAGAATGTTGGCAAATAATACTTTCGGATTTGAGGATATGCCTGGAGGTGGAGATCAGGATTTCCAAGATATTGTTGTTACCATTGGATTTGGGTAGCTTAATCGCCCTCACTCTCGAAGAGTGGGGCTATTCAAACCAAGCCCCTCTTCAGGGGCTGGGCGCTCACAATTTTAGAGGATGCTTTTAAGGTTCTGGCGGTTAAAATCGCTACTACACAAACGAAGTCCACCGTAAGGAATTTGCACGGGCAAGGATGCCCGTACCACAAGAATTGTCTAGCGCTGTGGGGAAGTCAAAGCTCCCGTTTTTGTGAAGTGCAAAATCAGTATACTTTTTTCACCAGAATTTTAAACACCAAAAAAATATTCTTTCCTAAACTTTCAACTCACCTACCACCAAAATTATCAACTCCGTCACCCGCTTTAAAGCCCGATGGTTAGTCAAGAAAGCTTGACACTCAGCGATTAAAGCTGCCGCAATCTGTAACGCATCAGGTAATTGAAGGTTATAACGCACTCTAACTCTTGCAGCTTCTTGTGCTACATATGAATTAATATCCACAAATATGACTTCTTCTTGGCTTATCACATCAACAAAAGCCTGCTCTAAATCTGTTAATCCTAAACGTAGTGGATGTATCAAAGATTCTGCCAAGGTAATGGGAGATACTACGGCTGTAATATCATTATCTAATCTTTCAAAAATTGGATCGACTAAATTGACAAAATTTGGATTGCGCTCTACAAAATAAATTATTGGCGCTGTGTCGAGAAATAAACGAGAAACCCCAGCTAATCCATCAATAATATTCATTCATCTTCCCACAGCAAATGCTCTCGATACTCATTTCCTTCCCGTCGAGTGCGGCTAACCCACTCTTGAGCATCTTCACTTGCTAAGGGATAGGGAGCCATACCTTTTAAACTACTCCACTTAGCTTTAATTTGGGGTTTGGTAATATTTTTCTTCATTTGTTCTACTAAATGCCCCATTACCCTCAATTGCTCTTCTGGAGTCAATTTTTCAATCTCGCTTAATATTTTCTCGACTAATGGACTCATTAAACTAGTCTTCATTCACTGCTAAGAATTTTAGCATTTTCGTCAACTTCGTATACAATAATCTCAATTTATTTATCTGGGTAATTCAGTTTCAGTGCATCAATAAAGCTGCGATCCAACTGTTTGGTGTTTATGTGATAAATTGAATGCATAGCCGAATTAGATTTGTTTGTGTTTTAGTTTATATAATATTATATTTCATTGTGTTAGCGAAGCTCCTCTGAAACAGGCACTAAGGGAAGCAATGACGGTTATTTCAACGGACACCATATCACTACTGACTCCGCAATTTCTCCAATTCTTCCTTTGTAAACGGATTCTTACCTTCCCGTAGAGCTTTTACCCATTCCTGCCCTTGTGTTTTATATTCTTTATTATCAGTCTTGGCAATAAATGCTTCAAAATCAGCAATAGCCCCTTGGAAATCCCCCGTTAACGCCCTTGCTAATCCTCGACTATCAAGAATATAACCAGTATCCGGCGCAAGTTTCACGGCATTTTCACAAGCAAACATCACCTCTTTGGCGAATTCATTTAAACTACCTTGCCAACAAAGACTATTCCAAGTTTTTGCATCAATTTCAACTTTGGCATCAAGTTTCTTATAAGCAGCAATAGCTGATTTTATCTGATTCTGTTTAATCAGATTACTTGTTATGTTAATCAAATTTTCAAAAGCTATTTCTTGGGCTTTTTTCTGTGGTTTTATTTCTAAACTGGGGTCTAATTTTAATGCTTTTTCAAATTGAATAACGGCATTTTTAATATCACCATCTTTTGCTATTTCTTCACCTTTACTAATTAAACCTTTAGCAGCGAATTCTTTGGCTTTTTCCTGTGGTTTGATTTTTCGTTTATTTTCTAAACTGGGGTCTAATTTTAATGCTTTTTGAAATTTAACAACGGCATTTTTAATATCACCTTCTCGTGCTATTTCTTCTCCTTTACTAACTAAACCTTCCACAGCTAATTTTTCAGCTTCTTTTATTTTTGCTTTGATTTCTAAACTTGAGTCTAATTTTAATGCTTGTTTAAACTTAACAATGGCATTGTCAATATCGCCCTCTCGTGCTATGTCTTCGCCTTCATTAAGCAAACGTTCCGCTTTACCTTTATTCTCGAACTTTTGTGCCTTTTTCTGGGGGTCAAATTTTAATTGCGGATTCCACTCTAAAGCAGTCTTAAAAGTCTCAATAGCACCATCAACACCTTTAATATCACCATCTTTGGCTTTCTCTTCCCCGGCTTTCACCAAATACGGTGCTGCTGCTTTGATATTAGATGCTGTTTGACATACCTTTAATTCTCTTAAATCTTGGGCATGGATAACTAAATAATCATCCAACCAATCACAACCCCTTTTTAGTAAATCATCTAACTCTTCCATTCGCCAAACCCGGGCGGTATTGTCCC
>DESS01000266.1 GCA_002361335.1 Richelia sp. UBA3308
TGATAGTTGTTAGTGGTTAGTTGTAACGGTGTGTTATACCATTCCAATCCAAAATCTAAAATCTAAAATCAAATAACTCCGTTCCTTTTAAGAAACCCTAGCCAAAAACCTTATAAATACTGGATTTATTATCAAGGGTATTTATTTCATTTCTAGGGAGGGATTTAATACTTATTACCTTGGTACATTCTTGTGGTACGGGTATCCCTGCCCGTCAACCGCTACCCTACGGGAACCCCTTACGGGGAATGCGGAAGTTAAAAGTCAAAATTATACTAATTATCTGCTCCGCCGGAGACGCTCCGCCTCCGGTAGTATTGTACCCAACTGAAATTAGCTATATTTATTCCCAATACTCTTTGAATTCAATTCTCAATTATATTTAAAATACATCTACCAATTTAGGTTAGAGGCAGTATATCGTGATTAGGAGACTTTTAGAAAATTTCCGTGCTGCGTTTGTAAGAAATGAACCGGATACTTTGTTGGTGAGGGATGACACTCAAGTACCTCAAATTGCAGATAGTACCCGTAATAACTCTATTCAAGACTCGACTGCTACAAGTTGGTGGCGAACAATTTTTGTTACGAGTTTGGGTGCGACTGTTTTGGTGTTGGGAGCACGGCAATTACAATGGTTACAGCGGTGGGAGTTGAGTGCTTACGATCGAATGATGCTTTCGCGCCCTCGGGAAACACCGGATGAGCGAATTTTGTTAGTAACGTTTGATGAAAATGATTTACAGCAACAAAAGTATCCGCCCTCTGATGAAACAATTAATCAATTATTAACTAAAATTCAATCTTATCAACCGCGTATTATTGGTTTACAGATTAAACGCCCCCAACAAACTAATTTAGCAGCAGGTATACGACGCAAAGATAATATTATTGTTGCTTGTGTATTTGGAAGTATGGGGCAACCTGAAGTAGTCCCACCACCCAATGTTCCTAATTATTATATAGGTTTTAGCGATTTAATTCCTGATAACGATTTTGATAGTGTTGTTCGCCGGGCTTTGCTTTTTTCTGAACCTTTACCCAATAGTAAATGTAATACTGGTGTTTCTTTTCCCACCGCTTTGGCGACTGATTATTTAAAACAACAAGGTATCAAACGTGATTTTAAATATAAAGGTAAACATGAGGTATTTTATTTAGGAAATATTCCTTTTCCTCGTCTACAAAATAATTCGAGTGGCTATATAAACGTCGATCGTAAAGGATATCAAATTTTAATTAATTATCGCAATGCTCCTAATTTTCCTCAGAAAGTTAATTTTACCCAGGTTTTAACAAATAAAGTAGATCCGAATTTAATTAAAGACCGTTTAGTAATTATTGGTACTAACTTTCGTACTGATACTAAATATTCTACTCCTTATACTACCTCCGGAGAACAATTACCAAGAGTTTCTAGCGTATTTATTCACGCACAAATAACAAGTCAATTGATTAGCACTGTGTTAAATGGAAGACCTTTTATTTGGTATTTTCCCGAATGGATAGAATTTCTATGGGTATCGGTTTGGTCTTTACTAGGTGGTATTTTAGCGTGGCGATTACGACGACCTGTATTGCTACTTGTAGTGTCCGCTGTAACTCTAACTGGCTTGATCGGAATTTGTTATTTATTGATTTTACAAGCTGCTTGGGTACCTGTTGTACCTCCTGCTCTGGCTCTGGTTTTAACTGCTATTGGGGTATTAGCTTACACTAGCTATCAAACTGAATTACAGACGAAAATTATTATTCTCCAAGTTGAAAAACAGAAGGAAGCTATAGAACAATTAAATACACTTTTAAATGAAGCGACGGGTATTCAAGATGCGCCTCGAAAACAAACTGTTGTTTCTTCTGTAGCTACTTCTGCTTCTTCTTCTTCTTCTTCTTCTTCTGCTTTACTTAGCAATCGTTATAAAATAACTAAAGTTCTCGCACAAGGTGGTTTTGGCTGTACTTATTTAGCAAAAGATACTCAACGCCCTGGTTTACCAACTTGTGTTGTTAAACAATTAATGCCAGCTAGAAGAGATACCAGATTTTTACAAGTTGCGAGAAGATTGTTTGACTCAGAAGCAGAAATTCTCGAACTTTTAGGACAACATCATCAAATACCAGAATTGTACGCATTTTTTGAAGAAGATAAAGAATTTTATTTAGTTCAGCAATTTATTCCTGGAGATCCTTTGACTGAAGAATTACCGCCTAATACAAATATAAAAAGTGAATCTTATGTCATCGATCTCCTCAAAGAACTTTTAGAAGTTCTGGCATTTATTCATCAACGTCAAGTAATTCATCGCGATATTAAACCGGCTAATATTATTAGATGCAATCAAGATAATCGCTTAGTGTTAATTGATTTTGGTGCAGTTAAATTAATGCAGCCACAATCAAAAGAACAAACTGAATTAGCCACCGTTGCCATTGGTACCCGTGGTTATACACCACCAGAACAATTTGCAGGGCATCCCCGTCTAAGTAGCGATATTTACGCTTTAGGTGCGATCGCTATTCAAGCTCTAACAGGATTGCTTCCTCAACAATTGCAACCCCATCCCGACACAGGTAATTTACATTGGCGCGAATGGGCACAAGTGGGCGATCGACTTGCTGCAATCATAGATAAAATGGTGCGCTATCATGCTTCGGAACGGTATAAATCCGCTGTGGAAGCATTGGAAGATATTCGTAGTTTGTAGTTATAATCTACGATAATTTGTTTATCTGATATATTCTAATGTAAGTTAATTTTAGATCACATCAAGTCCGGCTAATTACTTACTATATAACCCAATAGAAAAGATGGCGGTTATTACCTATTACTCATGAAACTCATTACTCATTACTCGTTACTCGTTACTTGTTACTCATGAACACTGCTGGGGAATGCCAAATTGCATAAATTATGTTATGCTTCCACTGGAAATGATTCTATAAATTGATGCTTTTTCCTCCAAGTTTGAGGAGGTATATCGTGATGTTGGCGAAATTGTCGGGAAAAATGACAAGCATTTTGATAGCCAACTGTTGTGGCAATTTCTTCAATATTTTGGCTAGTATTCTTGAGTAATTCCCGTGCTGCTGCCATACGACGCTTGACAATCCAACTATTAACCGTTTCTCCTGTGATTTTTGCCACTCTATTAGTTAAATAAGCCGCCGAATAACCAACTGATTGGGCAACATCGCTCAAGGTAATTCCCTTATCATAGTTTGCTTCAATATAATCAAAAACTTCTTTTAACTGAGGAACAACAGGAAATATCGATTTCTCTTCCTTAGTTACAGTATCTCCATTATGCTGCGATAGTGAGATATTATCATAGTTCGTACAGCAATAACTAAGGAAAGCTTGCTTTTTCTCCAACCTAGTGGCGATCGCCCTTAATAATTGTTCCAATGTGGCGGGTTTGGCAATATAATCATCAGCACCAAACTCCATTCCACGACGAAAATCTTCATTAGTACCCCTACCAGTAAGAAAAATAAATGGAATTACTGCTGCGAGGGGATTTTGGCGCAATTTTTCTAAAACAGTGTACCCATCAATATCGGGCATCAATATATCACAAATGATTAAATCGGGTAAATGAGAAAGAGCTTGTTCAATTCCCTTAGTGCCATTACTAGCACTTATCATGTCAAAACCTTCAGACTCAAGACCGTCTAAATATATTTTACGTGTAAGAGCATCATCTTCAATTACCAAGATTTTTGGTGAGATTGCATCCGTCATGATTAATTACTATAAGTTGGGATTGAGGGTTGGAACTAATGATCTTCGATTATGCCGAGTTAAAAGGCAAATTTTTGTTATTGCTTATATAGTTGATTAGAAATAAAAAAATATTAATGTTTGACTAATCAAATATGAAGGTAATTAAAGATAGAGCTTTTCCAATTCAAGTCTTTATTGATGGAACTTTAAGAATAAAAGTAGTTCCAACACCAACTTCACTTGACAAAGAAATTTCACATCCATGTAAATCTGCAAGAGTTTTCACAATCGATAAACCTAACCCTGTACCAGGTATAGAGTCAATGTTACTACCTCGATAAAATGGCTCAAATATTTGTTGTTGATCTACTACTGGTATACCAATACCTTTATCCTTAACTTTAAAAATTACATCATCCTCTTGACAAATAAGTTCTAAAATGACCGCATTACTTCCTACAGAATATTTAACAGCATTAGAAAGTAAGTTTGTTAAAATATGGTGCAATAATTTAGGGTCTACACTGCGATTAGAACATCCACCTTCACTAATAAAATTAATTGCTTTTTGCTTACCTCCTGCTAAATATATCTGTGCTATAATGTCGTTGCAAAATTGCTTCAAATCGAGTTGCCTTGGCTCGCACTTTAATTTTTCAGCTTCAGCTTTACCAAACAACAAAATTTCATCAAGCAATTGGCTGATTTGCTCTACAGCATGTTGAATCAAGTCAAGATAAGAACGGTTTTTCTCCTCACTCCATTGATGTATATTACGTCTGAGTAAGTCAGATGAAAAAGAAACAACGTTGAGTGGAGTACGGAATTGATGACAAAGCATGGAAACAAAACGCTGTCTAAGTTCGCTTAATCTTCTTGCTTGTTCTAATGCTTGACGAAGTTCAGATTCGGCTTGTTTATAATCGGTAATATCAATAGCCGTAATCATTTCCACTTTTTTTCCTGCAAAGTCAAGCACTCCATGGAGTTGTTCGATAGTACAAGCTAACCAAAGATTCCAACCTTGTTTGGTCAAAATCTGCATTTCTTGATACTCACAACTGGCTTCTCCATTCTGCTTACGTACCTGTCTGCACTGTTTGACTTGAATTATTTGCTCAAAATTAAAATTGTTATGAACTAATTCTTTTATCGAATATCCAGTTAGCATCTCTGCTGCTCGATTAGCATAACAAACTTTATTTTCTTGAAGCAGAAAAATACCAGCTTCTGTGTTTTCAGCTAAAGTGCGAAATCTCGCTTCATTAAGTTTGAGCGCTTCCTCAGTTCGTCTTGATTCAGTAATATCCCAGATACTCCACACTCTACCAATAATATTGCCATTAAACCTATAAGGCTCCGAATAGTGTGCAAATATCCTTCCATCCTTTAACTCTAGCAAGACATAAGTCTCCGAATCTGACTCCGTAGGAAATTCCCAAATTTGTGAACGAAACAGTTCTACATCTTTTACCTGACTCTCAAAAAAAGCTTTAGCTTTACTACAGTTTCTTGACATTCTTACCTCTGACGGCAGATGCCACATATCTATATACTTTTGATTGTAGTAGAGTATCTCTCCTTCAAAGTTTATCGCAAGTATGCCATTTACAGTAGACTCCAAAGTTGAATTAAGTAAAGAAAGAGAAGTTCTTAATTGATCGTCGGTTTTCTGATATTCAGCAACTTTTTCCTCCAAACCATCTTCAAGGTTGGAAATTTCTACCCTCCCCTGTTGCGGCTTCAACTCAAGCAAATCCTTGTTTAAACGCCGCCCGTAAACACAGCAAACTTGCTTTCCTGCCAAAACTTCCAGGATATAGCTAATTTCAACGGCAAACACTTCACCTGTTTTGCTCTGATAGCTAGTTTCAAAGCTAATGGAACCTCTTTGCTTAAGTAATTCCCATTGCCCTAGCCATTTCTGTCGTTTCCAATTAATATCTACATCTTGCAACGTCATTGAAAGTAATTCCTCTCGGGAATAGCCAACAATCGAGCAAGTCGCATTATTGACATAGAGAAACTGACCATTTTTTTCTACGCAAAAAGCAGCATCTCTAGCATGATTAATTAGTATTTGAGCTACTTTCAACTCTTGTTGCAGTTCTAATCTGAATTTAGAGCTGGGTTCTTCAATAATCATAATCTTGTTAAATATATGCTGCTCGTGCTGTTTTCATAGTTGACGTTTTTCAATAGCTGAGTGTCTTCGGAGCTTTTGACAAACTCCGAAAAATTTCCAGGTATCCCTCAGGGGAAGCTTCTGATATCGCGCTTGCACTGTTGCTTACTTTTTTGTACAAAAGTTACTTGCCGATAAACCTGCCCTATAACTTGACTTAATATAACTTATCAAAAAAAACGAAAAATTAATATAACTTTACAGATTTTTTTATATTTTATTTTAATAAATTAAATCTAAGCAGCATAAAGTATAATCAGCTACTTTTGTTTTCACGACTAAATGATTTTTTGATTAAAAACAAAGCTTTTTATCATCAAGTCAATAACTATAGGATTTACTTACAACTAACCTCCTAAAATACTGGAATAGAAAGGAATCGAAAATTTGATAAGCAGACAATTTCCCAGGAATAGTTTAGATAATGACCAAAATAGAATTTTAATTTAATAGCCTTAATATACAGCCTAATATAACTTAAATAAAAATGCTTCGAGTATATTCTTTAGCAATAGGGTCAGGTTGAAAATGGATAGTTTTTACACTTAAATAAGAGTATAAACAAAAACGTTGAGTGCCATTTTATCTACTAAATTACTGAATCGATCGCGAATATAATCAGAATCATTTCGGTTTGTCAACAGCAGATCATAACTAATTCAATTAAGTTACAGAGGTTATTTTCTCATTATTCTTCCAAAAATTTAACTATCAATTTCATTAGCTGAGCATCTATGATAAGAAAAATTTGTAGAACCTAATCATGCTTGGAGTATATGTACATCTCCCTTTAGATATAAATTAATATTTTAGCTGTTATACAACCTCATGAGTAAGGGCGTTAGATGTAGTAAAAATCTCACTCAAGTAATTTATTAGACTGTAAAATCATCTAAGTAGATGAGATGTAAGTGGTTTTATAAACAACTATTCATGCCTCTATATGCTTGAAAAATCAAGATTTGCAAATGAGTGATATTGTGTATGATATTTTAAATAAAAGGTATTATTAACTACTAACCAAATATAAGATTAATCAATGAAATCAATAAGAACAAAAGAATAGACAAGCTAATCAAAAGATTTTTCATTGCAGTAACCTATAAGATTTGTGTAGTCTTGGTTGTATAAACACAGATTTTGGTTGTGGCGGCTTCTCCAGTAAAAGTTTTTCTACTGACGGTAAAAGTGGTATTAAACCATTCCCAGTATTTATTGTCCTGGGTGTGAAGTTATAAGGAAATAGTTAGAGAAGCATAACCAAAAACCTCTGTTATAACTGGAAGCGCATCCGAAAATTCATAGATAGATAGTTAGTACACCCGAACCTCGTTCAGGGAGCGTATATTAAATAATGGTTCAAAATTATACAAATAGAGTTTCTTCAATCGGTAATAGTCAGCCGATAGAGAAAATTCTTAACAAAGATTATGTTCGAGTGGCTGTAAGCAAACCCGCTGACGAAAGCAACGAAAATATAATCGTTGCCGATGCAGTAGCGCAAATGTTGGAAAATTTGGCGATCAAATCCGCCTACGGTGTTTCAGGGGGTGCCATGGCATCACTTTGGGGCGCTTTATCTAACAGTAATATAGAGGTGCTGAACTTCCGCCATGAAGCTGGAGCAGCATTTGCCGCAACAGAGGCTTATTTTGCTAGCGGCAATCCTACAGTGGTGTTTACCACAGCAGGACCAGGTATAACTAATGCTTTAACCGGCTTGTTCGCTGCCCGTGGTGAAGGTGCAAAAGTGATTTTGGTTTCAGCTTGCACTTCAGCACCACAACGAGGACGGTGGGCGATTCAGGAAACCAGTAGCGACACCTTGCCCAGTAGCGGTATATTCACTACAGGTACAGTATTTAATTATGCTACCACAGTGGAATCACCCGCTCAACTGCCACAAATATTTCGTAAACTAGCTCTGGGACTTTCTGGGCCAGGAGGGTATGTAGCTCATTTGAGTATACCTACCGCCGTGCAAAACATGGATATGAACGATACTCAATTGCCAGAACAAGGTGTTAGTTGTTCTTTGATGATGGCGAGTGAAGAAGCGATCGCCACAGCTTCAGAGTTACTTTCGGAAGGTACATTTGCAATTTGGCTAGGATTTGGTGCCCGTGGTGCGGCCGAGGAGATCCGCGAGCTTGCAGAAAAAACTGGAGCAGCGGTAATGTGTTCCCCTCGGGGTAAAGGAATTTTCCCCGAAGATCATCCTCAGTTTATTGGGGTAACAGGATTAGGTGGCCACGGTTCGGTGATGACATACATGCAAGAACAGGCACCTATCCGCACTTTGGTGTTAGGAAGTCGTTTGAGCGAACCCACATCATTTTGGAATCAGCAAATGGTTCCTGCAAAAGGTTTTATTCATGTTGATATCGATCCCAACGTGCCGGGAGTAGCTTATCCCCATGCACAAACTTTAGGAATTCAGTCTGATATTAAAACCTTTATAAGGCAATTGCTATGTGAGTTGGAAGCCGATATCGAAGCAGTGGATCGAGTCAAAGCGCTTCAACCTTCATCTTTACCCAAGCCGGAACGTTTGAGTATTGAAACGCTTCAAAGATCGCCGGTGAGACCAGAAGTTTTGATGGAAGGGATTCAAAACATAATTGTTGACGGTAGCGATGCGGTTGTCATGGCTGAGTGCGGCAACTCGTTTACTTGGTCAACAAATCTATTGAGATTTAGTCAAACGAATCGTTATCGAGTCAGCACTGGAGTAGGTGCCATGGGACACACCGTGACTGGAGTTGTAGGTGCAGCTCAAGCTCGTAACGGAAAAGCAGTAGCAATTGTAGGAGACGGAGCCATGCTGATGAATAACGAAATCAGCACGGCGGTAAAATATCAGATTCCGGCAATTTGGATTGTCCTCAACGACGGTCGTTATAATATGTGCCATCAAGGCATGAAAATGTTAGGTATGAAGGGCGCAGATGCAATCATCCCTGAGACAGATTTTGAAATGATTGCTAGAGGAATGGGAGCCGAAGGTATCCGCGTTACCAAAGAGTCTGAAATTACAGCAGCTTTAGAAAAGGCGATCGCAACAAATGGCCCGGTAGTAGTGGATGTACTCATCGATCCACATAGAGCTGCTCCTTCTAAAGGACGTAATAAAGGTTTGGCTTCTCAAGGAGTTAAATCGACTTCTGAAAAGAAATCAAAAGTACAAGCATCATTTCCGAATATCTAAAAGAATTGTAGAGACGTAGTATTGCTACGTCTTTACAGCTTGCGGAGTAAGGAGTTAGAAATTAGGAATTAGGAGTTAGGAGTTTTAACAAGTTGAAGTACATTTGGACGGGCAGGGATGCCCGTACCACAAAAATATATTACTGTATTCAAAATAAAAGTAAAGTGCTGTAACAACTAACAACTAACAACTAACAACTAATCAATTTTAGGAGGAGTAAATAGGTTGAATCTTTTTGAAAATGTCACAGAAATGGGTCACGAACAAGTATTGTTTTGTAATGGCAAAGACCCAAATATTAAAGCAATAATTGCTATTCATGACACAAGTTTAGGACCGGCAATGGGAGCAACACGAATGTTGCCCTATGTCAATGAACAAGCTGCTTTAAAAGATGCCTTACGTTTAAGTCGGGGTATGACTTATAAGGCGGCTTGTGCTAATCTTCCCGTTGGTGGAGGTAAAGCTGTAATTATTGGTAATCCCCAAGAAAAAACTGACGAACTTCTATATGCTTACGGACGTTTTGTCAATAGTTTGAACGGACGTTTTATTACGGGTCAAGATGTAAATATGACCCCAGATGATGTGAGAAAAATTAGTAGAGAAACTAATTATGTTGTTGGGGTTGAAGAAAAGTCCGGGGGACCGGCACCTGTAACTGGATGGGGAGTATTTTTAGGTTTAAAAGCGGCGGTTGAGTTTCGCTTAAAAACTTCCGATTTAACAGGACTAAAAGTAGCAGTTCAAGGATTAGGAAATGTCGGTACAAATGTTTGCCGTCATTTACATGAAAATGGTGCAAAATTGTTTGTTACTGATATCTCTAAAGAAAGAACTGAGGAGATAAAGCGTCTATTTGATGCTACAGTCGTAGAACCTTCAGAAATTTATCAACTCGATGTTGATGTATTTTCTCCTTGTGCTTTAGGTGGAATTCTTAATAGTGAAACAATTCCTCAAATTAAAGCGAAGGTAATTGCTGGTGCTGCAAATAATCAGCTTGGTGAGGAAAAAGCAGATGGAATGATGCTTGTAGAAAAAGGCATTTTATATGCTCCTGATTATGTAATTAATGCAGGAGGATTAATCAATGTTTATAATGAAATGATTGGTTATAACGAAGAAAAAGCCTTTAAGCAAGTAAAAAATATTTATAATACTTTACTTGATATTTTTGACCGAGCCGAAAATCAGCAGATTACCACAGATGATGCTTCCAAGCAATTAGCAGAAGAAAGAATTTCTAATGCTAAAAATATAAAAAAGGTTTTAGCA
Organism: Richelia sp. UBA3308; assembly: GCA_002361335.1. Taxonomy (GTDB): domain Bacteria; phylum Cyanobacteriota; class Cyanobacteriia; order Cyanobacteriales; family Nostocaceae; genus Rivularia. The sequence continues at coordinate 10,396 of DESS01000266.1, forward strand.
ACTTCTACATCAAATAACGGTAAAAACGGTAAAAATTAAGTAATTTTTGACTGTCAGACTTTTGACTTTTGAATGCCAGACTTTTGAATTATATTGAGGGGTGATAATGGAAAAAAACACGTTTGCGACATCGGCTTATATTGCGACTTCACCAAAAACAGCTTTTGAATATCTTTGTAGTTTAAAGAATCTGGATGAATGGACGCTATTTAGCCGCATGATAGAAAAAATTGATGAAGATACTTGGCTGGGAACAGCTTCTGGTTATCATCAAAATCTTTACTATCATGTTAAAAAGCTGGAGAATCCTAAGTTTTATGGGATTGAATGGCACTGTGGATTAGAATATCAACAGTATTTTCAAGTTTATCCAGTACTGCTTTTTCCCACCGATTATATCGAACCGGGAACAGAGGAAAAAGGAGTTTATTTCCACTGGTTAAGTTTTGTCGATCCCAAGCGACAAACTGGGATGATTATGCAAGGGATTCATAATGTACATACTTCTGAATCTCGTTCCCTCAAAGCAAATCTAGAACGTAAAGCTGGTTTTACTTCAGCCGCAAAAGGATCTCACTTTATAGATACTGACACAATATATGTTGATGCGCCAATTGAAATGGGTATCGAATTCTTGCAAGATTTGCGGAATATGGACGAATGGGCGCATTTAGTCAGACCAAATGGTGAGATTTCTCAATCTGAAGGTGAATTTCTCGATGAGTACGATCAAAAGCTAAAAGTTTCTGTAGAGTTACATGGTTTGAGTAAATATTATTTGCTCGAACAAGAATTCTATTATCCAGAGTACGAATTTTATCAGCGGACTCCCATGCTGTTAATACCATGTTCTTATGCTTTTGCAGATGCGGAAGCCCGTGGTTTTATTATGCACAGAATCAGTTTCTGGAAAGCAGATAAATCTCAAGTTCACGGCAAGCTGCAAATGGAAGATTTAGGTGCTGAAAGCATGAACATCAAACGGATGTTGGAGAAAAAAGCGGGTAATTTGGAAAGCTTCGATCGGGGAATGAGCTATATTCCTCAATAGTGGAATTTAGAATTTAGAATCAATTCTAAATTCTAAATTCTAAATTCTAAATTCTAAATTCAATTTTCTATATATTACTGCGTTAAATTTATTCATTTTTGGTAAATGAGTGTACAACAACTTACAAATACTTCTTTTACAATACTTGCCGGAGGTCTTAATAATCCCAAAGGATTAACATTTGCTCCCGATGGCAGTTTATATGTTGTAGAAGCAGGAATTGGCGGAGATGGAGCATCGATTCCTGCTCCTAGCAAACAAGGAAATTTAAGTTATGGACTTAGCGGTGCTATTTGCAAAATTGAAAATGGCACTGCTAAACGTGTTTTGAGTGGATTATCTTCTGTTGCTTTTGGCGATGGTACTGGTGCTGCTGGCCCTCACGATATCAAGTTTGATGCAACAGGAAAGGCTTATGTTCTCTTCGGGTTGGCGGCTAATCCTGTTCTTCGTAAATCCCTCGGAGATACTTACTTAGGACAAATCATTACTTGTGATTTTAGTAATAATACTTTGTCAAGTATAGTAGATATCTCTAATTATAAAATTACAAACAAGATTGTGTCAAGCGATTGTGAAGTTGTAAGCAATCCCTTGTCTTTCTACGTAGATAATAATAAATTGGTAGTAGTTGATGCGGGCAGAAACAGTCTCTTCAGCGTAAATACTGATGGCAGCAATTTGAAATTAGTTGCTGCGATTCCCGATCGGATATTAACTAATCCAATATTTCCTGGTGCGAAGTCGCAGAATTTTGACCGGGGACACGTACCACCACCTAGGGCTTATCCTCAAGCGCCACCATCCGGGCTGTCAATTCAATCTGTACCTACAGATGTAATTAAAGGTGCGGATGGTGTTTATTACGTTTGCGAATTTACTGGTTTTCCCTTTCCAGAAGGCGATGCAAAAATTTATCGAATAGATGCTTCTGGAAAACTAGAAGTTTTCGCTGATGGATTTACGCAATTAATAGATATGGCTTTCGATGCCGATGGTAATTTGTATGTTTTACAACATATGAATCAGTCTGGCTGGAAAGGAAAACCAGATGGAGCGTTAATTAAAATTACTCCAAATGGTGAACGTAAAACTCTTATTGAGGGTGATGGATTAGAATCTCCTTCCGCCTTCACAATTGGACCTGATGGTGCTTTTTATATCATCAATAGAGGCGGTAATCCGGGAAGCGGACAGATTGTCAGAGTGGAACCTTGAAGATTTAAGGTTTTAGATATTAATCTAAAATCTAATATCCAATATCTAAAATCTAAAATCTCAAAGTTCTTTAAAAAAACTGCATTTATTCGATAAACTACTAATCAATTTCACCAACAATGAAATTTAAGTCAATTGCTCTTACATTATTCACTGCTAGTGTTGCTTCTATTTTTGGAACAACAGCAGCACAAGCAGCTTCGCTATCAGTGCTAGCCGATGGACTTGATAACCCCCGGAACTTCGACTGGGATAAAAACGGAAATATTTACTTGACAACCAGCGGTAGAGGTGGTGATGGAGAAGATGGAAGATGTATCCCATCACCTAGCGCTCAATTTATTCCTTTGTGTGCTGGTTCAACTGGTACCTTGATTAAAATTACTCCCGATGGTAAGCAAGAAACAGTAATCCCAGATTTGACTTCCATTGCATTAACGCCCTTTGGAGAACAAGCAGCAGGCCCAGCGGACTTCAAATTTGACAATAAAGGTACTCCTTATCTATTAATGGGACTTGCGGGAAATCCAGCAGAGCGGGATACTACATTAAAATCTCCAACCCTAGGTAAGTTATGGGAAGTGGACTTAGAAACTGGTTCTCTTATAAGAGAAGTTGCCGATTATGGTCAATATGAAAGCGACTTCAACCCCGATGGCTCTGACTTAATTGGTAATCCTTACGCGATGACAATTAAGGATAATACTGCTTACGTAGTTGATGGTGGTGCCAACGTAATTTGGAAAACACCACTTGATGAAGGCGGTGTTGAGAATGTAGCGGCGTTCCCTATTCTACCAATTGATCAAAGCCTACTTGAATTTCCTAGCTTTGAACCCGAAGGTGAAATTCCGGATGCACCACCTCAAGGTGATAACCAAGCACCAAGCGCCCCACCAAGCGAAGGAGAAGCAACAAGTCAAGATTTTCCCATCACTTTCCAATCAGTACCTACAGGAATTACCGAATCTCCCGATGGTGGTTTCACTGTAGCTGAATACTCTTATTTCCCTTATCCAGAAGGTAGAGCGCGTCTGTATTCAGTTGACGAAGATTTGAATATAGAAGAAACAATCACCAACGGTGGTAACGGCTTTACTCAGTTAACTGGTACAGCCTACGACGAATCAGGCAACTTGTACGTGTTGCAACACATGAACACCTCGGAATGGAAGAACATTCTCCAAGGTGGCGAAGTAATCGGTGATATCAGCAGTTCGATTATCAAAGTTTCCCCAGATGGAACTCGGGAAACCATCTGGAACGGTAACGGATTAGAAGCAGCTTCCGGTTTAACTTATCGCGATGGTGCTTTATATACCGCCAACCGCGCTCGTTTAGCGGAAACGGGACAATTAGTCAAGATTGACTTACACAAAGGTGGTGATAAGCCCAAGTCAGTTCCCGAACCTGCTTCGATACTTGGTTTATTAGTAGTAGCTGGGGCTGGTGCGGCTCTAGGAAGCAAGCGCAAGCGTCAGGAACAGAAGCTAGAAGAAATTTTAGACAAAGTAGAAGTTCTTTAACAATTAACAATTATCAATTTTGTAGGGTGTGTGACGCTTTAATAAATGTTGTAAGTACTTATAACCTTTGTAGTGTCACGCACCACTTGCAACCTAGTTGGTAATTGATCGACTATATCCATATAGTGAAAATCGAATCATTGGATACTTAGAACTTTCCAAGTTAAAAAACAGCAAGTTGCTGCCGACTAATTTTTTTCAAACAGCATCAAACAGCAACTTGCCGCTAACAATTCCAGGTCTAGACCTGGAGGGATTTCCTAATCAAAAGTATAACTACCCTTATCAGGGAATTCAACAATGAAAGCAGTAAAAAATTTATCATTAGCTTTAGCGAGTGCGGGATTTATGGTTTTGGCAGCTACTGCCGAAGCGAAAGCAATAAACCTAACATACGATAAGTCGATTGGCGAGCCGGGATTCGCTCCAGGACAGCTTTTTGTTCCCCAAGGTGTGGGAGAGCGCGATGCAGATGGAAATATCTATGTAAGTAACGGTCGCGGTTTAAACCCTGACGGTAGTTTCAACCCCAATGTTGGTAACAGAGTTGATGTATTTAGTCCTGATGGTACCTATCTCCGGTCAATTGGTACTGGCGTTCAGGGAAAAGGAGCGGGTTTAGATGAACCAGCAGATTTGAAGTTCGATCCCATCAGCGGCAACTTATACGTAGGTGACGTTTTTAACAGCGAAATCGATGTATATAACCCCGACAGTGGAGAATTCGTCACCTCCTTTGGTTCATTTAGCGGTCAAGGGCCCGGAGATATCTTTTTTGGACCTGGAGGTATGGATTTTGACAAACAAGGAAATTTACATGTAACCGATTTTAGCGGTGACTTTGTAAATATTTACGGTAGAGATGGTGAATTAGTTAAGACCTATGGTAGCTTGGGTTCCGATCCAGGACAGTTTGATGGACCGGCTGGTTTAGCTATATCTAATAAAACTGGCAATATTTACATTAATGACCAGTTTAATAATCGGATTCAGGTACTTGATTCGGAAACCAACTTTCTTTATGCCTTTGGTTCTGAAGGTACCCAACCGGGACAATTCAACGAGCCAATCGGTATCGACTTGGATGAAAACGAGAATATCTATGTAGCTGATTCTCAAAACAGCCGCGTTCAGGTATTCGATAAAGAGGGTAACTTTATAACTGCATACGGCGAACCCGCTGTCAATGAATCAGGCGAAATTGTTTTTCCCCCTCAACTTGGTCAGCCTCCCTTTGGGGATCCCTTAGACCTGAGACCAGGTAGGTTTAACTGGAGTGGTGGTCTACAATATAAAGACGGTAAAGTTTACGTAGGTGACTTTTTCCAAGGTCGCGTACAAGTGTTGAATGTAGAAGGTAATCAAGGCAAAAAGAAAGTACCCGAACCTACAACCTTATTCGGTTTAGCAATATTTGCTCTTGGTGCTGCTGCTACTAAGTTAAGAAAGAATAAGCAAAAATCAGCTTAATTTAATATTTCCTGTCATCCCGTTCCCAGCAACAAAGCTGGGAAACCCCAAACAAAAGCTCTTTTTTACTAAATTTTCATCATTTTTATCGAAATAGCGTAAAAACATTTACGTACTTTTTACAAGTCTTTTTGCTATCTTAATAAAATACTTCCTCCCACAACGATAAAATTCTAGAGAAACAGACTAAGCTAACAAATTATACTGATAAGAAAACAGTATAAATACGGACACAAAAGTTTAAGTGTTGGAGTAGCAAAGTTGTGTGATTCGTCTCTTTTTGAGGCGGTGGCTTCGCTAATCGCACAAAGGGCGGTGGTAAAGGTCAATCGCCTGCTTTGTTGTGTTATCTTAAATCAGACAAAAAGCTTAGCGCGAATAGAGAGTGAGGAACATTCCCTAATTTATGTAGTGCTTTCATGTAAAGCAGGGCATATCTAAACCTGGGTGTTAAATTTTCCAGCGCTTGAAGTAGATATTACTGCTAGCGGTTTAACGCGCTTTGGTGAATGACTGTAAGGATTAGTTCGCTTTCTTGTTTGAACAAATTTCCTTTAAGTTAGCTGAATTAGAGGAAAGCTCTCAAGTGAGGTAAGGACCAAAAACGGGTACTAATGTGGAGATTATATCAAAAATGTCTCTTACTAATAAGTATATAGAAACACAAAATTTTAGTGGTGTAAGTTTACTTTATCGCTGGATATCCCGAGAAGTCAATACTGAAGCTATTAATTGGTTGAACGAAAAACGGCAGCAAATAAGCAACGGTGGGGCAACGCGGATATTTTTTACTGCTTTTAGTGGGGTGCCTCGTTACACAGGAAAAAGCGAGATACAGCCAACCCTAGAAGAGTTAGAATCAGCGTCAAATGCTTTCAATAATTGGCTTCCTGTTAATTGGACAGTAGACCAAGCCGCAAGGACTTTGCTGGTATTAAGTTTACCATCAGACGATGTAGAAAAATATTTGCTTACATTAGATCAAGTATTTGCGGCTGCGGATGTAGGAGAATTAGTAGCGCTATATCAAGCATTACCACTACTTCCTTATCCAGAAAAACTTTGCGATCGCGCAGCTGAGGGTATACGTAGCAACATTCTGTCAGTATTCAATGCAGTTGCTTTATACAATCCCTATCCGGCAAAGTATTTAGACAATCTTGCTTGGAATCAAATGGTTTTAAAAGCTTTGTTTGTCGGTAGTCCCTTGCATTTAATTCAAGGACTTGACGAAAGAGCAAACCCAGAGCTAGCAAGGATGCTAGCTGATTATGCCCACGAACGTTGGTCAGCGGGGCGCAAGGTATCTCCCCAATTGTGGCGATGCGTAGGAAGATTTGCCAATAGCGAAATGTTGGCAGACTTAGAGTACGTTTTAAAACAATCTCACCCTGAAACTAATTCCAACGGAAAAGGACAACAGAAATTACTTGAGGGAAAAGCAGCAGCTTTAGCTTGTGCTCAATGTCCCTTACCCCAAGCCAAAGATATTCTGACTAAATATCCGGATTTACAGGCCGATATTCAAGCAGGAAAACTTACTTGGGAAAATATTAGATGAGAGAGGGAATGGGGCATGGGGCATGGGGCATGGGGCATAGGGCATGGGGCATGGGGAATGGGTAGAAAATAATTCGTAATTTCTCATTGCTAGTCTTTAGCTTTTTAATTAATAATCCTTATTCCTCAGAGCACAATCCTAATTAGGGATTTTGAATCTAAAATCCAAAATTTTACCCCTTATTCCTAACTTCTAAGTTCACTGTTTAATTCAAAGTCAAAAATCTAAAATTCTAAAACGTTATGTACATCGATCCACATATTCACATGAGTTCGCGCACTACCGATGATTACGAAAAAATGCGTAAGTCGGGAATTGTTGCGGTGATTGAACCTGCTTTTTGGATGGGACAACCCCGGACTAATGTTGGTTCTTTCCAAGATTACTATAGCAGTTTGGTGGGCTGGGAACGCTTTCGAGCATCGCAGTTCGGAATCAAACATTATTGTACTATCGGTTTAAACTCCAAAGAAGCTAATAACGAACCTTTGGCCGAACAGGTAATGGAATTACTACCTTTATACGCTTGTAAAGAAGGTGTAGTTGCGATTGGTGAGATTGGTTACGACGATATGACACCGGCAGAAGATAAATATTTTCGCTTACAATTAGAATTCGCGAAAGAATTAAATATGCTGGTGATGATTCATACGCCACACCGGGATAAAAAAGCCGGTACAAGTCGCAGTATGGATGTGTGTATAGAGCATGGTTTAGAGCCATCACAAGTGATTGTAGACCACAACAATGAAGAAACCGTAAAAGAGGTATTAGATCGGGGTTTCTGGGCGGCATTTACAATTTACCCTAATACTAAAATGGGTAACGCCCGCATGGTAGAAGTTGTACGTCAATACGGTTGCGAACGAATCATCGTAGACAGCAGCGCCGACTGGGGAGTAAGCGATCCCTTAGCAGTGCCCAAAACTGCTCAACTAATGGTAGAGAGAGGAATTCCAGAAGCTCACATGCGAGCTACCTGTTATGAAAACGCCCTGGCAGCATACAGCCAAAGCGGTCAAATGCAGGAATCAGACTGGTTAAATCCATCACCAATCGACCAACGACAATTATTTAGCGGTAACTCCGTACTGCGCGGACAAAAACCAGTAATTGAAGAATCTGATTCTGAATACGCCTTGATTGAATAAGAGTCAGGAGTGAGTAGTCAGGAGGGCGGGAATTATGTGTTTAAATTTCTCCTCGATCTACCCATCTCCCCATCCCTCTATCAATAAACCTTCTATACTTCTCCAAATTATGAACGTAGCAACTTTAAACACTAACCGTCTTTGGGCCTATATACAGTTAACGCGGCCTGCTAATATTATTACTGCTTGGGCTGACGTGCTCGCAGGTGTTGCAGCTTCAGGTTTTGCGATTTTGGTTAATCCTTATCCTGTTGCATGGCTAATTCTGGCTACTACAGGTTTGTATGGTGGTGGTGTTGTATTTAATGATGTTTTTGATGCAGAATTAGATAGTAAAGAAAGGCCAGAAAGACCAATTCCTAGCGGTAGAGCATCTCGGTGGGGTGCAACTGTTTTAGGAAGCCTACTTTTGTGTATTGGTGTACTTGCAGCGGCTGAAGTTTCTTTGTCAAGTATGGCGATCGCGATTGGGATTGCATCTGGGGCTTTGCTTTATGACGCTTACGGAAAACATCACCCATTTTTCGGTCCTTTAAATATGGGGATTTGTCGCGGTGCAAATTTGCTCCTGGGTGTAAGTATTTTTTCGCCGATGTTAAGTCAAAGTTGGTATTTGGCTTTAATTCCAATTACTTACATTGCTGCGATCACGGCTATTAGCCGAGGAGAAGTTCATGGTGGTAAACGCAGTACGGGTATTCTAGCTTTAATATTAATGGGCACGGTTATCGCTGGACTCTTAGGATTGGGTTGGTTAAATAAATCTTACTTGCTACCAGTATTGCCATTCGTGGTTTTACTGAGTGTGCGTGTATTACTGCCTTTCATCCAAGCTGTGGGTCAACCAACTTCCGAAAATATACGTATAGCTGTGCGTTCGGGAGTTTTATCACTTATAGTATTAAATGCGACTTTTGCCTGTAGCTTTGCGGGTTTGCCCTATGGCTTGTTAGTATTAACTTTGTTACCTATATCAGTAATGTTGGCAAGGGTGTTTGCGGTAACTTAAAATACATTAACTTTGGTAAAAAGGACAAGGGGATGGGGAGACAAGGGGAAGTGTGGGAGGTGTGGGAAGTGTGGGAGGTGTGGGAGCAAGCTTAATTAAACTCCCCCCTTTCCCCTCTCTACCCCCTCTCCCCTTCTTATGCCCCATGCCCTTTCCAAAGCCTAATTAACTTATATAAAATCGATGTAAATGCAGATTCTAATTTATTCCTACAATTATCATCCTGAACCGATTGGAATTGCCCCTTTGATGACTGAACTTGCTGAAGGATTGGTGAAGCGAGGGCATCAGGTACGGGTGATTACAGGTATGCCTAATTATCCCCAGCGGGAGATTTATGAGGAATATCGGGGTAAGTGGTATGTCACAGAACAGAGAAATGGCGTAACGATTCAACGTTGTTATTTAAGAATTAAATCTAAGCCGAATTTAATTGATAGGTTGCTATTAGAATTAAGCTTTGTATTTACAAGTTTGCCGCAAGCTCTTAATGGTTGGAGACCTGATGTTATTCTGTTAACAGTTCCACCATTATTAGTTTCATTGCCTGCCACTTTATTAAGTTGGTTTTATAACTGTCCGGTAGTGTTAAATGTACAAGATATTTTACCAGAAGCTGCAATCAAAACTGGATTATTAAAAAATAAATTTATGATTCGGGCTTTGGAAGTTTTAGAGAAATTTGCTTATGGAAAATCTCATACAATTAGCGTGATTGCTGATGGATTTGTCAAGAATTTAATTAATAAAAAAGTTCCCATTCATAAGATTGCTTGCATTCCTAATTGGGTAGATACTAATTTTATTCGTCCTTTGCCACAAAAAGCGAAAAATTGGAAGGCATTTCACAAACTTAATGATAAATTTGTGGTGCTTTATTCCGGTAATATTGCTCTGACTCAAGGTTTAGAAACGGTAATCGAAGCTGCTGCATCATTACGACATATTCCTGAAATTGCTTTTGCGATCGCTGGTGAATCGAAAGCTTTGAAAAGGTTGCAAAAATATTGTTTAGCTTGTGGTGCGGATAATGTTTTACTGTTACCTTTACAACCGCGAGAAAAATTACCCCATATGCTAGCGGCTGCGGATGTGGGTTTGGTTGTGCAAAAGCGGAATGTTATTTCGTTTAATATGCCTTCCAAAATACCGCTTTTATTAGCTAGTGGTAGTCCAATTGTAGCTTCTGTTCCGGCTTCGGGTACTGCAGCACGTGCAGTTAGACAGAGTGGTGGGGGTGTAGTTATTGCGCCGGAATCACCTGAAGATTTAGCTGCTGCAATTATGAATTTGTATAGCAATCCTGATTTAACAGCCAAGCTGGGTGAGAAGGCGAGAAAGTTTGCGATGGAACGTTATTCTTTTGAACAAGCATTAATGGCTTATGAAGCTGTTTTCTATCAAGCAGTTTTTCAGAAGGTACCTCGTTTGTTACCAGCAATCCAAAAGAAGTTAGAAGTTAGAAGTTAAACAATTTTCGATTTTCGATTTTAGATTTTAGATGGAAAATATAAACAGGTGTTAAGAGAAACACAGTTGTAGTGCTGCTACGTCTGTAAAGGGCTTAATAAGAACGGAGGAGTAAGGAGTAAGGAGTAACGAGTAA
>DESS01000141.1:0-27258 GCA_002361335.1 Richelia sp. UBA3308
CTTATTGTTAGTTCTAAGTTTTTCATCGCGAATCTTAACGGACAAAGTAATATGATTTGTTGATAAAGATGTGCAGAAATAGGACTTACGAAACTGGCACATTTTTCTTGTAGGGGAGGCAAAAAGCGGTGTAGATATACCGCTTTATTGCCGTTGCGTGACAGGCGCGAGTTAATTTGAATGTCTTAATAAGACAATGAAAGTAGGAACCCGTGTATTGTGATGCGTAAGTGCTAGAAAAAACAAAAATGTTCTATGAACGCGAAACTGCTGGCTTACTGATAACGGATTTTAACGGAGAGAGTAACCAGAGTACATAAGCTGCAGAACCAGTTAATACTGTTTTACCAGGTTCTTCTAAAAGAATTCCCGAGTGATTAGCAAGAGCTTGGTTAAATAATTTCACGGCAGTAACTCCATCACCCATAGTTACCAAACGACGAACCGTATAGCGCAAATGGTAAGCCCTGGCAACTTTTTCGCAATTAGCCATGATATCGGGAGCATAGGAACGAGTTTTTTCTACTACTTTTTCTAGAGCTTCTAACTGTTTTAGTGCATTAGCAGAAAGTCCCCCTGAATTTACTCGATATAAAGTCAAGGCTTCAGGTATACCTTCATGTCGCCAGTGAGTCTGAATTGATATTCGTAACCAGCATTCAATATCTGTCGCATCTGCTTTCATATGACGCAAGCGCTCGTCAAAATAATAGTCTTCTACAGTTCCGTGTAAATCGTCTTGAAACTTGATATCTTCAAAGACTTCACGTCGAATTACTGCAGCTGAACCATTACCAACAGGATTGCGACAAAGCACATAGGATGGTGTAATATCGTACAGTTTTCGAGGCTTTTGATAAAGTCCTGTATAATTCCCTTTTTCATTAATAAAAGCAGAATAACAAAAGCTGATTCCTACGGTAGGTGAATTATTTAGATGCTCAACGTGCTTCTCTAGCTTTTCTGGTAACCAGATATCATCTGCATCCAAGAAAGCCACATAGTCACCGCTTGCATGACGGATACCTGTATTTCTTGCTCCCGGAAGTCCTCTATTTTGTTGACGGATAATTTTAATTCTTGAGTCTTTGAACCGTTTACAAACTTCTATACTATTATCAGGAGAACCATCATCAACGATAACAATCTCTAAGTTTTCATAAGTTTGTGACAGCACAGATTCAATTGTAGCTGCAACATATTTTTCAGCATTATAGACAGGGATGATTACAGATACTTTTTTCATTTTTAGCTAATACCTAAATTCTGACAACAAAGATTAATAATTACAAAATCATTCTTATCAAAACACGAAAAATTCATGAAAACTTTAAAATAAATTTTTCGTGTTTTATGTGATAAAAGTACTATTCACTATCGTTTAACAGATTTTTTTATTTCGATTGCTAGCTGAGATGTAAATAGGTCTAAATTGTACTTATTTTCAGATAATTCACGAGCTTTCATACCCATGATTTTGGTTTCTTCTGGGTGGTCTAATAAATAAGAAATTGCTTTGTTCCAACCATTAACATCATCTGGTTCAACCCAAAGTCCAATACCTTCCTTCTCAACATCAATATTTGCTTGTCTGTGCTTAGTCATTACTATTGCTTTTCCCGTTGCCATAGCTTCTAAAAGATTGGTTAGCCCAATTAAAGTTGTATTATCTGCTCTATGTTTTGGAATCTTTAAAGGAATAGCAACTGCATTAGCTTTCTCATATTCTTGAATCAATTTTTCAAATGACAAAGCCCTTGGTTCTACAGATTTTTTTTTGTATTGCATTGAAATATTTGGTGTAATATTTTTTGCGTCAGGTGCAGATTTTTCTGAGCAATATATCCGTAAGGGATAATTAATTTTATTAAAAGCTTTTGCCAATGAATTATAGTCTCGACTAGTACTACCTGCACATAGAATAAACTCACTATTACTTTTTGTTTTAGCTATTCTACTGTCATAGTATGATAAGTCTGGGCCCCAATCCACGATGGGAATTTTTTCTTCATCGATGCCAAATTCATTTTTTAATTGGTCTCTCACCCTATTACTTAAACAGAGTATTTTTGCATGACCTCTGGCAAATATTTTGACAAAAATTTTACTGAAAAAATTTACTTTAAATGGTCGTTCTAACTTTACAATAATTGGTTTACGAAATAATCCTAAACAACTTAGTAAAGATAGAAAAATTGTACCGGTTTGAGTGGCAGAATATATAACATCATACTTAGATTGCTGCAAAAATATTCTGAGTTGATGGTCTAAATCACCTAGTTTAATTGCATATCCTATCTTCTTTAAAAAAGAATATTTTTCATAAGGTAAAACATCTACTTCTATACCGTACTTATCTAAATGTGTAATTCCCCAAAGATAATATGCTGGAGATTCCGTTCGCCTTTCTTTTTTCCAAAGTAACCACTCATGATCTACTGAATAATTGTGAATAAACAATACTTTCATTTCAATTCCCTCATAATAATATTGGTAGTTAAAAGATTAAATTGTGTAGATAGCTTATTATGCTGTAACAATAAAATTAAACTTGCAAATATGCCATGGAAAATTTTAATTAATGCTACTTTTTGCAGATTTATTCGGTAAACTTGGCATCAGATATTTCCCGTACACTGCGATCGTTGTCAAAATAGTTCGCCGAGGCTCTTTAAATATCAAAGTCCATTCGGATTGGAGGGCACGATTCATATATCTAATTCCCACATCTGAAGAAAGATTTAAACGTAATGTTCTTCGTGCTAAGTAGCGAAGATACCTAGATTGAGCTTTGTAATAGTGTTGATTTACTAGATAAGGAGCGTAATTCATAACCTTATTTATTAATAAATTCCAGCCTTGTTCCATTTTGTACAAATCTGAAGACAAACTATTTTGAGAAATTCTGTATCGTGTTAGAACTTTGTTTATTCCTTCAATTTTCCATGCTTGATGACAGCTTAATCTCAGTAGCCACTCCAAATCTTCTGAATATGATATTTGTTCATCAAAGTAACCAACTTGCTCAAAAACTTCCCGTCTAACTACAATATTAGAAGTTGTAACGGTAGGATTTTCATACAATAAATATTCTGATTTAATCGCACCCAGAGGAGAATTTGATATATAACCAGTAAGTTCTCCATTAGAACTTAAGAATTCGACTTTTCCAAAACTAACACCCACCTCAGAATTTTGATGCAAATGTTCAAGATGAGAAACTAATTTATTAGGTAACCATAAATCATCGGCATCGAGAAAAGCTATGAACTCTCCTTTAGCCATCTTTATTCCCGTGTTTCTAGCAACTGATACACCTTGATTCTCCTGAGAAATCAGCTTGACTCGACTATCCTGTAGACTAAAATTATGCACAATATCAGCAGTATCATCTGTGGAACCATCATCAATTACTAGGAGTTCAAAATCTGTATAAGTTTGTTGTAAAACTGATTTGACAGTTTTTGCTATATATTCAGATGCGTTGTAGGCAGGTACGACTATAGTTACAGCAATTTTCATATTTACTCTCCAATTTCAGAATAAGCAGAAGTTTTAGCAAAGGCATATTTAGTAGCCCAAATAGTAAAGATAGGTAAACATATTGCATGGGAAATTAGTACTGACATTGCCACCCAATATATTCCCCAGTTCATTGCAACAAGCAAGCAAATAGTTAAAATTACAGTAAAGATTAAATTCCAGTAGAGATTAATCTTAGTTTTATCAACTGCTTGCAAAAGCATCGATACAGCATCGGCAAAAGGACGCGGTAAAGCAGAAAGACAAACTATTACTAAAATAGGAATTGCTACAATCCATTTTTGACCATATACAATTGGCACGTAAAATGGTGCTAATAGAGATTGAAGAAGAATCAAAGGTATGATTGTTAAAGCGATACTTTTTAGACTATTAAAATATCGCTTTTTCATCTGTTTTAAATTATTTTTAGCAGCACAAATATGTGGATATATAGGCCAAGTAATTGCATTAATTAAGCTTAAAATAGTTCCTATACCGGCATTAAATGCAAAAAAATATATTCCTAAAGCTTCAATACCTAAAAAACGTCCGACTAATAAATAATCTAAATTACCCCTCAATTTATTAAGTAATTCTACTCCTATAACATTTGTTGCAAAACCTGCTATTTCTTGCCAACGATTAAGTGTAAAACTACTTTTATTCCGCCAAGGATAATTCATCCGGTAAATGATTAACTGAATTGGAGATGTGAATACTATTGGTAAAACAATTGCCCACATACCTAATCCTAAAACAGCAAAAATTATAGTAAACATATTTCCAAAAAACCCTTGCAAAGCGTTACATAATGCTGGGATTTTAAGGCAATTTTCTCTATATAATATTGCCGACTGAATACTAAAGAAAGGTAAAGTTAAATATGTTATGGCAGTGACACATATAGGTAAAATTACACGATTTTCACCATAAAACCAGGCAATAGGAAAAGCAGCAATACACTGAAAGAAAAAGATCAAGATACTAAAAATCCAAGTCATCCAATAAGCTGTATTACGAAGAATCAAAAAGTCTTTATCATTAGCTTGAATTAATTTGGATCCAATTCCAGCCCTGAAGTTTAAAACATTTGCAAATTCATTAACAGTTAAAACAATTGCAGCTAGTCCATAATCTTCAGGAGAGAGTAAGCGAGCTAAAAAAACTACAGTAACTAAACGACAAACACGATTTATCAGTTCTGCCCCAGTAAGCCAACCGACATTACGAACAAATTCACCGGAAAATTTTTGTTTGACTTTTTGGATTAACATTATTCCTAATAAAAAAATTCTAGATAATTAAACTATATTCAGATTTATTAAGAGATATTAGTAGCTCTCAATTTACTGTAACTGTGGAGTAGAGAATCAGATATTTTCTCAGGTATGAATGTTTTAATCAATAATTTTATTAGTAATTTATGACTATTAGATTGAAGTAAAATTTGGGGATATGTTTTGATGGTTTTTGCCATTTTCTCTCTTGCATTTTTGATTCCTTCAGCACCAGGCATTTTAGTTAGGTACAATTTACAAGAGTATTGATAAATATAAGCAAGGCTTTGATTTTTGAGGAATTGTAATTCACTTGGTGAAAATTCAAATGCTCGATCAATGACTTTCACTTGACATTCTTCCATCAATTCGACTTTAGAAGACATTGAGCTTGAAGATAAACGATAAAAAACTTGTGGTTTAGGAACTACTGCAAATTGCCATTTTGCAGCTAACCGCAGCCAGTAATCCCAATCTTCTACTGCAGGAAGAGAGGTATCAAACTTGCCAACAGATTCAATAGCTTGTTTACTAATTAAAGGATTTGAACCACTAGCAATAAAATTGTTAGTTAACAGATTAGCAAGAACATTTCCTTCAAAAAATAAGGGTTTATCAGTATGGCAATATTCCCCGTTTTCTTCCATGAAATAAGTCCAGCTATAAGCAACACCAGCTTCCGGATTTTTCTGTAAAGCTTGTAATTGGAGTTCCAGTTTATCATCTGTCCATAAATCATCTGCATCCAGAAAAGTAATAAATTCTCCTTTCGCATGAGTGATACCTCGATTGCGGGATTCGGATAAGCCTCCATTTGAGTAAGAAAAAACTTTGAGACGAGAATCTTTTATTTCATTTAGCAATCTTAATGTTCCATCTGTGGAGCCATCATTGATCACAATCAATTCAAAGTCAGAAAAAGTCTGCTTTTGAACGGAATTGATTGTTTCGATAATTGTGCGTTCGCCGTTGTAAACGGGAATAATGACAGAGATAGTAGGAGTATTCATCGACTTGAAATTACTAGAAATTATGTATGTACTTGATCAATTTAAATTTCAGATATATTTAGTTATGAAACCAGTATGAATATCCACAATTAAATAATGTATTTATATGTAATACTGCTGGATAATAATAATTGTTCGCTAATGAGATATTTTTTATTCTTATTTAGCATAGAAATAACCATAGATACGTGTAACAACCAATTAATATCACCCCTCATAAAATCACTTTCAGTTAAATTGAGAAGTATTGAAAATGTGAAGAAAACAATTGGAACTAAGCCTTCTGGTGTTTTGATAATTCTTAGCCATCTAAATGCTCTAAATATATAATTTAAAAAGCTAAATATAAATATACTAAGTCCTATAAGACCAAAACTTAGACATATTTCTAAAAAACCATTATGAGCATGAGGTGGTTCAAATCCCCATTTAAGTTCTCGCCAAATATCTGCTACTTGAGTTTCCCATCCTCCATACCAAAAAGATAAATAACCATATCCAAACCAAGGACGAAGTCTAATTTTTTCGATGATAAGAGGCCAAATTTCTGTACGACCAGAAATTGTTATATCTTTACCTATAGATGTCACTATAGTCTCTGCACTGTTGATAGTAAAGACAAGAATAATACCAGATAAAAATAATATAAAAATCCATAAAGGTAATAAAATATTGTAGTTCCAACGAAAAGCTTTATAGATAGGTAAAATTATAATAATAAATAATAATATACCTAATGCAGCTTTCGTAGTTGAGCATAAAAGGACATATATTGAAAGTACAAAACCAACTGACATAAATAATCTGTAACGTCTTTCTATAAAAATATTAAATAAGAAGACTAAGGAGCTTAAGCACATCATGGTTCCGAGGACTGTTTTATGTACGTAAATACCGCGCCATGCTCCTGTATGGACTACATCCTCCATATTACCAACGTATCCCATACCCACGACTCCATAGCTTTTTAAAACTAAGCCAAACAGAAGGCAAAGAGCTACTGCGATACTGAATGTCCAAGCTAACAATCGCAACTGTTCGCTAATACGAAAACGTGTAGCGAAATACACTCCAAATATAGTTACTCTCACCAAAGGTACAACCTCTTCTAATGTAATCATTGGTATATCAGACCATAATGGTGAGGCTAGAGCAATTGCCAATAAAAGCCACAAAAATTTTTCTCTAACGATAATATTTATAACCCTTTCCCATCTGGCACAAATCAGTAGTAATGTAATAGCTACACAAATTTTAGGTAATTCCTCTTTTACGGGATATAAACTATGAGTTTCTGAAATAAATGGAGCAATACCTCCTGTATAAAAAAATAGCGATATAATGACAAAAATTTTCTCCGCTAATTGTTGATAATTGTACATAAACTTATCAGTTAAATTATTGTTTAAAAGAAGAATTACTAATCTGTTCTACAGATTTATTTTTAATAAATAAAGCCTTTTCAGGTGCGTGATTTTCGGTAAAATGAAAATAATTATCTGATTCATTTTTCAAAATCACACTATTCACTACTAAACCTAAGACATTCTGTCCCGATTTTTTTAATAAATTTTTAGCATTTACAGCATAATTAGAATCAACTACTCCCGGTCGAGATACCATTAAGATTCCATCAGACATTTTGCCTAAAATTAAGGCATCAGCACCGATTAAAACTGCCGGTGCGTCTATAATCACATAATCATAATTTCTAGATGCATTTTTGATTAATGAAGCCATTGCTTGAGATTTTAATAATGTTACTGGATTAGCAGGCATAACCCCAGATGTAAGAATATGTAAATTAGGCATAATTTCTTTAATTGCTGTTGATATGTCAGTCCGACCAACGATAACATTACTTAAACCAATTTCATTGGTTAATCCCCATGCATTATGTTGAGAAGCTGTCCGCATATTAGCATCTATAAGTAATACTTTTTCCTTCAATTCAGCGTAAACAGCTGCCAAATTTGCAGCAACTGTAGACTTACCTTCTTCACTAATAGAGCTTGAAATTACAATTACATTTGGTGTTTTATTGTCATCGATAAACTCCAAACTTGCTTGTAACATCCGAAAAGCTTCACTAATTGGTGAAAAAGGATTATCTCGGACAGGAATTTCTATATGGGATTTGTCTAAGTTTTTATAGATAATATTTTGTTTACTCTTAAAAGTTGGAATTGTTGCCAGTAATGAATACTGGAACACTTTTTCAACACTTTTAACATTTTTGAGAGATCTATCTGCTTTTTCTAAAAGGATGATTGTTCCTATAAACATTATTAGACTAACAACAACATTTCCTAATAAGAAAATGCTAGTACTCTTATCAGAAGATGCATTTTTTGGTTCTGATGCTTCTTCAATAATCCTGGCGTTGGCTACATTTTGATTACCCGCAGCTTCTATCTCTTTTAACTTCGTCAAAAGAGTTTCATAAGTTGCTTGTGCTGCTTCTAAATTACGTTGTATTTCTCGCTCTTCTTCTTTTAATTTTGGTAAAGTGTTTATTCTTTCTTGATATTTAGATAAATTATTTTCTAAAGAAGCTATTTGATTTGATAAACCCACTTGTTCAATTTGCAGATTGATTAACTGACTAATTAAACCTGTTTCTAATTCTCCTGCTTGCAAATCTTGTGCTGATATTGTTTGGGCATCACCAATTTCTTGGCGAATTCGCTCTTGTAATTGATTTTTCAGAGAATTTAATTTATCTTTCAAATTCAGAATTTTAGGATTCTCATCTTGGAAAAAAGTATTTTCAATTTTTAACTGTTCCTCAGTCTTTTGAATTTCAGTCAATGTTGCTTGAACTGGCTGAGATTGACTCAGTTTAGCTACAACAATAGCTTTGCGATAATCCATACCTAACTTGTCGATCAAATCTCTATATCTTGCGTTAACATTCGCAAAGTTTGCTTTAGTTTCAGCAATTTGAGTTTTGAGTCTTTCAACAGTTTCTAATGATAATTTTGCTTCTTCGTCTATAGCTACAAGTTGATTTTTCTCTTGAAAATTACGTAGTAAATTTTCTGCTTGACGAACTGATTCTTGAGTTTCGGGTAACTGCTGAGCAATGAATTTTTTTGCTGCTAATGCTTCAGAACGGTTAACTAATTTATTGTTTTCTATATATGCTTTCATGATTCCATTTACTACAGATGCAGCTACTTTAGAATCTTTACTTTTGTAAGAAATTTGCAGTATATCTGTTCCCCCAACATCTTCCACTTCAATATTTTGCTTTAAGCTTTTTTCTGATAGTGTCTTACCATCTTCATCTAAAAGATTTAATGAATTAATAACTCTGCTTATAACTGGTTTAGAAAGAATAATTTCAATTTCTGTTTTTAAAGGATTACCTTGGAAAGTCAGAGGAGTAAGCTGGTTTTTTGTATCTTCTAATAATCCTGTTAAAGAGGCAGATTCGTCTGGCTTGACTAGAATTTTTCCTTCAGCTACATAGTGATGTTTTGAAATTCGCATTATACCCATAAAACCCAGGGCAAAAAATCCACCCGCAATCACGATTGCAGGCAACCATCGCCGCTTTATAGCAAACCAGTATTGCTGAAAATCTATATTTAAGTCTTCGGAGTTTTTTATTTCTACTGCTACGGGATATTCTGTAGGATTCATAATTTAATGAGTAAATATAATCAAAAATTAACCAATGTTAATTTCAGTCGTAAATGCCCTCGCATATTACATCAATGAATTCTTATGTATTTCATTAAGCACTCAAAGGATGAAAGCTTAATTTATCCTTATAAATAGGATAGCTTCATGCAAATCGAAGTAAAATAATTGAGGATTATCATGCTGATTTAAAGCTTTTTCTGCTTTATATAGCTATGTACATTCATTAAAAATAAAATAATCATAAAACCAATATTAATTGTAATTTACAAACATTTTAGGCACTAAAAATGGATAGATAGATATGTCATCTAGGGGCAAATTTAACCCTAGAAAATTTATTTTTTTATTATCAAAATCTATTGCTTCATTTAGTGTATTTTGGGATTGAAGCCAAGGCACGATCATATTGAGGCTTTCTCAGCCCTGAAGGTGAGTTTATCATTAGGATATTTGACTTACTAATATGTTTAAGTATCACACTCCAAATGGTGAAAATCGATCAAAACCCATTGCACTTCTACCGCATACCTTTAGTAAAGGTAAACGAAAAGCCACAATTTATAACGAATCAAACTCTAGCCTTAACAGAGAAAATAACACTTTAATCATTAAAAATAGTAAGCAATATAGTCTCTTATATTGCTTAATTTATATTAGAAAACACAGGAAATAGGTCAAGGAGATAATAATAATCTCAAATTAAAAACTTCCCAAACATAATTATTATCTCATTGCCAAATACAAGAATCGGGAAATACCGAAATTAAATTATTTATTTTTATTAATACACCCTTAATTTGTTTATTAATACACCCTTAATTTGCTGTTGACTATAAACTCAAACAATTTAGCCTGTCGTCTAAGGTTTAGATATAGAAGACTACTATTTGATCTGTATTCTCCTAGCTCGCGCTTGCGCTGAAAAAAAAACCGGCGTACACTTTCGTGCTTACCTATTTTCTGTTGCCTACCTGCACTAATATTTATTGAACTAATATTTATGGCTCAACGCTACGCTTCGCGAAACTCCTAGCACGATCCCAAGATCATAAATCAAACCGAATTCTTATATATCCACGGGTAATGGTTTAATAAGAACTTAACTGCAAATCATTTGGTCGTAACACCATTATTCGTAGCAAAATAAACAACTTATGATAGTGCAAGCACTTATTTATAGTGAGGATTTACACTATACTGCTTAGTATTATGTATACATAGGAAAAAAACAAGTAATTAATAATACTTTTATTTAATTAATATCTATATATATTTTTAGTAAACTAGTAGTCTTGATCGGTAATATTACTTCTCAAATTATTAAAGTTCAAATATAAACCAGCAGTTCCGATTGCTCAAATCCCTATAGCAAGAGTGTCTATTGCCTAATCGGATTAAGGTGTACCTCACGCTCCGGGAAAATTGCTATCTTATGTAAAGATAATTTTTATTTAATCAATTTTAAAAGTGGCACTCCCTTCTCTTACCTAATTTTTTAGCATCTCGTAAAAAGCCAGGTAAGAAAAGGGAGCGAGGAAGGGAGAGATTTAGTTTGGGAAGGAAGACAATTTATAACACTTATTCTGCCTTCCTGGTATATTCCATTACATAGCATTAGCGCCAGTAGCAATTAAACGTCTGAATAAACCTTCAGTCCAACCAGTTTCTCTCAAAACAGCTTCTGAAGATACTTCCACGTAAGCCTGTTCAATAAAAGCTAAATCAATCATGCAAATGCGGCCCAAAGCCTCTTTAATCTCTTCGCTTTTACCGTCGGCTTTTGCACGCTTACCGGCTTCTCTAATTACAGTTGCCATGGCAGGCACAACATGTTGAGGCCCGATACCGATACGAACGTGAACTAAACCAATGTTCCAGCGGCGATCGGCATAGTCACTACCCCAATCATCCATACCTGTAAACATTTCGTAGAACCATTTAATAAATGTTTCTTTGAGACGATGAGCACGCCCTTCTGTAGCGTTTAAAATCGTACTCATTTCTTGATCGCGTCCTAAATAATCATAGAAAAATTCTGCCATATCTGGAGCAATTTCTTTTCCCCAATCTATTTCAGATTGAAGCAGGGATTTATCTTCCGCTGTGAAACTAACGCGCTTTTCCAAAGTAGAGAAAAAAGCTTGTGGTTCTATAGCCATTCTAAGAAACTCCTATTATTAATCAAAAAATTTAGTGGGAAAAAACAATTGGCTTGCCTCAACTCTTGTTATGGCTTGATACCGTTAATAAGTCAAGTCAATAGGCGATAATTTGTCAGATATTACACCGGTAAATCCAGTTTCTGCGTGAATATCTAGTTGTAATCGTACAATTATCACTATTTGAGAATTCTAACCACTATGTAAAATTTGGACTGGAACTACATAAAATCACCAATCCAAATATCAGTATAAGGATTATTATGTGTTTCTACTCAAGCTAATAATGGTGCAATTTTAGAAACAACTCGTTTAATTTCTAAAAACAGTAAACCTTGCTTAACATCACTACCAGCTAAAACTAACAAAACAGCATCTGCACCACAACCAACCAAGACACCATAGCCTTTTTCGCCTTCCACAACAATGCGATCGATGCTTCCACGAGCTAATTCTCTACCAATACGTTCGCCAAGGGAAAGCATGGATGCAGACATGGCCGCAGTACGTTCTTCATCCATTCCAACAGGTAAAACCGAAGCCAAAGCCAAACCATCAGGGCTTACCAAAGCAGCACCTTGGACATCAGCAGCTGCACTGACATAATTTTGCAGCTCGTCTTGCAACATGGAAACGTTAATCATTTTTTTTTCCTCCAGAATTTTTGGTAAAGGTTTTTCAGTGGTTTGTGTAGTTGACTGTTTTAATGTAACTTCACTAACATTATCCTGCAATATCTCAGTATTTTCTAGTGTTGCAAATGACGGAGAATTTTCCGTTGCCGGCAACTTGGAAGAGTTTACTGATTCAGCTGGAATATTTTGAAATGCTCCCAAAAGGAGCTTGATAATTTTACCCAGAGGCATTTATTACTGACTCCTGAGTTATATCTTGGGGTTTTAATACTTACATCTTCTTTGAACCAATAGATACTGAGCCTCAAGACTTGGTAAATTTTTAAACGACAAAGGTTAATTTAAGAATAATAGAACATTATTTATAGGTAATTTATTACAAGTAATATAAGTTTAAAGGTTTGCATGTTAAAGGTTAAAGCTAATTAAACTAATAGCTCCGGTGGTGCTAACTCTGTTCCTCCTAATTTATTCCCCTTGTCTTCCTATTTCCCCCATCAGCCTCATATGATGTCCGGCAAATTACTTACTATATAACCAAGACTTAAGAATGGCGGTTATTACCAACATAACTATGAAGACTCATTACTTATTACTCGTTACTCGTTACTCGTTACTCGTTACTCGTTACTCATTACTCATTACTCATTGATCCCCACAGATATGATAACTGTTTAACCGGACATGATATCATTCCTTCACTCCTTGCAGCTCCTGGATGGATGCTAATTGTTCGACGATCGCAATTAATGCTTCAAATACAGATTGACGTTCGTTGGCGTTGACAGCCATTAAGGGGGGAGAATCGGCTTCGTCTTGCAGCCCTAAAGCTAAGGCTATATCATCTACATCCCACGCATCGGGGCAATCTGTATGAGTTATTCCGATCAACAATGGAATAAAGGGGTTGTGATGCTTCATGTAGGTGAGAACTTTGCGTGTGTAGCGGAAGTGATTTGGACGATGTGCATCTACTAAGAGAATGTAAGCGTGGGCTTTTTGAATCAAAATTTCCCACATAAAATCAAATCGACTTTGTCCGGGAGTACCGTACAAATGTAATGATTGATTGGATGCGATTGTTAATTTTCCAAAATCTAAAGCTACTGTGGTTGTTTCCTTTAATTCGGCTATCTCGTCGGTTGCCCTTTTGTCGGTGTTAACGACATCAATTTCACTGATTGTGCGAATAAATGTAGTTTTTCCTGCGCCTACACCCCCTGTAACTACAATTCGGAGAATTTCTAATGTCATTAAGCTTTACTCCTTAAATACCCAACAAGATTTTGCAGCAATGAACTACTAACTTGGGGTGTAAGCGATTCCTGATGTTTTCTAGCTGCTCGCGAACCGTATTTACTTACCCAAGTTAAATCCATATCATAATGGTATGTAGCCGAATTTGATGTTATCTGGGGTACTTCTTCTATCAATCCTACAAGCATTAATCCCAAAACTGCTTGCTGAATCTTGATGTTTGGTACATTCAGTTGAGCGGCGATATCTTTTATGGAAATATCTCCAGAAGCAAATTCCCAAATCTTCCATTCAAAGGCATTTAAGCGTATTTGCGGTTTGTTTTGATTAATATTTCGTATACCGGATTCTGTATCTGGAAGGGCTGATTCGAGTACTTGCCAATTTTTCAACACTCTTAAAGCCATCAAGGTTACTTCAGTAGCCCTCAAGCTTAATCCTGTCATTTCAGACATTGGCAAAGTGGCTTTGCAATCTAGTTTAAATACTCCTTTTTGAATTTCAAATAATTGGCGAACTTGCTGTAATTGACTGGCAAATAATAAGTTTAATTGTTCCGCGCTCAATAATTCTTCAGTTTTGAGCTGCAAGCCCAAAGGTATAGTTGTTGATCCCTTGCCAGAAATAGTCTCTATTATCTGCGCTTCTACCCAATTTCGTTGGGCAATTTTAGATACTAAACCTTTACCATTTAATCTATTTGCAGCGGCAACAATACGTCCACTTCTGAACCAAATATAAAAGTATTTTGCTCTTGATTGGGGAGCATTTATATCTGGCAATGTACATACACTTAAACAACCAGATTTACGCCCTTGATCGATCAGTTGGAACAATTCAGCTAAGGAAAAATCCGTAAAAGAACTACTAAGACTCATAAGTTGAAATCTTTTTAATAATTGGTAATTTATTTGATTTTTTTGATTGATACACGCCCTAAATCACATTTGAAATGAATGTAATTTTTATAACTTTTTAATTCTGAGGCGATCGCGCTTAACTATCCCTTCAAAAGTATAGTACTAGGTTTCTACCTTGAATAAAGGTAAAAAGAATTCGATGCAATTTTACTTATTGCATACTATTACGTGCAAACTCTTATATACTACTCTCGCAACAGTATCATTTAGTATCAATATACAATGTATTTCAATTGACTTATTTTAAATATTGCATTTATAATTACTAGAATAAATACCGATCATTTTTCCGTTATTCTAATAAGCAGCCCATTTATATTGGCTATTTAATCTCAAAAATTCATGGGATTTTTTTTATTGAAATTGTTTTTTTCATTACCTCTGTATAAATCCATGTTTATGTTGAGATTCTTGATGATAAAGTTAACTTTGATGAATAAATCGCAATATTTCGTTTGATTTAATGAGTAATTATTCAAATAATAATTAACATTTCGTAATATACATTGAGACTGCTTACTATGAAGCTTTTTTGGAGTTTTTGCTTGATTTGTTTTTTATTCTTCTGTAGCGGTAACCCTAGCGCTAGTGCTGGAGAATTAGATCGGCGATTAGAAAATTTTCCCCAGTGGGAGAAATTAACTTCTGTGCAACCTGCGGTAGGAGATTTAATTTATCCTGAATGGATGAAGGGTGAATGGGAAGTAAAAAGTACTTTAGTTGATTTAGTAGCACCTTTAGCACCGGAAATTATCACACCAGGGTTTGAAAATAATCGTCAGTATCTTAATCAACCAGTTAATTTTAAAGTACGATTTATCAATCAAAAAACATCCTATCAAAAAACACCCCTTTCTGGATTAAATTCTCCTCAGATGTTATTAAAAATAATTTCTCATCGGAAGAATAAATCAACAGCAGTCATTGCTGATAGAGCATATAACGGCTTGAACTTAGCACGAGCTATTTTAGGTAATGATACAGTAAAAGCAGTAAAAGTAGACCCCAATTCTCCCAACCGGCAGATTACATTTTTAAAAGGCGATCGCCAATTAGTTTCCATTGTTAAAAGCCGCGCTACAGAAACTACAGCAGATGGTAGATTTATTGCCACAGAAGTATTTCAGCAGTTATTTAAAGGCAGTTATCGTCCTTATCTCAATTCAGTAGAATCAACTACGGCATATAGCAAGTTATCTACATTATCTACATCAAATCCAGCTATTGAAGGAAATCAAGTTACAGCCGTATATCTTTCATCTCAAGATCCAGATTTTTTTAAAGCAGCAAACAAACCAGTAGCTTTGTATCGATATAAATTGGAATTTTTCCGAACTTTTAACGAATAAACAATTACTACAGTTTACGATCAGCAACGAAAGGGTGCCGGAGGCAATCGCGATTATATATTTTTTGAACGCAGAGGCTTGCGGAGGTACACGCAGAGGAACGCAGAGTTTTTTTTAGTGATAATTCCGATATATTCGGACAGGATGTGATTAGTAATTATAAATACCTAAATTATCTAATTTGCGTATTTATATTCAAAAAAAATCGGGATTTTATTTTCTATAAGTGAAAATAAATATACATTCTACGGATGATTCATAACTAGAAAAATAAAACTATTGCGATCGAGTTATGTAAAAAAACAAAAAAATAAAAAACAATTTATATTTTTTAAATCAATTTTAATTAGAAAAGATTATTCGTATTTTTAAAATTTTTTTCCGCTTAAATCGGCTTGGGATAAAAAGATGAGCAAAAAAAAACTCTGTCTCATCAACTTACTGTATTACTGCCATTATCCTCGGGGGCGATTTCCTATAAAACGTACCCTACTCCCTCCTTCAATCCTAAACGGTAATCATAAAGCCGGGAAAGGAGTAATTATTTCAAGCCCCGGATTTACCCGTGGGGCTATTTTTTGGTTTTTTTATTTGTATTAACTTAAAACGACTGACAAGCACCAAGCCAGAGCGTTTTGAACCTGTAGTAAGACTGATGACGATTGCTATAACAAGCATCAAAAAAATAGAAATTATTCGATAGAAAAAGTTTCCCAAGTCGCTACTTAAAGCGGTTTACATGGGATTGGGAATTAACTTATTCCAAAAGTTGAGATTTAACTAAGAACTACTTCCGACTTCAGTGGGGGATAATTCTTCACTGGATGGAGGAGTACTTGGTAACTCCAAGCAATATCCAGCACCATATACCGTTTTGATATAGCGCGGATGGCGGGGATCTGGTTCTAGTTTGGTTCTCAAGTGGCGGATATGCACTCGAATCGTTTCGATGTCATCATCTGGATCGTAACCCCAAACTTCCCTGAGTATTTCACTAGGAGAAACCGTTTGCCCGTGTCGTTGCAGCAAACAATGGAGTAATTCAAACTCCAAGTGAGTCAATTTAACAGTTTGAGCAAACCATATGGCCTCAAATCTTTCCGGAACTAAAGTCAACGGGCCATAATTTAAAATTTCACTGTGTTTTGCTGCTTGGGGAATGCGATCGGTACGTCGGAGCAACGCCCTTACCCGCGCCAACATTTCCTCGACTTCAAAAGGCTTGGTTAGATAATCATCCGCACCAGCATTAAAGCCTTCTACTTTATCCTGAGTTTGGCTTAAAGCAGTTAACATTAACACTGGGATATCAGCGGTACGCTCATCTCGCCGCAGACGCTGACATACAGTAAATCCATCAACCTTCGGCAGCATCAAATCCAACATAATTAAATCTGGCTGCAACTGGAGTGCTAGGGCTTGCCCTTTGATACCGTCTTCAGCTTGGCTAACATCGTAACCAGCCATTTCGAGATTAACGGCTACCAACTCGGAAATTGCTGGATCGTCATCTATGACAAGAATTCTCGGCATTATAAGATAATTGTTACTAGGTATTAAGGAAAATTAAGAACCTTTGGAAAAAACAAAGATTGCTTTCATGATTATAAAAAAAATTTGAAATCTAACATAAAGCTTAAAATTAAAATATTCTTAAACAAACTATAATTTAGAAACAGAAAGTCTATTACAATGCTTTTGTCAACCTACAATCCACCTTGGTTTCTACGAAACGGGGTATTAATGACTGTCGGTGCGGCGTTGTGGGGAAAAAATAATTGGCAAGCTAGACTCAAGCTACCCAAGGTAACCTATCAAGAGCAAGTTTTTACTGGCGCACAAGGAGTACCGATTTTTGGGTTGGTAGCAATTCCAGAAAACCCCCGTGGAACGATTATAGGCACCTACGGCATTATCGGCGATTTAGAACAAGAATGGTTTCTGAGAATCTTAGGGCGTAAAGCCTATGCCCTAGGTTATGCGGTAGTATTATTTGATTGGCGTGCCCACGGTAAAACAGCAGAATTATCACCAACCTTAACCAGTGATGGTTTGTACGAAGGAGAAGATTTTGTTCGTATTGCTGCTGCTGCTTTATCAATGGGATGTCCACCAAAATTCTGGTTTAGTGGATTTTCTTTAGGGGGACAATTAGCATTATGGGCAGTTAAAGCAGCTGCACAATTAACTGTGCAACAGCAAATAGGAATCAAATATTGTGATATCGGTGGTGGTGCGGTTATTTGTCCCAGTTTAGATTCCAATCGTTCCCTTAAGTATTTAGTTAGTTATCCAGCAGGTAAATTTTTAGAAGCAAGAATCGTCAAAGCATCGAAAAAGCTGGCATGGAAAATTCACGATACTCATCCAGGAAGTTTAGATCCAGCAGCCATTGAAAGAGCAAACAGTATATGGGGATTTGACAAAGAATTAGTTATAGAAAAATTAGGTTTTCCCTCAGTAGAAGCCTACTATCAAGCAAGTAACGCCCTGAATATTTTACCGAAACTTGACAAACCAACTTTAATAATTTATGCCGCAGACGATCCATTTTTTCATCCAGCGATCGCACCAGAATTACAAGCAGCCTGTGCACAAAATCCAGCCATAGAATTAATACTGACTGCGAACGGTGGTCATGTTGGTTATTTAAGCAGCAAAGCCTGTCAGCGGGAATACGGAGATGATGATCCCTGGTGGGCGTGGAATCGAGTCTTGGAGTGGATAGAGGAAAGGGAGTGAGGGAGTGAGGGAGTGAGGGAGTGAGGGAGGGAGTAAGATAAATATTTATAACTCCTGAGTGCTGACTCTTCAATCCAAAATGTTGTTAAAATCTCAAAATTAAAATTGAATGTGGTTACAAGCGCCGACGAATATTAAATTATTACCTGGCGAAGTTCATATTTGGCGAGCAAATCTCCAGGAAGTACAACCATTATTGGAATACTTTTCACAAATTCTCTCGGAAGAGGAGTTAGCTAGAGGGAATAGGTTTCATTTTGAGCAACATCGTCAGCGTTTTATCGCCGCACGGGGTATTCTTAGAACAATATTAGGTCGCTATTTAAACATTGAACCGTTTAAAATACATTTTGGTTACGAACCTCGTGGTAAACCCTTTTTAGACAAAATTCATAGAGGTAATCTCAGCTTTAATTTATCTCACTCCCAAGATTTCGCTTTGTATGCACTAAGTATTAATGACTCTATCGGTGTTGATTTGGAATGTATTAAGTCTACTACCGATGTTCTTTCCCTTGCTCAAAGATTTTTTTCATTAAGGGAATATACTGTAATTAAATCGGCTCCTAGGGAGCAACAGCAACAGCTATTTTTCCGTTATTGGACTTGTAAAGAAGCTTATTTAAAAGCAACCGGAATGGGGTTAACAGATTTACAGAAAATCGAAATTTCTCTAACTCCAACACAACCTGCAAATTTAAATATTCCTGGTGAATGGAGTTTAGTAGAAATCAAACCTTTTCCTAATTTTGCTGCTGCGATCGCTGTTGCTCGGAAAGATTTACAGTTTCAATATTTGGAGTTGGAAACTTCTTTAATTGTTGATTGATTAATTGGGTTTTTGGGCTTCCAAGTATTGAGATATTTCAGGTGGATGAGAAAATCGATCGGCGTGGGAATCTAAATAACCAAGTTTTGCATTTGAGTCTTGATATTTAGATATCTTTAAATTGGTAAAACCGACTTCTTGACAATAAAAATAGAGAGCTTCTTGAGTGTATAAGTAGCGATGTCCGTGATTATAGAAAACTGTATTAATTTCATCGCAGGTTTTAATGGATTGGGAAACCCTACTAGCAAACCAGTTTAAGTCTGGTGTCGATAGACGAATAACTCCATCGGGTTTAAGGATTCTAAAGCACTCTTTAAGTAATTGATAACCATTATCAAATTTAATATGTTCAATTACTTCTTCGCAAAATATTCCGTCAATTGAATTGTCAGTAAATGGTAATGGTTTAGTAATATCTACATAAGCATCTGCTCTTGGTTTTATATCTACTGTTAAACAACCATCTAGAGTATTATTTCCACCCCCCAAATTCACAATACGATGCTCTGCTGTTTTTTCCCAATTAATTAAGTAGCTTCTAGTTACATTCGGACCTACCAATTTCCAAAAAAATCGATTATATCTACCTATATAACTACAGATCGTGTGAATTAAACCATATTTTTCTCTGAAGTAGAAAAATTTACTCTTTAAAGAAGAGGTTGGTTGTAAAATTTTGACCATGTTAGTCATGCTTTTAACCTCGAAAAGCAACAGGTTTCTTTAGATCAAGGGTTTCCTTAAAAGTTTTTTATTCAAAAAAAAAATTTAAGGGTGTCCGTCAAGTTTATCCATTCATTTAGTTAACTAGGGATCAATTTTATATTACTTAATATTTTTGAATGCATTGCTACCGCAAATATAGCAGTTTTCGGTTGAGGGGAGTCTTTCTTTCCGCCTTCGGTAGAATACAAAGCTTATTTGTTAGTTAAGACGGGCCTTCTCTGCCCGTACCACAAGAATATATAGCAATCAGGTTTGATTTTTGAAATTATTTGTGTGGGTAGGCTGTCTTGCTGTCATGCTGTCTTGCAAAAGGGTTTCAGAATATTAAGGTGTACCCTCGTATTTTTCAATTTTCAATTAGGATTCCTATATTTGACTGTTCTCAGTTTTCTCATAAAACTCTTAGGGAAAGCTCAGTTACCAATCATTAAGCCCTCAGAGTGATCCCCGATATTAGTAATCAAGCGAATGTTAAGACGAAAAACTTTTATCGAGGAGGAATTGATCGTGAAATTCAACAAATTAGCTGGTTTCGGAATGGCATCTGTTGTACTATTTAGTAGCGTTGGTTCTGTAATAGTTAATTCTGGAGTAGCACAAGCTCGTCCTGCCCTTAGAACTACAAGAGTTGCAACTAAATCAGAATCGCTTCTCGCATCCGGTAACTTTGTAAAAGCGGAAAAAGCTACTACAGGTAAAGCAAAAATTGTAAATATTAACGGTAAAAGTTACTTAGAATTTGATAAAGCCTTTAGTACTGGTGAAGGTCCGGATGTAAAAGTAATTTTACACCGTAACAGCACCATACCTTTAAATATTAAAGAAGGAAATTATCTTACCTTAGCTCCAATTAAAAGCTTCAACGGGGCTCAACGCTATGCCATTCCAGACAATGTTAACCTTGCTGATTATAAATCTGTAGGAATTTGGTGCGAAGAATTTAATGCTACTTTTGGTTACGCTAGTTTGCAAAATCTTTAATTTCAAAATCTTGAATTTAAATCTAGAGACGCAAGGGTATCGCGTCTCTACAAAGTGTATCGTTAGGTTTACTCAAATCTTGCACCAAGGTAATAATACTGATTTTTTTATTTTTTAATAAACATTATATTTTTTCAATAGAAGGAAAAATTAGGATTATTAGCCTGCTGTCACGGCAGGGTTTGTTTGTATAGCCTCACAAGAGATAGGGTGTAGGTGCAAGATATGAGTTTATTTTACCTTCAACTTGAATTATCGTCCCAAACTCCTGGGATCGAGTGCATCCCTCAATCCATCGCCAAGCAGGTTAAATGCCAAGACTGTAAGAATAATTACTATAGCGGGAGGCCAAATTAACCACGGTTGTAATACTAAAATAGAAGCATTGGTTGCTAAAGATAACATATTACCCCAAGAAGGGTCTGGTTGCTGAATACCCAAACCAATCAAACTTAATATTGCTTCCGCACCGATAAAACTAGGAATAGAAAGAGTTGCCGAAATAATAATATACGTGGCAGTTTGGGGTAAAACGTGACGAACAATGATATATAGAGGTTTTGCACCCATTGCTCTTGCAGCTTGGACGAATTCTCTTTCTTTAATTGATAGCACTTGTCCGCGAATTACCCGCGCTAAACCAGCCCAACGAATAAAAGAAGTAATTACAACAATCAGTAAAAACCGTTGAGTACTGGTTAATCCTGGTGGTAAGACTGCCCCTAATGTGACTAAAAGATAAATACTGGGAAATGTCATCAGTACTTCCACTATTCGCATAATTACTGAGTCAGTCCAACCACTGAAATAACCGGAAATTCCCCCAACCAACATCCCCAAAGGGAAAGAAATCGCAACACCCAAAATCCCGATAAATAAACTGATCCGCCCCCCATACACCAAACGGCTAAATTCATCCCTTGCTTGATCGTCGGTACCTAAAAGGTTGAATTTTGCTTCACCAACAGCACCGAATAAATGTAGATTTAACGGAATACCTGGGAATATTGTGACTTCATCCCAGGTTGGCGGTAGCGGTAAACTTAATTGAAACAGCTTATATTCAGAACCTTGAACAAATAAACGTAGAGGAGAAGGTTTGCTGAAATCTACAATAATTTCCCGTATACCTGTATCTAAATCCGTGTCACCTTGAGTAGTCGGATAAACATGAGGACCAATAAATTGTCCTTCTTTAGTAGACCAATATATCCGAGTTGGTGGCAGTAAGGAACCATTTGGCTGCGAATCATATGGCGATAATGGTGCAACAAAATCCGCTGCAATTACTGTTATATAGAAAATTATCAGTAAAATTGCCCCAAATCGCGCTAAAGGATTTTTCTTCAGTCTTTGCCACCAGTTCATAGTTTATACGAGTTACTTGGTTATGAATGTTAAAGCATAAATTATTCTTTATGAATTATAAAACCTCGATATATTTAATAAATCTTAATTTTTTAACAGGGACAAAGATATTCCTCTCACAAGAATATTTAATTGTAGAGCCTACAACATATTTCATTTTTTGATCGGTAGATTTTGGCCAAGAATGCGGCGGTCCCTCGATTCATCAAGCTGGTAACTTGATAACTGATAACTGATAACTGAAATGACGAGTCCCGGATGCCCCTATCACAAGAATTTTAAAATATAGTCAGGTAAAACTGTTTATCAAATCAACCATAATTTATTTTCTAATTATCTAATAGAGCAGCAAAAACGTCCGGATATTACTATGTCTTTTGTGTAATTTTTAGATGGAGGGAAGCTT
Organism: Richelia sp. UBA3308; assembly: GCA_002361335.1. Taxonomy (GTDB): domain Bacteria; phylum Cyanobacteriota; class Cyanobacteriia; order Cyanobacteriales; family Nostocaceae; genus Rivularia. The sequence continues at coordinate 22,839 of DESS01000141.1, forward strand.
CGCGCACCATAGAAAAGTGCCACCTTCGTTAATAGTATAAAAAAACTTTTAATTCTAAGTATGTTTAGCAAAATATTTCAACATCAAGGTATTGAAAATATGTATTGAGTAATACAATGTACCCTAAAAAAAGTTAAGTTATATTAAGAAAATAGTTTTCTATAATCCAATTAATAAATTTTTATCATGCCAAAATTTACAGAAAAAAGGTATGAATGCCGTACATGCCGTCAACAGGTACTAGTAAGATTTGAGACGCAGCAAGCCATAGTTGGCAATCCAAAAGCTTGTACAAGAGATTGTGCTTTTGGGCTGATGATTGTTGGTGCGAAAGAAATTTTCGATCAAGAGATGTGTAAAATTATGAAAGATTGTGGTGGGTAAATCACTAAATATAGGGAATTTCATTTGGGTGCAATACAAAGAAAATTGCTGCCTTCACCGGTGTTGATTGAGAAGAGCAGGGGGAGCAGGGGGAGTAGGGGGAGAAATTTTAGGCGGTAATCTTAGAGGGCGATTGGCGAAGCCAGCGCCCTTTGGGCGCTGGCAGTAAATTGTAGGGTGTGTGAGGCTTCGACAAATTTGGCGTGGAATTGAAAGATTTATAATCGCGTCACGCACCGATTGCTGGCAGTAAATTGTAGGGTGTGTGACGCTTTGACAAATTTGGCGTGGAATTGAAAGATTTATAATAGCGTCAAGTACCGATTACGGATTGCAAAGAGTATTTTCAAGTATTTTCAAATAGTTATCTAAATCTTAATTATTTCTACTCTTGGAAGAATTCACGTATCTGATTGCGAAATTCTCTTTTAGCTTGAGTTTCACCGTTTGTACGACATTCTGAAATAAAGTCGTAAACCATTGTTTTAGTTAATATTGGGAACGTCGGACTATTTTCAGATTCTTGATATTTTCCTTCATTTAATACATAAATAGTTAATTCTTTTCCGTTATAGCGCCAAAACTCGGGTACTTTCATCTCTTGATAAAGTTTTGTTTTATTAATATCAGTATGAGTAATATCAACTTCTAAAACTAAATCTGGAGGTGGATCTTGATTTAAATTTACAGTTTTACCGCGAACGATAGGCTCGTTTTTGATGTAATAACATTTATCTGGTTCAGCACCAATTTTTTTATTGGAAATTTTCAATGTAGTTGAAGCCAGACTTTTGATATTTAAATTTAATTCTTCTGTCAAAATATGGATTAAAATTCCGATATTTTCACTGCTACTTTCATGGGCTTCTAGAGGAGTCATGATTTCTAAAATACCTTGGTAATAATGCACTCTTGCCGCTCTATTTTCGCCTAAAATATTGAAAATTTGCTCGTAACCCTGCCAGGTAATATTATCTAATGAAACTCGTTTTTCGGGTAAAAACTTATCTATATAGGGATTATTGATGATTTCGTTAATTGTGACCATTTTATTAGTGATTAGTTATTTGTTATTTGTGTCAGTCGTGGTCATTTCACGAAGGAAGAGGGAAGAAGTAAGAAGGAAGAAGGCTGGAATTGGGATGGGGATTTATACCACACAACCCAATTCTTCCACCCTAGGTTGCCGCTTGTTTTAAACCCATATTTAGAAGTTAAAATATTAGAGACATAGCAATGCTACGTCTCAACATTTATTATTGATATTTTTGAATCAATCAAATGTCACTACACTACGAATTGATTCACCTTCATGCATTAATTCAAAACCTTCGTTAATTTTTTCTAATGGCATTACATGAGTAATTAAATCATCAATGTTAATCTTTCCTTGCATGTACCAATCAACGATTTTCGGTACGTCGGTACGTCCCCTTGCACCACCAAAAGCCGAACCTTTCCAAACTCTTCCCGTTACTAATTGAAACGGACGGGTACTTATTTCTTCTCCCGCACCAGCAACACCGATGATAATACTTTGTCCCCAACCTTTATGACAGCATTCTAATGCTTGACGCATCACTTTGACGTTACCAATACATTCAAAGGTATAGTCGGCACCGCCTTTGGTTAAATCTACTAAATAAGGAACTAAATCACTTTCTACTTCATTGGGATTAACAAAGTGCGTCATGCCAAACTTTTCTGCTAATTCCCGTTTTTTCGGATTAATATCTACGCCGACAATCATATCGGCTCCTACCATTTTCGCCCCTTGAATTACATTTAAACCGATACCACCTAAACCAAAAACTATTACTTTAGAACCAGATTCCACCTTCGCCGTGTAAATAACAGCACCGATACCCGTAGTAACACCACAACCGATATAACAAACTTTATCAAAAGGTGCGTCTTTACGAATTTTGGCGATCGCAATTTCCGGTAAAACCGTATAGTTGGAAAAAGTTGATGTACCCATGTAGTGATAAAGTTTTTTGTCACCAATGGAAAAACGACTGGTACCGTCGGGCATTAAACCTTTGCCTTGAGTACGGCGAATTGCTTGACAAAGGTTAGTTTTTTGGCTGAGACAGTATTCACACTGACGACATTCAGGAGTGTAAAGGGGAATAACATGATCTCCCTTTTTGACACTGGTAACACCTCGTCCCACATCTACAACAATACCAGCACCTTCATGTCCCAAAATCGCAGGAAATAAACCTTCAGGATCTTTACCAGAAAGGGTATAAGCATCCGTATGACAGATACCGCTGGCTTTGATTTCCACCAAAACTTCACCATATTGAGGTGCTTGCAAATTAACCGTTTCAATACTTAACGGCTTACCCGCTTCATAAGCTACTGCTGCTTTAACTTCCAACCTTTTTTCCTCAGAAAATTCTTTTTCATTAACCTATCTTTCGAGTGTATAGCGGGAAACGACATCGAAATATTTTGTAATTTTTCTGCAAATTAAAGATATTTTCTGTTATCTTGACTTATCTTAGGCAAATTTGTTATCAAGCTTGAGAATTGGGCTTCGGGGCATCGCTCATGGGAAACCCATTAATATAATGAGGTCATGACATAATAAAATTATGGGAAATAATTAATCTGCCCTTATAATTTCCCCTTGTCTCCTTGTCTCCTTCCTTGTCTCAAATTTGTGATTACACAAAACATTAAATTATCTATAAATTATTAATTGCTTATGAACCCTGCCCTAACTAAATTTGGCGCTCAAATGTCTCAACTTACCGGCGTGAGAGCGATAATGAAGGATATTAAAGAAACTTTACTTGCAGGAATTGGGCAGGAGTTGATGAATTTGAGTGCGGGTAATCCGTTGATTTTGCCCGAAGTCGAACAACTGTGGCGAGATTGTACTGCCGAACTTTTGTCAAGTCCCGATTATGGTGAAGTTGTTTGTCGTTATGGCTATTCTCGTGGTTACTCGCCATTAATCGAAGCCGTTGCCAAAGATTTTAACAAACGCTACGGTTTAAATCTTAGCGATCGCAATATTTTAATTACTCCGGGTAGTCAAACTCTTTATTTTTACGCAGCCAATGTGTTCGGTGGTTATACATTGGAGGGCAAACTCAAACAAATTGTCCTTCCTCTAAGTCCTGATTATACCGGTTATGGCGGAGTTTGCTTGGTTCCAGAAGCTTTATTTGCTTACAAACCAACTTTAGATATTGATGCAGCTGCCCATAGATTCAAATATCGTCCTGACTTTAGTCAATTATCGATTACAGAAAGTAGCGGTTGTCTTTTATTTTCTCGCCCTTGTAATCCTACAGGTAACGTGATTACTGACGACGAAGTTGAAAAAATCGCCGCACTTGCCGCACCATTTAATGTTCCAGTCTTAATTGATTCCGCATATGCACCACCTTTCCCAGCCTTGAATTATACCGATATGACACCAACCTTTGGTGAAAATATTTTGCACTGTATGAGTTTATCAAAAGCAGGATTACCAGGAGAAAGAGTTGGTATTGCTATTGGTAATGAAAAATTAATTGAAGCATTAGAGTGTTTCCAAGCAAACGCCGCCTTGCATTCTTCACGATATGGACAAGCTATTGCCGCCCTCGCCATTGATTCCGGCAGATTAGCCCATATCAGCGAAACCGTGATTAATCCTTTTTATAAAAACAAATTCGCTGTTTTAGAAACTAGTTTAGAAGCAGCAATGCCCAATGATTTACCTTGGTTCCTCCATCGTGGGGAAGGAGCAATTTTTGCTTGGATATGGCTACAAGATTTACCGATAAGTGATACAGATTTTTACCAACAGCTCAAAAAAGTAGGTGTAATAGTTGTACCCGGAAACTCTTTCTTCCCCGGTTTGCGTGAAGAATGGCAACACAAACACCAATGTTTCCGTGTCAGTCTCACCGGTAGCGATGAAGAAATCAAAATCGGAATGGAGCGTTTTGCCAAAGTCGCTGAACAAGTTTATCGCAGTACTGTATGACAAGGAGACAAGGAGACAAGGGGACAAGGGGAGCCACTGCGTTGC
>DESS01000141.1:27362-44931 GCA_002361335.1 Richelia sp. UBA3308
TAGCAAGTGGCGTGACAAGGGGATGGGAGATAAACTCCCTCACTACTCATTACTTCTTACTTCTTACTTCTTACTTCTTACTTCTTACTTCTTACTCCTTACTCATTACTCATTGATAATGGATGGTTGGTTAGAAATTGGTAAAATTGTTGCACCTCAAGGTTTGAATGGTGAGTTACGGGTTTATCCTGATACGGATTTTCCCGAACGTTTTGAGGTTCCCGGTAAACGTTGGCTGTTGCGTCCAAATACTACCTCTCCTGAAGAGGTAGAGTTAGTTAATGGCCGTTTTCTGGAAGGGAAAAAGCTGTATATTATTCAGTTAGCTGGTGTAAAATACCGGGATCAAGCTGAAAAATTACGGGGTTGTAAGTTACTTGTACCCCAAAGCGATCGCCCACAGTTGGGTGAAGATGAATATCATTTATTGGATTTGTTAGGTTTACCTGTTTTTATCCAGGATGGTGGAGAGTTTATCGGTACTGTGGTGGATTTAATTGCTGCTGGCAATGATTTATTGGAAGTACAATTGGAGAAGCAAGAGGGAGATAAGGAGACAAGGAGACAAGGGGATAAGGAGAAAATCGAAAATACCAAGACTGTTTTAATTCCTTTTGTTAAGGATATTGTTCCGGTTGTTGATTTGGAAGCTAAACGAATTGAGATTACGCCGCCGATTGGTTTGTTGGAAATTAATTGATTCTATCGATTTTATTTACATCTCTATCTTAGAGGATTTTTGAAAAAGTCGTAGTAAACTGCCGTATGTTTGATATCCCCCTTAATCCCCCTTAAAAAAGAGGGAGCCGTTACCCCCCAATTCCCTTGGAGGGAGAGAGAGGATAATCCTATAATTGGGTTAAAATTCGGCTTCTTCGTAATTAGGATTTAAATGTCTTATGATGATCAATTTTAATTCTTATAAGTTCAACTCTATTTTATTCTTATGGATTCTATTTCAATAATTAGTTACTTTTAAATAAGTAAGTAAAAAAAAATATTATCTTCTATCTAAAGAAGTAATGTTTATTCAAAAAAATATATATCATTCATTATATTGAATCAATTTATATTGATTCTTTAGTTAGATATTTAGTTAAATTAAGGTTAAGTTTGTATGTCTAAATAAAAGTTGTGCTAAACTCCGAAAAAGATTGTTTAATTAAATGTTAGTTTAGTTTTTTAAAAATCTAAATCCTGTGTAAAAACCGGGGTGAAGGTAGCAAGGTATCAAATCTTAATTAAAGAACTCCCGTAGGCAAGGTCAGAAATATAATGAATAGAATAGATATAATTCATTATTTACCGTTTTATCGTATAGAAGATAATTAATATTTAATATAGATAAAAATAAATAGTTGTTAAATAGTTCAAAATAATTTGAATTTATTTATTTTTTAAATTCTCGGATAATATATTGATTGGAAAGCGATTAGCGGCCTAACTTTTAATAATTCAGATTAAAAAGGATATCTGAAAAAAATATTAACTTATATATATGTTAAAAAAAGTGATTAAAAAAGTGAAAAAAATAAGTTTATATAGTATAAATGTAAACTGTTAAAAACCTGACAAGATTTGCGCGAAGGAGTTAAATTATGACTATAGTAAACCCTCCCCAAACTAAACCATTACAGGATGATGAATTACGAAAGATCAACGCTTATTGGAATGCGGCAAATTATCTTTCGGTAGGACAAATATATTTATTAGATAATCCTCTACTTAAACAACCCCTGAAATTAGAACATGTTAAACCAAGACTTTTAGGACATTGGGGAACTACACCTGGTTTGAATTTTATTTACGTTCATCTCAATCGGGTGATTAAGAGAGATGACTTAAATATAATTTATATTGCAGGGCCTGGACATGGTGGTCCAGGTTTGGTAGCAAATACCTATCTTGAAGGAACTTATAGCGAATATTATCCTAATATTTCTCAAGATACTGAGGGGATGAAAAAACTCTTTAAGCAATTTTCTTTCCCCGGTGGAATTCCTAGCCACGTGGCACCGGAAACTCCAGGAAGTATTCATGAAGGGGGAGAGCTAGGTTATGCAGTTTCTCATGCTTATGGTGCGGCTTTTGATAATCCCGATCTGATTGTTGCTTGTGTTGTCGGTGATGGTGAAGCGGAAACAGGATCCCTGGCGGCTAGTTGGCATTCTAATAAGTTTCTTAATCCCGTACATGATGGTGCCGTATTGCCGATTTTGCATTTAAATGGCTATAAAATTGCTAACCCTACACTTCTGGCACGGATGAGCCATGAAGAATTACAAAAGTTGTTTGAAGGTTATGGTTATAAGCCTTATTTTGTAGAGGGTTCCGAGCCTGAAGCCATGCATCAATTGATGGCTGCAACCCTGGATACCGCAATGCATGAAATCCGGGAAATTCAGGAAGATGCCCGTAAAAATGGCTTCAAACAGCGTCCCCAATGGCCCATAATTATTCTTAGGAGTCCTAAAGGTTGGACTGGACCAAAACAAGTTGATGGCAAAAAAACCGAAGATTATTGGCGATCGCACCAAGTACCCTTATCAAATATGGCTTCAGAAGCATCCCATGTGAAGCTATTGGAAGACTGGATGAAGAGTTATAAGCCAGAAGAATTATTTGATGAAAATGGTAAATTAATCGCCGAATTAGCCGAGCTCGCACCGAAAGGAAATCGCCGTATGGGTGACAATCCCCACGCCAACGGTGGTATTTTATTGCGAGACTTGAAAATGCCAGATTTTCGTAACTATGCCGTAGAAGTCAGGGAACCCGGAAAAACCATTGCCGAAGCTACCCGCCTTATGGGTAAATTATTGCGGGATGTAATGAAACTTAATTTAGATACCCAGAATTTTCGTTTATTTGGTCCTGATGAAACTGCATCCAACCGACTTGCTGATGTGTTAGATGTGACTTCCAGGACTTGGGTTGCAGAAACCTTAGAATACGACGATAAGCTAGCAGCAGACGGTCGTGTGATGGAAATCCTCAGCGAACATACTTGTCAAGGATGGTTAGAAGGATACCTACTTACAGGTCGTCACGGACTGTTTTCCTGTTATGAAGCATTTATCCATATTATTGATTCCATGTTCAACCAGCACGCCAAATGGTTGAAAACTACCCGCGATATTCCCTGGCGTAGACCAGTTGCTTCTCTAACATATTTATTAACATCTCACGTATGGCGGCAAGATCACAATGGTTTTAGCCATCAAGATCCCGGCTTTATTGACCACGTTGTCAATAAGAAAGCTGAAGTTGTCAGAGTATATTTACCACCGGATGCCAATTGTCTGCTATCCGTGACAGACCATTGCTTAAGAAGTCGGCATTACGTTAACGTGATTGTGGCAGGTAAACAACCGGCATTGCAATATCTGAATATGGATGAAGCAATTAAACATTGCACCACAGGTATTAGTATTTGGGGTTGGGCAAGTAACGATCAAGGAAGCGAACCAGATGTAGTCATGGCTTGTGCTGGTGACATTCCTACCTTAGAAACCTTAGCGGCGGTAAGTATATTGCGGGATCATTTTCCAGAATTGAAAATCAGGGTAGTCAATGTAGTAGACTTAATGACACTGCAACCAGAAAGGGAACATCCCCATGGATTAAGTGATAAAGACTTTGACAGCATATTCACCACTGATAAACCAATCATCTTCGCCTTCCACGGTTATCCTTGGCTGATTCACCGTTTAACATATCGTCGCACAAATCACAAAAACCTCCACGTCCGAGGTTACAAAGAAGAAGGAACTACAACCACACCTTTTGATATGGTGGTAATGAACGACCTAGATCGCTTTAATTTAGCAGATGATGTCATTGACAGAGTTCCCGATCTGGGTTATAAAGCTGCTCACGTCAAGCAAATGTTGCACAATAAGTTGATTGAACACAAGCAATACGTTCACGAATACGGCGAAGATATGCCAGAAATTCGTGATTGGAAGTGGGAATATTAAATAGGGTATAGGGCATGGGGCATGGGGCATGGGGAAATTTAATCTTATAACTCATGCGCTGCTAATTCTTGCCCTCCTCACTCCTAATACTACTCACTTTTAACTATTCTTAATTCTTAATAAGGAATACAACAGGATGTTATAAAGCTATAGGAAATAAAAATAAGCGTGTAGATTTAATATCTTACCAAGATCAGCATAATGACTAGTTCATCCGAGCAAAAGTATAGTAAGTTAGCGGCCGAAGATGTTTCCGTCCCTGGCAATGTTAAAGTTAGAGTAGAAGACGACCGTACTGGAATGAGTGAGGAAACCCTCAAACGTGCCATTGCTGATAGTCTTTACTACGTTCAAGGAAAGGGCGAGTATTTCGCCACTTTGCACGATTATTATATGGCTGTTGCTCATAGCGTTCGCGATCGCATTCTTCAAAGGCGAATTCAAACAGCTAAAACTCACATGGAGAAGCATGTAAAAACGGTTTATTATCTCTCCGCTGAGTTTTTGATGGGGCGCTACACTGGTAATAGTTTAATTAATCTCGGTCTTTACGAAAAAATTCGTACTGTTTTGAAAGAATCGGGATTAGAATTAGATGATTTATTGGAACAAGAACACGAACCCGGATTGGGTAACGGAGGCTTAGGTAGACTTGCAGCTTGTTATCTCGATTCTTTAGCAACTCTGGAAATTCCCGCCGTTGGTTATGGAATTCGTTATGAATTTGGGATTTTTGAGCAAGTTATTCGTAACGGCTGGCAAGTCGAAAACCCCGATAAATGGTTGATTTTCGGCAATGCTTGGGAACTTCCTTTACCAGAATACCGGGTAGAGGTAAAGTTAGGTGGTCATACCGAAGTATACAACGATCGACACGGACGCTATCAAGTACGTTGGGTACCGCAGCAAAGAATATCAGGAGTTCCCTACGATACTCCGGTACCAGGTTACGGAGTCGATACAGTAAATATTCTGCGGTTGTGGAAAGCAGAAGCAACTCATGAATTCGACTTACAAGCATTTAATGCAGGCGATTACGTCGGCGCAGTAAGTAGTCAGATGTTTTCGGAGAATATTTCCAAGGTTCTCTACCCTAATGATGATACGATGCAGGGTAAAGAATTGCGCTTGCAGCAACAATACTTTTTTGTTTCTTGTTCCTTGCAAGATATTCTTCGTCGCCATTTGCGACTTTTTAAAACTCTGGATAACCTCCATGATAAAGCTGCAATTCAGCTTAACGATACTCACCCTTCAGTTGGTATCGCTGAATTGATGCGCTTATTGGTTGACGAACATCAAATAGCTTGGGATAAAGCATGGGATATTACTAAAAATACTTTTGCTTACACCAACCATACATTATTGCCGGAAGCTTTAGAACGTTGGCCAGTGGCATTATTTGGTAGATTATTGCCAAGACATCTAGAAATTATCTACGAAATCAATTTCCGCTTTTTGAGTGAAGTCAGAAAGCGTTATCCGGGAGATTTGGAAAAAATATCGCGGCTATCTTTAATTGAAGAAGGCGACGAACAAAAAGTCCGCATGGCACACTTAGCTTGTGTCGGTAGCTATAAAATTAACGGTGTAGCGGCGCTACATACGGAGTTACTCAAAAAAGATGTCCTCCACGACTTCTATGAATTGTTCCCAGATAAGTTTATCAACAAAACAAACGGTGTAACACCACGTCGTTGGTTGTTGTTGGGTAATCCTAGACTTTCTCGTCTGATTACTGATAAAATTGGTACCGACTGGATCAAGAATCTTGATGAACTCAGAAAATTAGAAAAATTCTTAGATGATAAAGAGTTCACACAAGCTTGGCGAGATATAAAACTTGCCAACAAGCAAGAATTGGCAAAGCTAATTCAAAAAAGCAATGGAATTACAGTTGATACCAATTCCTTGTTTGATGTACAGGTAAAACGACTGCACGAATACAAACGTCAGTTACTCAACGCCTTCCACATCATCACCCTTTACAACCGAATTAAACACAATCCTTCCGTTGATATCTTACCCCGGACATTTATTTTCGCCGGTAAAGCAGCACCTGGTTACTTCATTGCCAAATTGATTATCAAATTAATCAACGCTGTTGGTAGCATTGTAAATAGCGATTCCGACGTTGCAGGACGTTTAAAGGTCGCATTCATGCCAAACTACAACGTATCCTCAAGTCAATTTATCTACGCAGGTGCGGAACTTTCCGAACAAATTTCCACCGCCGGTAAAGAAGCTTCCGGTACTGGTAACATGAAATTTGCCCTCAACGGTGCTTTGACAATTGGAACCCTTGACGGTGCTAACGTTGAAATTCGCGAAGAAGTCGGTGCCGAAAACTTCTTTTTATGCGGTTTAACAACCCCAGAAGTTTATGACTTGAAAGCCAAAGGATATAACCCCACAAGTTATTACCAATCCAATCCTCAATTAAAACAAGTCATTGACTTGATATCCTGCGGACACTTTTCTGATGGCGATCGCAATTTATTCAAACCGCTGTTGGATTCCCTATTCAACCAAGACAGGTTCATGTTATTCGCCGACTACCAATCCTACATAGATACCCAAGATAAAGTTTCTCAAGCCTATCGAGATACGGAAAATTGGACTCGCATGTCTATCATCAACTCCGCACGCATGGGTAAATTTTCCTCGGATAGAGCAATTTGGGAATATTGTCAAGAAATTTGGAATGTAGAACCCTGCCAAGTCGAACTCGAGGAATATTCAACTGATAACGCTGGATTAAAAATTTCTAATTAGTTGTTAGTTGTTAGTGGTTAGTGGTTAGTTGTTAGTGGTTAGTTGTTAGTTGTTATTTCTTACTTCTTACTTCTTACTTCTTACTTCTTACTTCTTAGTGGTTAGTTTATTAATTACACAACTGGCAGATTTTTTCTTGTAGGGTGTGTGACGCATCTATTTAATCCATCTTGGTAATAACCTTGTAGCGTCACGCACCAACAACTAATTAGTGGTTAGTTGTTAGTTGTTAGTTGTTAGTTGTTACTTCTTACTTCTTACTTCTTACTTAATCAAAATTTTGTGGGTTGAATCCAAAATCGAAAATCCAAAATCGTCATGAAAGTAGCAGTATTCAGCAGTAAAAAATATGACCGCCACTTTCTTTCAGAAGCAAATGCCAATGGCGGACATGAACTGGTATTTTTTGAACCAAAATTAACTAGTGAAACTACGGCCTTAGCAGCAGGATTTCCCGCAGTCTGTATTTTTATCAACGACCAACTCAATCCTGAAACTATCAAAGCGATCGCCAATAATGGAACGAAGCTAATTGCCTTACGTTCTGCGGGTTTCAATAATGTGGACATCAAAACCGCTACCTCATTAGGAATCACCGTAGTCAGAGTTCCAGCATATTCCCCTTATGCAGTTGCCGAACACGCTGTGGGATTAATTTTAACTTTAAATCGTAAGTATCATCGTGCCTACAGTCGAGTTCGCGAATCAAATTTTTCCCTGAATGGTTTATTAGGATTTGACTTACATGGTTCCACCGTCGGCATAGTCGGTACTGGTAAAATCGGCATGTGTTTTGCTCAAATCATCAAAGGATTTGGCTGCAATATACTGGCATACGATATCTATCAAAACCCCGCTTGTTTGGAAATGGGGGTAAAATATGTAGAATTATCAACATTACTTGCCACTTCGGACATCGTTTCTTTGCACTGTCCGTTGACTCCCGAATCCTATCACATGATTAACGCCACAACTTTACAGCAATTTAAACCGGGATCGATGCTGATTAACACCAGTCGTGGCGGACTAATCGATACAAAAGCTGTAATCGATGCCTTAAAATCACAGAAACTAGGCTATTTAGGTTTAGACGTATACGAACAAGAAAGCGATTTATTTTTTGAAGATTTATCAGATCAAGTCATCCAAGACGATATTTTTGAACGATTGCTGACATTTCCCAACGTAGTCATTACCGCTCATCAAGCCTTCTTTACCAGAAACGCCTTAAAAAATATTGCCCAAACAACCATTACCAATATCACTGACTTTGAGGAAGGGCGGGAATCTAAAAATATAGTTAAGAATTAGAGATAATTCGACAATTAAAATGCAGCCGCAACAGGAATTGTAAATTCCAATCTTTGTTAGAGGATTTTACTATTATCTGGGATGATCCTCCCTTCCCCCCGATGTATTGGGGGGTTTTGTCCTTAGATTATCCCCCCTTCCTCCCTTCTAAACGGGGGTTAAAGTCCGCCTTTTTTAAGAGGGATAATGGTGGATCTAAACATAGGGTAGTTTGGTATGAATTTTCAAACATCCTCTTATAGCTTTCAGAAGACTTATGCTATTAAACTAGGACTTACAATCCCAGGGGGATATCTAAGCACTAAAAAAACATTAGAAAAATCTAGTTATTTCAAAAGCGATAAACTCATACAACAAAATTGAAAACATAAATGTTAATTAAATATGAATTTTAAATAGATTTAAAACTTAATTAATTTACTATTTAACATCTATCTATTTATTTAGTTATAAATTACCAGTATTTTTTAACCAATTGTTTGCTATTTACTGTTTATTTAGAACTGTTTGCTGTTTACTAATTACTAACTGTTAATCCTAATTCAAATTCATCAATATTGTGACAAAGTTAAACGTTTACTGGTAACTAGTCACTAATAACAGAAAACAGGAGGTAATAAATTGAGTAAATTAAAAGTTGCTATAAACGGATTTGGCCGAATTGGTAGATTAGTATTCCGTGCTGGGATCGATAATCCTAATATCGAGTTTGTTGGTATCAACGATTTAGTACCAGCGAAAAATCTAGCTTACTTATTAAAATATGACTCTACCCACGGTAAATACCAGGGGGAAGTTGAAGCCAAAGAAGATGGTATCGTTGTCAACGGACATTTTATTCCTTGCGTTTCCATCAGAAACCCAGCGGAATTACCTTGGGGTAAGTTAGGTGCAGATTATGTCGTCGAATCCACCGGACTTTTCACAAATTACGAAGGTGCGTCAAATCACTTAAAAGCAGGAGCAAAACGAGTAATAATTTCTGCTCCTACCAAAGACCCAGCACAAGTGAAAACTTTATTAATGGGTGTAAATCACGACTTATTTGACCCAGAAAAAGACACCGTAGTTTCCAACGCTAGCTGTACCACGAACTGTCTGGCACCAATCGCCAAAGTCATTAACGACAACTTCGGATTAGCAGAAGGATTAATGACCACCGTCCACGCTATGACAGCCACACAACCCACCGTAGATGGCCCTTCCAAAAAAGATTTACGTGCTGGGCGTAGTGCTGGTCAAAACATCATTCCCGCCTCCACAGGTGCAGCAAAAGCCGTAGCATTGGTATTGCCAGAACTCAAAGGAAAATTAACAGGTATGGCATTCCGAGTTCCTACCCCCGACGTTTCTGTAGTAGATTTAACCTTCAAAACAGAAAAATCTACCAGCTATCAAGAAATCTGTAATGCCATGCAAACAGCGGCAGCAGGTCAAATGAAAGGTGTTTTGAGTTACTCAGACGACCCAGTAGTTTCCACAGACTTTCAAGGTGATTCTCATTCGAGCATTTTCGATGCCGGTGCAGGAATTGAATTAAACTCCAACTTTTTCAAAGTAGTCTCATGGTACGACAATGAATGGGGTTACTCCAATCGCGTAGTTGATTTAATGCTATCCATGGCCCACAAAGAAGGTATTGTCCAAAATACAACAATGACGATAGTTTAAAAATGTCAAAGGTGAGGAGGGTGGGAGTTAGTGGTTAGTGGTTAGTTGTTAGTGGTTAGTGGTTAGTGGTTAGTAGTTAGTTGTTAGGAGCCTAAATTTCTCCTTGTCTCCTTGTCCCCTTGTCCCCTTGTCTCCCCCTGCTCTCCTTGTCTCCCCATCGCTTCTTCCCAAATCTCATGCGTAAAACAAAAATCATAAGCACGGTAGGACCTGCTACGTCAACCCCCCAAAGTCTGAAAGCTTTAGTAGATGCCGGGATGAATGTAGCGAGATTGAATTTTTCCCACGGGGATTATCAATTCCACGGTAAAACAATTGAAATTCTCAGAAGTATACCCACTCCTCCAGAAAAACCCTTAGCTTTGATGCAGGATTTATGTGGACCAAAAATTCGTTTGGGTATACTTCCAGATGAAGGTTTAACCGTGGAGGAGGGAGAAGAAGTTACTTTTGTCGAGCAAGAAAAAGGTAACACTATCGATCAATTGCCTTTACCCCTACCAACTTTATTCGCCATGGTACGGGTTGGCGAACCAATTATGATAAATGATGGTCGCATCAAGTTGACTGTCACCGATAGAGATGCAGATAAAATTCGCGCCAGAGTCAAAATTGGCGGAAAAATTTCTTCTCGTAAAGGGGTAAATCTACCCCAAACTCATCTCCCGGTAAGTTCCATTACTGAAAAAGATTTATTAGATTTACGTTTCGGTATTCAAAATAATCTAGATTTAGTCGCAGTTTCCTTTGTTCGTTCCCCTGCCGATTTAGAACCAGCACAGCGAATGATTGAAGCCGCACATAAAAAGATTCGCATTATTGCCAAAATCGAAAGACGCGAAGCTGTCGAAAATTTTGATGATATTTTAGAAGTCGTTGACGGAATTATGGTAGCCCGTGGGGATTTGGGTGTAGAAGTACCCTTAGAACAAGTTCCGTTGATTCAAAAAGATATTATTCGTCGCTGTAATCGTGCCGGTAAACCCGTAATTACCGCCACCCAAATGTTAGAGTCAATGATAAATGCCCCAGATCCCACGAGGGCAGAAGTCACAGATGTTGCTAATTCCATAGTTGATGGTACTGATGCAATAATGCTTTCCGGAGAAACAGCAGTGGGTAAATATCCCATTGCCGCAGTACAAATGATGGATAAAATCGCCGTCGAAACAGAAAAATCATTACCCGACGGCACCCTACAATCTTATAACTACAAAGCCGGTAGTCTCAGCGTTACCGAATCTGTTGCAGAAGCAGTATGTCGCATGGCTTATGAAGTCGGAGCCAAAGCAATTTTATGTAATACTTCATCCGGAAATACAGCAAAACTAGTTTCTAAATATCGTCCCACAACTCCCATCATCGCCCTGACATCCGAAGAAATTTCCTATCGTCAATTAGCCCTTTCCTGGGGAGTCGAACCCTTACTTATCTCCCCAGTTAATACAACAGAAGAAATGTTAATAAATCTAATCGACACCGTTGTAGAAATGGGAATAGCTCAACAAGGAGACAAAGTCGTCATTACATCCGGTATACCCGTTGGTAAACCAGGAACTACTAGTTTAATAAAAGTACATACTATTGGACAAGCAATTTCGGCCTAATGGAAGGAAGGGGACAAGGGGAGTAAACGGGGAGTAAACGGGGAGTAAACGGAAGGGGACAAGGAGACAAGGAGACAAGGAGACAAGGGGCTGAGGAGACAAGGGGAAAGAATAAATTATTTTTAACTCACTACTCATTACTCACTACTCACCACTCACTACTCCCTACTCACTCACCCTTCCTTCCCCAAACAGTATCAATTCTTAATAACAATTTAATCAAAGTGAATATAATCCGACAGCTAATATGGGGAATTGATAAATAAAATAGGTCTGGAAGTAATAAAAAACCATGCTGCAGTCCAACGGAATCTTCAATCGGTAATTAGGAATAGTGAATCTGGAAAATGTATTAATTACCTATTACTAAATCCACTCAGCAGTAGCAGTATTAAACAAAAAGCGTCAATCCCCGACACATTCATTTAATGGAGTAAATTATGTCCAAAGATTTATTAGAACAATTACGCTCAATGACTGTTGTGGTAGCCGATACCGGTGATATCCAACAAATTGAAAAATTTAAGCCCCAAGATGCTACCACTAATCCTTCTTTGATTACCGCAGCAGCACAAATGCCAGAGTATCAGGGAATTGTTGATGATACTTTAATCCAAGCTCAGAAAGATGCTGGTGCCGCTGCAAGCCAAGCTGATGTTGTTAAATTAGCTTTTGAACGTTTGGCTGTCGCTTTCGGTTTGAAGATTCTCCAAATCATCCCCGGTAGAGTTTCTACAGAAGTTGATGCACGCCTTTCTTATGACACCGAAGCTACCGTTAACACCGCACGGGCAATTATTAAGCAATACGAAGAAAAAGGAGTTTCCCGCGATCGCGTTTTAATTAAAATTGCTTCTACTTGGGAAGGGATCAAAGCTGCGGAAATTATTGAGAAGGAAGGTATTCACTGTAACCTAACTTTGCTATTTGGTATTCATCAAGCTATTGCTTGTGCGGAAGCTGGTATTACCTTAATTTCTCCCTTTGTCGGACGTATTCTTGACTGGTACAAAAAAGACACCGGAAAAGATAGCTATCCTGCTGCGGAAGATCCTGGTGTTTTATCTGTTACCAAAATTTACAACTACTATAAAAAGTTTGGTTATAAAACCGAAGTTATGGGAGCTAGCTTCCGTAATCTAGGTGAAATTACAGAACTTGCTGGTTGTGACTTGTTAACAATTGCTCCTAAGTTCTTAGCGGAATTGCAAAATAATGCCGGAGAATTACCACGTAAGCTTGATGCTGCCAAAGCTTCCACAATGGACATTGAAAAAATCTCCATCGACAAAGCTACCTTCGAGAAAATGCACGCAGAAGATAGAATGGCTTCTGAAAAATTAGACGAAGGAATCAAAGGTTTTACTAAAGCTTTGGAAAACCTCGAACAGTTATTAGCTGAAAGATTAGCTAACCTTGATGGCCAAGCTAAGGTTGCTTAAATGATACTAGTATCTTTTAGTTAATAAGACGGTAGAGACGTTGCATTGCAGCGTCTCTTATTTTTTATCGGTTTTTGAAAATATCTATTTTTGTTATATTTACTCTCGGAATTTCAAAGAAAATTTACACAACATAGTATTTATATTTTGCTCTTGACATAACTTAAGAAAGCCAGTTTTTCCAACAAAAGATTTTATTTAATATAGTAATTTATTTTACTCATATAAATTACTATATTTGACAAAAGATTCAAGTATTTCTAGATACAAAAAAATCTCTCAAAAGTAACAATTTATTTGAAACAATTTATTACTTTTAATAGTATATTATAAGATACACAATGGTACGTTGAATAAACGTAATGTGTAACCTAATCGCCTAGAAGCCTCGCTCTCTAAACAGTGAGGCTTTTTTTTGTTTAAGAAATTTAATAGAAGCTAGTTGATTGGTAAATTAACTACCACAACTTCTAAAAGTATATACTTAATTAATTTCTATCTTTTTTCTCTGTTAAAGTCAATAAATGTTGAGTCATACTTTAAATTTACTTTATACTACTTTTGGTGTAAAAAAAAATTGAGGTGTGTAATTACAGCACGCTCGTTTATATTTTGAGTAGAGTACTATATTTTAAAACTCTTGTGGTATGGCCATCCGCAGCCCGTGGGAATCTACCGTCGGCTCTATGAAATATGGTGTATATCTAAACAACTTGCTCACCATAAAACACTGTGATTACTTCACTATCATCTAAATATTGCTTGAATTTCCTTTGTGGCTTTATTTGAAGTACCATTAGTAGATAATTATATTTTTTAATAAAATAAAAAATTTAACAATCAATTATCCCTAAAATCAATAAATAAGAAAATTGTAACAGAGAAATAAAATCAAAAAGATATAGCGATGAAAATACTTGTACTAAATGCGGGTTCTAGCACCCAAAAAAGTTGTTTGTATGAAATAACAGGTGAGTTTCTCCCTTCCTCACCACCCCAACCCCTTTGGGAAGGCAAAATTGATTGGAGTCATTATCAAGGTGTACCACAAATCCAAGTGGAAACAGCTACAGGGGAACAGTTAGTAGAACAAATTACTACAGATTCTCAATCTGAAGTCATGGCTCATTTACTTAATACCATGTGGCAAGGCTCTACCAAAGTCATCAACCAATCTTCAGAAATTGATGTAGTAGGACATCGTGTCGTTCATGGTGGAAGATATTACAGAGAAAGTGTTGTAATTACTCAGTTCGTCAAAGACGCGATCGCCAATCTTATCAATCTTGCTCCTGCCCATAATCCCGCAAATTTAGCCGGTATTGAAGCGGTAGAAAAGCTTTTAGGACAAGTTACTCAAATTGCAGTTTTTGATACCGCATTTCATGGCAACATACCGGAAGCTGCGGCTATTTACCCCGGTCCCTATGAGTGGGTAGAACAAGATATTATTCGTTATGGGTTTCATGGTATCAGCCATCAATATTGTGCCGAACGTGCAGCCGATCTTCTTGGCAAAGATTTACAATCTTTACGTTTAATTACCTGTCATTTAGGTAACGGTTGTTCTTTAGCCGCAATTAAAAATGGTTGTAGTGTTGACACGACTATGGGATTTACACCCCTTGATGGATTAATGATGGGTAGTCGTTCCGGTAGCATTGACCCAGGAATTTTAATTTACCTTTTACGACAAGGTAATTATACGGTTGATGATTTAGATCGTGTTTTAAATAAAGCATCCGGATTAAGTGGCATATCTGGAATATCCAGCGATATGCGACAAATAAAAGCAGCAATTTCTCAAGGCTCGCGACGCGCTCAACTCGCTGTTGATATTTACGTGCATCGTCTGCGTTTCTTTATTGGAGCCATGCTTCCCAGTTTACAAGGATTAGATGCTTTAATATTCACTGCTGGCATTGGCGAAAATGTTCCTGAAATTCGCCAAGCTGCTTGTGAAGCCTTTGAATTTTTAGGAATAAAAATTGATGTGAGTAAAAACACTCATAAACCTGTAGATAAAGATATTGCTACAAAGGAATCCGCAGTCAGGGTATTAGTTATACATACTCAAGAAGATTGGCAAATTGCTCGTGAATGCTACAAATTAGTCAGCGGTCATGGGAAAATGGGAAATGTAAAATAAATATCGATATGCAGACATACAGTTATTAATATTTCAACTTATCCTTTTTAATTTATCCTATTTGGATTTGGTTATATTCTTTGACCGGGATTTAATATTTTTACCAAATGTCTAATTAATCACTTTTACCTCTCATTCCTAGCTCTTAACTCTTAATTCCTAACTAATATTGTTCCATTCCCGATGCCCAATACCCAATTATGGAAATAAACCAATGCCCGCCACCATAGATAAGGCGAGCATTGCTGAGTCAAACATATTACATGGAGCTATCGATCAGGATAGTGTTTTAGCATCCACAGTATCTAAATCCCAGGTGTAGTAACCCAGTTTATTGGGAACTCTGGCAAATCTACCAATGCGATAACCTCGGGAAAGCTCCCCTAGTACCATGCTCCTAATCTTCATATCCCTTATTTCTTCCTCATCCAGCGCTCCATAAATTTGTTCAATGATTTCACTAACAGAATAGATTTTTCCCGAATTCTCTTCTAAAAATGAGGAAATGGCATCAATCAGAAACTGTCCTTCGTACTGAGGCAACATTGGTATTTTTTTTGTCCTCTGAGGCACCAATGGCTTCCTATTTTTAGGTCTTGCTTTTTTCGATTTAACTTTGCTACCGGGTGGTGTAATCAAACTCAAATCTAAGGTGTAACAACCAGGCTCGTCGGGAACAGATGCCCAGTACATTTGTTCTTTACCATGGGTAAGTGAAGAATGCACTCTACCTTTGACAACTTTAAATGCAGTTGATTCTAAATCTCCATAAAGCGATCGCACCACGAAGTCGATATGACATACTTTGCCACTGTTATCTTCTAGAAGTTGTTTAATAGCTTCTATCCGAGAAATATGGCGAAATTCGGGCAGCATCGGAATATCGGAGCCGCTTTTGGGATTATGTTTAGCGTTAGCCGATGTAGCTTTTTTGAGAGTAGAAGCAGATCTATCTCGATCTTCATCAACTTCATTCTCTTGATTGCTATGCTCTTCAACCGAGAATTTTAAAGTTGCTTCGTCATTCGGTTGCAGTTCAGACTCGTCATTCGGCCTATACTCTTCAACGATATCAGTCTCTTGAGTCAGCTTACCGTTAAATTGAGATTTGATTGCTTCGACTGAGAGATGAGAAGATGCTTGCGTAATCGCTGTAATATCAAGTATCTCCAGTCCAGGAAAGCCTTTACCATTAATTGAAGCCGAAGAATTTGACAACAAAGCTTCAACATGAGCCAGTTGAATTCTGGCAGTGGTAATTATATGCTCGTACTCCTGTACTAGCCGAGTATAATATTCTCTCAAACCTAACAGTGATTCGAGTAAAGCTGGTGGTGGTGTTTCTATTTTTTGCTGCGACTCTGGTTTCATAACGTTCTGATTCAACTAATTTCAGCCTCTCCCTTATAGTTCATTGCTCTTGGTTTAGCTTTTATAGACCTAGAATTGGACTTCCTATAAGAAGGTTGAGGTGGACGACATTTTTCGCAATAAAGCGGACGGGGACCATAAGTTTCCCGTTCTGTTGGCTTGTTGCACTCTTTACATACAAAGGAGAACACCCTCGTATGAATCATCCGCTTATGTGCTCGGACGGTATATTCCCTAACGTTAATGGTCTTACTTGCCATGATTACAAATTTTCAAACTCTGTCCCAATATAGTCATTCAAACAAAAAAATGTGCTTACATTTTATAGACAATTTCTTAAGGCACACACATTGATGTTTCTATTACCGTTTTGGTTATCCGGGAAAGATAGTGAGTGCATACACTTGTCTATTTTCTACGAAACTATATATGACTAAGGTAGTCATAAGTTCTCCCCTTAGTGTGGAAATCCGAACCCTTTAAGGACACCGAAGAAACACAAAACTCGGGAGATACAACCAAACATCCAAAACGGTATGGTTTTTTTGTTGGTACAACCCCGCTAAGCATAAAACCGGAATATAGTCCACTTTACGGGCACCCTTTACTACTGCGATCAAAATCTGTGCTCAAATCCGCCAGAAGAAGAACTTTTAGATAGTTAAAGGGGCGGTAACACGGATCATGGTAGCTACGAGGGATAGGGAGCAAGTCGTCAGGGGAACTCAACTCTTGTTGCCGAGAGTCCATAAAAATAGCTGTTTACAGATCAATGACTCGACTTGAGTAGAATTTAGGGACAATGTAGTCCACAATTCATAAGAGTGTAAGAGACGATCGCAGTGGTGGGGTTGAGCGAGAAAGCAATGATTCAGAATGCTCGCTGCCTTCGGTGGTTTAGTCAGACAAAATAGAAAAACTACAATGAGTCTTTTATCTGAACCTGTTACTTTTGTAAAGTATCAGGGAAACATGAGGTAGTAATGCAATACCTGTTAGTACTCCTTGCTATATGTTCACTCTATCTCGTCAAACCATTACCTCGTCAAGTGTAGCCTGTTTATGCTTATTTGCAGTTAGTTTGTTACAATTTCCCCAAATGCAAAAATTGCTCTGGGGTAAACCTACTATTTCAGTAGAAGCCTTAGAAAGA
Organism: Richelia sp. UBA3308; assembly: GCA_002361335.1. Taxonomy (GTDB): domain Bacteria; phylum Cyanobacteriota; class Cyanobacteriia; order Cyanobacteriales; family Nostocaceae; genus Rivularia. The sequence continues at coordinate 44,822 of DESS01000141.1, forward strand.
GAAATCAAAGCCGAAAAAGTCCGTCTGAAATTTCTCAAAAAAATTCCTACATTTGGCTATGATAACTTAATTGCAAATTGGATATATCTTAATTTTTTACAATATTTTGG
>DESS01000141.1:44962-45551 GCA_002361335.1 Richelia sp. UBA3308
AAAATCGTGCTTTATCAGGTTATAGGTTAAGTCCTCAATACTTCGAGGTAATTTTAAAGCGCGATCCTCGCTTTGTAAATGCCTATTTGGCACTTTCTACAAGTACTTCTATGTATGCTGGCATGCCGGAAAAGTCCGTAAATATGATGAATCAAGGGTTAAAATCCCTTACTCCTTGGGTTCCGAAAAATTCTTACTATGTATGGCGCTACAAAGCAGTTGATGAGTTACTATTTTTAGCAGATTCTCAAGCAGCACGAAAATCTTTTACTAATGCCAGTCTATGGGCTAGCGAACATTCCGACAAGGAAAGTCAAAAAGCTGCATCGATTTCCCAACAAACTGCACAATTTCTCAAAACCAATCGAAACAGCAAATACGCTCAAATTTCTGCTTGGGTTATGGTATTAAGTCATGGAACCGATAAAAAAACCCATGAAAGAGCCATCCGGGAAATTGAAGCTTTAGGCGGTAAAATAGTTTCTACTCCCAAAGGTAATAAAATTGTTTTCCCTCAGAAAGACTAAACACCGCAAAACGCAACGTTTTTGGATTTTGCATTTTAGATTTTAACTTAAACATATGGGTT
>DESS01000142.1:0-16865 GCA_002361335.1 Richelia sp. UBA3308
TGTCCTGGTTTTATGTAGCAGTTCCTGTATAGAATTTATATGGTGAACGGTGAACATCAAAATTGTCGTTCGCCTTTCTATTACAGTACTAGCTATAGAGGATCTTATAGCTAGTATTAGAGGATGTTTGGAAAGTCATAAATCCAACTCACATTCATGGTGGGATTCCCCTAAATCCTCCTAAAAAAAGGGGGACAAAACCCCCCTTTATAAGGGGGACTCGGTGTCCCCTCCAGGGATAGGGGGGAGAGGGGGGATAAAACCTTTTCGTAAAAAACGATACTTTTTAAACATCCTCTTATACTTGTTTGGTCAAATACATGGTTTTTATAACTAAAAGCAAGTTTTTCTTGTTACTAAATCATCGGAATCTCCATAATAAACTCAGTTCCCTCTCCTACTGTAGAATTACAAATTAACTGGCCTTTATGCTTTTCAACAATAATTTGATAGCAAATTGATAAACCTAATCCTGTACCACTTCCTACTGGCTTAGTAGTAAAAAACGGGTCAAATATTTTTTGTTGTATTTTTTGCTCAATTCCAGCACCATTATCTGCAATCTTAATTCTTACTGTATTTGAGTCTAGGAGTTCTGTGGAAATACGAATTGTAGGATGTTTAATTATTTCAGAGTTTGTTTCTGACTCTTTTAAAGCATAGATTGCATTACTTAAAATGTTCATAAACACCTGATTAAGTTGACCTGGATAACAAGTAACTTTAGGTAGTTGTCTATATTCTTTAATTATTTGAATTTCTGGACGACTACCTTTTCCTTTAAATCGGTGTTGTAAAATCATCAAAGTATTGTTTATTCCTTCATGAATATCTACAGACTTCATTTCCGCTTCATCTAGACGAGAGAAATTTCGTAATCCTAAAACAATGTTACGAATACGGAAAGTTCCTACCTCTATTGATTTCAGAATTTTAGGTAAGTCTTCGACAATAAAATCTAGATCGATTTCTGAAGCTTTTTCCGCGAAAATAGAGTTAGATAAAGTATCTTCTTGTTGATAAGTAGCAATTAAATCTAATAAATTTTGAACGTATTGACTAGCATGAGTGATATTGCCATAAATAAAACTCACTGGGTTATTAATCTCATGGGCAATTCCCGCTACCATTTGCCCTAAACTTGACATTTTTTCACTTTGAATCAATTGAGCTTGGGTACTTTGTAATTCTTTTAAAGCTTTTTTCAAAGTTTGATTTTTATCACTGATTTCTTGGGTTCTTTGTGCAACTTTTTCCTCTAAGCTCTGATTATAATTTTCCAAATCTTCTTTCGCTTCAACCAAATTCTTGTAAAGTATTGCATTCTTAATTGAAATTGCAGCTTGATTAGAGATTAAATTCAAGAGTTTTATACGATTTCGATTGAATACTCCTACCGTTAGTTTATTTTCAAGGTAAAGTATTCCGAAAAATTTACATTGATTAATAATTGGGATACACAATATACTTTTAGGTGCTTCACGAATAATGTAGCTGTCAGCAGCTAAAAAGTTTTCAGTATTAGTGTCATCTATTACTATAGTTTCCTTAGTACGCTTGACGTAATTGATTAAGCGTAGAGGCACATTGTTAGTAGAATCTAACGGAATAGATGGTAGTTCAGTAGTAATATAAGATATATTAGAATTGTAACTAATTGCAGTTAATTCTAAGTCTATATTGGCATTTTTACTTAAAATTAATGCAGATTTTGAAGCTCCTGCATTCTCCATAATTACTTCCATTAATTTAGAAAGTAACTCCTCTAATTTGATTTGTTCAGAAAGTGCTTGAGAAGCTTTCATCACTGATTCTAAATCTAAATATGTTGAAATCGTTTTTTTAGAATCAGAGATAGTTTTGTAATTACTGATTTTAGATAGAGATGCGATATCTTGACTTGGCGAAATTTTTTGTTCTGGATTAAAATTACTTTTTTCGTGAAAAACAATATGAGTAAGTAGTTGAGGATAGCATTTTTGTAAATGCTTAATTTTAGCTTTTGCACCCCAGCGAATATAGCCATAGTAAGCGTCATCAAGGTAAGCTTTAGCTATTTTTTGCTTACCCCATTTTAAATAGAACTTAGCAGCCAGTTCGTTAGCAAGTGCTTCTTCATGGATATATTCATTTTCTTTGGCTCCAGCAATTGCATGTTCGTAAGAGTCTATTGCTTCGAGGTAATTACCTGTAACTCTATATCGTTCAGCTTCTACCAGATAAAATTTGTGTAAATAATTCATGGGGGCATGATGCGCCCATTTTTTTAACTTTACTTGGTTGTCTGTAACTAATGCCAGCAAATTCTCTTGTTCTAATTCTTTTTCAGAATATAAAGCCAAAGCGGTTAATGATTCATAAAAATTAAAGTAAGGAATTGAGATGAATCCTGTTCCACCGACTAAATATAATTTTGTTAGTTTGGCATTTTGTTGAGCTTTTTCGTATTCTTCAAACAAATAACAAAGAATAAGTTTATGTAAATATAAATAGTGAAGCCCGGAGATATCTTTTGCTTCTGTCATCGAAGCTAGTGATTCATTTTCATTGTAAGCCTCACCAGATAAAACACAAATATTTTCGTTTTCGTATTGTAAATGAATAACTGATTGCCGAAATATTTTACAGCAGTTAGATGTGGTTAATTGGTTAAAATTTTCTAGTAGATCAATGTAATATTTTATCTCTTGTTCTAGTACTGTCAGTTCTTTACCGATGAAATAAGAATGCTGAGAAATTTCTTTTGCACAATAGCCAACAAAATCTAAACTGCCAATTTCTAGCCCTGTTTGATAGGCATCGAGTAACAGTGGTAAAGTTTCCTTAATATGTGACTTTCCATGAAGAATAAAAGCCGCAATCACATAAAAAGTTCTAGTTTTGATATCTTTGGAATCAGAATTTTCTACTAAGTTTAATGCTAATTTAGCAAAATTATCAGCAGATTCAATATCATCGATAATGCTGTTCAATAGTATTCCATAACATCCATAGCAAAATGCCGACAAAGCTCCATTACCATACTGAACTGATAGATTAACTTGTGACAAAATAATCAGTGGAAATAATAACTGATCGGCAATATAAGCCGGTGGAATCATACTAGAAGCAATACGCATAATTGCCAATTTATTTTCACAGGTAATTGATGGTAGATTTGTCAATTCTTCAATTGTCTTATCTCCAATCAGTGCAGCAGTATCTTGAAGCCCTTTTTTAATATCTTCTTGAGTCGGCTTTTGGGGAAAAGTAACTCCAAACTGTTCTAATACTTCACGGGCTATATAAATTGCTTCTACAAGTTTATTTTCAGATGTATAAGCTTGAATTCTAATTTCATAAACTTTTACTTTTTCTAATAGTGTTTTAGCTTGTGCTAATACCACTTCTACAAACTCCTCCAAACCCTGAAAATCACCAGTTGAATATGTAACTTCTGCTAGAGCTTCATGTAAACCTAAACTTAATTCGTATTCCGTTTTCCAGCAATCTGAAATAAGTAGTTCTCTTCCAGTATTTAAATACTTCAATGCTGCTTTGTAAGCTGTTGATGAGAGAGCTTTTTGTCCAGCAATTAAATTCATTTTCGCCAGTTCGTAGCGTTCCTGCTGAACCGTAATTAATTCCAGGGCTTTATTGAACTGATTGACAATTTCAAAAATATCTTCTTCCCAAGATTCCGCAGAAGTATTTTCTAATAGTAATTGTCCTAGTTGTAAATGATTTTGCTGTTTTTCCGATTCGGGAATTAAAGAATAAGCAGCTTCTTGAACTCGATCGTGTATAAATTTGAAATGGCTTGCTCTACAATGACCTAAAACTTTTTGTTTTTCCTGTTGACTATCAATAATTAATGCTGTTTTTTCTCCATCTTGACTTAATGAATCAACTTGTTTATCAATAGGTAAAATTAATCCTTCTAATACAGAATCCCATAAATCTGTTATCGTATCATTGGGATGTTTTCCATTAATTTTGGAAAGAGTTTTTAAGTCAAATTGATTGCCAATACAGGCCGCAAATTTAAGCACTGTTTGATTGTATCTTGGCAGTCTTTTTATTTGCAGTGTCATAAAATCAACAACATCATCTGTAAAAGCTAATTTTCTTACATCTGCAACATCACATTCCCAATGACCAATTTGATAGTTGAATCTGATGACTTTTTTTTGATATAAAGCTTTAAGGAATTGAGTAATAAAGAATGGATTTCCTTTAGTTTTGGCAAATGCTAACTGGGTTAATGATATAACATCATCTACTTCGCACTTTAGAGTATCGGCAATTAAAAAACCTAAATTAGTTTGATGTAAAGGCTCTAGTTGTATGGAACTTACTTTCACCTTTTTTTCTTCAATTTCTTTGATAATTAAATGAAGTAAATCCTTCGTGGAAACTTCATTATCTCGATATGCCCCAATTACTAACAGAGCAGGATCCTTTTCATTTCTACTTCTTGGATTAAAATTAGGCATCTGAATACCTAATCCCTTTTGCTTAATTTGCGTGTTCTTGGTTATCTCCTGACTTTTAAGTGTTTTATTTTCACTCATTAATAATTTCATCAAATTCAATGAAGCCGCATCTGCCCATTGCAAATCATCTAAAAATATGACTAAAGGATGCTTTCTAATGGCAAAAAGTTGAATAAATTGCTGAAATAAATAACTTAACCTATTTTGAGCGGCAATTCCTGATAATTCCGCTGGTTTTGGTTGCTTTCCAATGATCAATTCTAGTTGAGGAATTAAATCAATTATTACTTGAGCTTGATCACCCAAACTAGAGAGAATATTGGCTTTCCATTCCTTAATATCTGTATCGGTTTCACTTAACAATTGCTCAATTAAATTACCTAAACTTTCTACCCATCCTAAAAAGGGAGTATCTTGTTGCAATTGATTAAATTTGCCTTTAATAAAATAACCTTTTTCTTTAAGAATCGGTTTGTGGATTTCATTTACTACAGCGGTTTTACCTATTCCGGAATAACCTTTCACTAGAACGATCTCCACACCTTTACGTACTATCTCTTCTTTTTCAAGGTGATGTTCAAGAGGATTAATGACTCTATCGAAAGCAGCAAGCAATTCTTCGACTTCCACTTCTCGACCATAAAGTTTTTCTGGTATTACAAAATGATCTGAAATATCCTTTGTTGCTAACTCAAAATTTTCTATTTTTTTTCCTAACTGCAAGTCACGCAAGCACAATTCTAAATCATATTTAAGTCCACTGGCACTTTGATAACGTTCTTCGGCATTTTTGGCGATCAATTTACAAATGATCTCAGATATTATCGAGGGAATTTTCCAGTTAATAATTTTCTCTGTTGGCGGCTGTTTAGAAATGTGGGAGTAAATCAACTCTAAAGGATTTTCATTATTAAAAGGTAATTCTCCCCTTAGCATTTCAAACAAAGTTACACCAAAAGAATAATAATCGGTACGATAGTCAATACCCCGATTCATCCTTCCAGTTTGTTCCGGAGAAATATAAGTTAGCGTTCCTTCTAAAAGGTTAGGATTTGTCAAAAATTGAACTTCTCTAGGTATAACTGAAGCGATACTAAAATCAGTAATTTTTACTTCCTTCGTATTAGGATTAATGAGAATATTATCCGGTTTAATATCTTTATGAATTATCTGGCGACGATGTAATTCATCAAGAGCAGATGTTACCGCGATCGCAATATGAAGAAAATAACTGAGAAAGTCGGACTTTTTACGTATTTTTTCGTCATCCCACCTATTCATTTCATCTCTGAGGGAAATTCCCCCAAAGTCTTCCATTATAAATGCATAGCTTTTGCCATAATTTTCCAAACTATAGGATTTAATAATACTTTCTACATTTAAATTTTGAGTGATAAAGTACTGATGGCGAAATTGAGCAATTTCTTTAGAATTCGGATATTCTTTTGCCATCACTTTTATCACTACAGGTGTTTGATCTTTTTCTCTTACTCCCCTGTAAACAATTGTCTCGCTACTTGAGTATATTTGCTCAATAATGCGATAACCAGCAATCATTGGAAATTGGGGGGGTAATAAAACCATTTTTATACTTCTAAATCTAGTAATATTTCTTGGTTTTATTATTCCCATCAAGTTAGTAGCTATATCACTAGTTCATATAATAAAATTATAGTAATTTATTTACATCATTTATAAACCTATATAAGTAGTATTACTTTTACTATTCTAAATAAAATCTAAACTATAACTTTCGCAAGTCTTATAAGACATTAATATTCAGAGGAAATAATTTTGATCATAAATTTCATTATATGTGATAAATATAACTGAAAATAATCTTCCTAGAGAAAAATACTTGTTTACAACCAACAAAAAAAATCAATAGCCAACTTCAGCTAAATAAAATAGCCCGTCTAGGCAGGCTACAGGAAAATTTGAAGCTCAAATATAACAATTAAACTTTTGTTATTTCATTTTTTGTTTGATATAAGCAACAACTTGATTTAACTGTTTTTTCAAGCCGTCTATTTCTGCCTGCATTTTTACTATTTTTTCATTAAGTGCATGTATTTCTGCTTCGCAATTAGATTTTTCAGCAGTAATTGTGCCGTTTTTTTCATTAGTTTCATTTGTTTTATTTTTGTTAGCAGCAGCTGCTTCTACAGGTTGGCTTCGGGGTTGTTTAGCTTTCGCCATTGCTGCTTTAATTGAACTGATTAACTGTTTTTGGTCAAAAGGCTTACCAAGAAATTCAAAATGCTCAAATGGTTCAGAAATTTTTTCTGTAACTTCTTCTTTTCGCCCTGACATTACAACTAATGGGGTTTTTCTTAAATCTGGCTGTGCTTGAATTTCTTGGTAAACTTCCCAGCCGCTCATTTTTGGCAACAGGAAATCCAGCATAATTAAACTAAATTTTTCCTTACGGATTAATTTAAGTCCCTCCAAGCCGTCTTTTGCTTCTAAAACCTGAAAGTTGCCTGGAGGTAACATTTCCCGTACTTTTACTCGTACAACCGTCGTGTCATCGATAACTAAAATTTTATTATTTGCCACAATTATTCGCTCTAAAAGATAATTTAGGTTTAAATGGCGTTTTCGCCGGGAATGCATATGAGAATTCTCCCACTATAGCCAAACTATATATTAATTGGGGGAGAGTAATTTCCGCGAAAATGGCAATTGTATAGGTGTTTTATTAAACATGACAACGTGGTTGTTACTAGTTTATTTCATCGAGTTGTTAAAAGTTATTTATTCATAAATCATAAGGCTTTGAGAATTAGTCAACAATATTAACCAATAAGGAGTAAATTTATCCGTAATGTTAAAGATTTATTACGTATATCCCAGATTGATTGAACAATAACTATAAGTATTAGGACTTACGCACGCAAAAGGCAGTACTTTATATCTTCGACGGTAAATCTTACACTATAAATCTTCCACCATCAAAAGCTATTGTCATAATTATTACTAGTTATTGAAGGCCGGTTTTCACCCACCTGCTACTGTAAGTTTGAGCCTCGGAAGGAGCTAAGAAAAGCGTCACGGTTGCCGCTGTAGGAAGCAAGTGGCCCACAAACCCCTGTTCTGGTGTCTAATAACGTACAAAATTTCATAATATTCAAATGGTAATATTTTAGATTATTAAATTGATTTTTTAGTTAATTATGCGGCTGCGTGCAAAATTTAAGGTACAGTCTTATTCAAGCTTTAAACCTCTTTTTGGTAGCTTTTCTAAGTTAACTTTTTGAAGTTATTTCTACTTTCAATTACGGTAAAAATCACAGTTTGCCCTTTCAAGAGCGGATATCTATGACTTCCTCAAAACAAGCTTCTATTAAATCAGAAATTGCCGCAATGCCTGCCTGGTTACGTCGCCCTATCGGTAAAGCCAGCGAAATTTCAACGGTTCAGCGGATCGTCAAACAGCGGCAAATTCATACAATTTGTGAAGAAGGGCGCTGCCCCAATCGCGGAGAGTGTTATTCACAAAAAACTGCAAGCTTCTTGTTAATGGGACCAACTTGTACCAGGTCTTGTGCTTTTTGTCAAGTGGATAAAGGTCATGCACCAATGCCTCTAGATCCTGACGAACCACAAAAAGTAGCACGGGCAGTAGAGCTTTTAGGATTACGTTATGTGGTGTTAACTTCCGTAGCCCGGGATGATTTATCAGACGGAGGTGCAAGTTGGTTTGTGAAGACAATGGAAACTATCCGTCAAGTCAATCAAGACACTCAAATTGAGGTACTCACACCAGATTTTTATGGAGAAATCCAACCGATAAAAATAATTACTTTAGCAAAACCTGCTTGCTACAACCATAATATTGAGACAGTGGGACGCTTACAAGGTCCTGTTCGCCGAGGAGCAAAGTATAATCGTTCATTACGGGTATTGCAATTAGTCAAAGAAATTGACTCTACTATTCCTACCAAATCCGGCTTAATGTTAGGACATGGTGAAACAGTTGAAGAAGTAATTGAGACGATGAAAGACTTACGCAACGTCAAGTGCGATCGCCTTACAATCGGTCAATATATGCGACCATCATTGCAACATTTACCTGTGCAAAAATATTGGACACCAGAAGAATTTGAGGAATTGGGCACGATCGCAAGCAATTTAGGGTTTTCCCACGTTCGCTCTGGTCCTTTAGTTCGTAGTTCTTATCACGCTGCCGTAGAATAGTCATCTAAAGCAACAACGAACGTTTAGCTACCTTCAAATGATAATATGATCTAGTCAATACAAGACTTTTAAACCTTAAATTAGGAGACACGATTATGGCTGAAGTTGGTGTAGATGTTCCTCAAACAGATGCTAAAGCACCTTTCCCTTATCGCACTATAGTCAGCATTATTCTGCTGGCTGGTAACATCTTGGTGGCGGCAATTTATTTTAATATTATTAATCCTTGATTGCACGAAAGCTGTTCCGGCTATTTTTTCAAACTTACTCTTAACAGGTGGAAAATAACAGTTGGAGCCGTTTATTTAAGCTTTTTGAGAGTTGAAGGAAAAACCACCACACAGCAACGGTTCCCATGAGTTTTTATGGGAACCTATTTTAGTAACTAAATTGGCGTAAAAAGTATCGCTATATTAAGAAATTATATGATGTGCGGATGAACACTTGTCATTGCGTTCACATTCGCGTAGCCTGTCCGATAGGACATAGTGCGGCTAACAAAACGAAGCATATGTCCTTCGGACACGCTCCGCGAACGCAACACTTTGGGATTGCTACCCTACCCTACCCTTCGGGAACACCGCTCCGGTGAACGAGAACCCGTGGGAACGGGAACACATAAAGGTGAACGCTCCACGTAGTGACCCTCGCTTCGGACATACTATGGTTAATTTACCGGACATCATATTAAATGTAAAACTCAAATCCTCTTATTTCTAAGATGACATCAAGGATCTTCAGAGGTTTTAAATATATTTTATTCGAGGTAAAAGCCTATATTAAAATTTTAATTTTTGAGTAGGTATTATTAGTTAATAAAAATTTTACTTATGGCTAAATTGGCAGAGTTAGGGTAATATTCCCCAAACTTATACAGTCAGTTTATTTGTATCAGAAAAATGGTAAAATTAATCACGTATTTATTAACTATTAAATTCGATAACTAAAAGAGTTTTTGAGACAATAAAAAAACAATCTTTAGCTTAGTAAAATTTAAATTGTTATGTAATCTACATAATCCAATAATACAACAGCTAATATACCTAGAACTGTCGGCTGATAATTTCAACCATTATAAATTAGCTAGTACAGCACAGCGGAAAGGGCGTACCCATTGCAAATGTTTTAAACCCCTATCCTATAATAGTTTTGAATGCCAGACTTCCACGCAGCGGTGCTAGCTTGTTCAAAATAAACTGTAAAAGCTCTTGAAAAAAAATTCTATAATATTATCATCTCATAGGTTGTGTTTTTACCGTGACATTTGACACTACAAGTTTTAGTTTATATATATAGAGTAAATTGTGCGTTAATATACTCAGGTTTATCTAGCGCCTTTTTAGCAAAGCTATCAAAATTATTTAGCGGTCGAGTTGACGATGCAGCAGTATTCAAGCTTACCAGAGCAGAACTCACAACTAAATGCCGATTCATCGACAGTTTTAACAACAATCGAGCAACTTCGAGCCGAGTTGTGGCTAGAGCGCAGTTTGAATCAACTGCAAAGTTGTCTTAATGATTTTGTGACTTTGGCTTTGTCTTATACTCTAAGCCCAGACTCAGCTAACAGAGAACTTCCGGAAACCATTGAAGACAAACAATCTGCGGTTACCGAAGCAGAAATTTTTCAAACAGCGATCGACGAACTCAACATTGCAATTAATTCGGGCATGATGACGTTCACCAGAACTTCCCCGGTGGTAGCGATCGCGATTGTTCAAACCCAAAAAAATGTTTGCAAAATTTGCTACATTTCTTCTGATTCAACAGCTGATTATCAACCTTCACGGTTAACTGTAATGGTAAAAAAAGATAAAAAGCTGCAGTTGCAATTGAACTCGGAGATAGACATTGAAAATATCCTGCAAGTAGAAAATCAAAAACCACAAACTGCTTGGCGTTTGGCTAATGATTATCTTGGAATTGTTGGTTGGTTAATTATTTCTTCTAAATCTTCAACAAATACCTCTGGTGTATGGGTAATTGAACGAATAGGACAATTAATGGTAAAAGCTGCACAAATGCTTACGTTAGCTTTAACCCAACTTAAACAAATCGCATCCTTACAAGAAAAAGGGCAGGAGTTAGATAATCGCAATCAGGAACTACAGCGTAACAATCAACTGAAAAACCAATTTTTAGCAAATACGAGTCATGAAATTCGCACGCCTTTGAGTTCAATTATTGGTTTTACTCATTTGCTATTAGCTCAAGGTTATGACCCAAACAAACAGCGTCATCATGAATATTTAAATATAATTCAATCTAGCGGTAAACATCTACTGGCTTTAATTAACGACATTCTTGACTTATCTAAAATAGAAGCTAACCAATTAGAAGTTAATTGGGAAAAAATTGATGTAGCGCAATTGTGTGGAAATGTATTAGCACTGGTGAAAGAAAAAGCTGCTAACAAAGGCTTACAAATGCGTCTTGAAATAGACCCTAACGCCACAAGTATAGTAGCTGACCCATTGCGACTCAAGCAAATACTGTTAAACTTACTTTTTAACGCAATAAAGTTTACTGAAACTGGAGCAGTTGGTTTAGAAGTTAAGTCCCAAGAAGAATATATGTATTTTACGGTTTGGGACACCGGAATCGGTATTAGTGAAGAAAATCAAAGTGAACTTTTTCAACCATATTTCCAAATCCTTAACACTGATGTAAAGACTCAAGATGGTACAGGTTTAGGGTTAACGGTAACTCGTAAACTGGTTCAAATCCACGGTGGCTGGGTTGAAGTAAAATCAGAAGTAGATAAAGGTTCACATTTTACTATCGTACTTCCTTTGAAACAAGGGGAAGAAACCGAAGAAAATGATACGAAAAGAGAATCACAAAGTAGAAAAAATAATTATTCTTTAACTACTTCTTTAAAAGAAAATTTTTCAGATATTTTGCTGGTGGAAGATGATATACCTAACGCTGTCTTAATCAATACTTATTTAGAAAGATTAGGATATAAAGTAACATCGGTAAGAACCGCTTCCCAAATGTGGAATGCTTTAAAGGAGCAAAATTACTTTGTGATTTTAATGGATATTAGTTTACCTGATGAGAATGGTTTAACATTAGTAAAGCAACTCCGAGACAATCCACAATATGCTAATATCCCCATAATTGCTCAAACAGCAATGGCAATGAAAGGCGATCGCGATAGTTGTTTTGCAGCAGGGGTAAACGATTATATCTGTAAACCTATCGATCTAACACTTTTGGGAACAATCGTATCTCAATATATTATAGCTTCTTGACGGAAAAAATTAGATTTTAAATTTTAAATTTTAGATTTTAGATTTTAGATTTTAGATTTTAGATTTTAGATTTAATTATCAATGGTTTCAAATAGGTCAAAATCTCTCTTTCGTTAATCCCGGCATTCAAAATCGATTAACATATAATTTTTTTTATATACATAAATTTGACTCTTACAATGGAACAAGTAAAGTGGTCTATGATCGTGCCTAGATTGGGAAATTATGTATATAGAAAAACTAGAGCAATTAAAAGCTTTATTTCAAGACATGGAACAGGCAATAATAGCTTATTCTGGTGGGGTTGATAGTACTTTAGTGGCGAAAATTGCTTATGATGTTTTGGGGGATAAAGCTTTGGCAGTAACGGCTGTTTCGCCGAGTTTACTACCAGAAGAGTTAGAAGATGCCAAAATCCAAGCTGCAACCATTGGGATTCGTCATCAAGTAGTTGAAACCCATGAGATGGAAAATCCTAATTACACTTCTAACCCTGTCAACCGCTGTTATTTTTGCAAAAGCGAATTACATGATACCCTAAAACCCTTGGCAAAGAAATTGGGTTATCCTTACGTAATAGATGGAGTTAACGCCGACGATTTACACGATTATCGTCCCGGTATTCAAGCTGCAAAAGAAAGAGGTGCGCGATCGCCTTTAGCGGAAGTTGGTGTAAGTAAAGCACAAGTGCGGCAAATTTCCCAATATTTAAGTTTACCTTGGTGGGATAAACCAGCACAACCTTGTCTTAGTTCCCGCTTTCCTTATGGTGAAGAAATTACTGTGATTAAATTACAACGTGTGGGAAGAGCCGAAATTTATTTACGCAAGCTAGGATGGAAGAATTTACGAGTTCGTTCCCAAGGCGATACAGCACGTATAGAATTACCACCAGAACAAATTCAGAACTTTATATTAAAAACGGATTTAACATCAGTAGTATCTACTTTTCAAGAATTTGGTTTTATTTATGTAACTTTGGATTTAGAAGGTTATCGTAGCGGTAAATTAAACCAAGTTTTGAATCAGCAAGCTTTGGAAACAGTGAAAAACTAATTAATGTCACCCAACTCATTGCTCCCTCTCCTTATTAAGGAGAGGGTTGGAGTGAGGTTTTACAATTCTTTATTAGAGCATGATACAGCAAATTTAATTTTAATTAGGTAGATTCTTACGGGCAGGGATGCCCATACCACAAGAGTTTTAAAATTTCCTAATTTTTATTCGCAAGTACCAGTTCTCCTTTTTGATTAATCTCTAGGGTAGACTGAGGAAAATCATACTGATTTAAATAACGTACAAGCTGCACGGTATTAAAATTCTGATCGATGTAAGGAATTCCTTGTTTATTCATTCTAACCGGAATTATTTTAGCTTTTTCTAAACTTCCTTCAGGGCTGATTTTAACTTCTAATATCATTGAATAACCTGCTTGAGCAACAGTTGATAAAGTCCGGTATCCTAAAAAGTTTCCTAAAGAATAAGCAATCAATTTTCCTTTGTAAATTTCCATCGCCCTGGGTACATGAGGCCCATGTCCAAGTAGTAAATCTGCTCCTGCATCAATCATTGTCCGAGCAAATTTAATTGAATTTCCTCTATTTTCTCCATAGAAATATTCTGTTTTATTCTTAGTATGTAATGCGCCAGTTCCCTCAGCACCGGCGTGCATCGATATAACTACTATATTTGCTTTTTTTCGGGCTTTTTTTACAAGTGCTTTTGCTGCTTCTAAATCGTGAATAGAGTTATAAAATCCATAGGGTGCAAACCCTATCATTGCTATTTTATTATTATTTTTTTCTAAAAATAAAATTTTATTTTTATGACCTATTGTTTCGATACCAACGTTTTTTAAATTATTCATGGTATCTTTAAAACCTACCATGCCGAAGTCTCTTGCATGATTATTAGCTATGTTAAATACATCGAATCCAACATCAGCAAATAACTTGGCATATTCTGGCGGAGAGCGAAAAGCAAAAACCTGTCCTCTACTGATGTCTTTTGTTGAATAACGATAGTTGGTTAAGGTTGTTTCAATATTTCCAAATAGAACATCAGCTCTACTTAAATAAGCTCTTACAGATTTGGGTATTAACTGATTGGGATTGGATGGAAGTCTGTAGTTTGGATAATTCGTGCCTGGAATAATATCTCCAACCGCTTGAATAGTAACTGACTTTGCAGTATTTAACTTTTTACTCGTTGAGATTCCTGTAGAATCTATTTTGACTGACGGTGCGGTTGCTGTTTTTACTGATGTTTCATTCTTTGTTGATGTTTGTGTTTGAAAACGGATTAGTAATCCTATACCAATACCTAATAGGAAACAACAACTGATAAAGCTTACTGGAAACGATGCCTTCAGTCTTTGATTTAACATAGTTTGACTCCTCACACTATAGCTTTAATTTAACTAAGTGCTTAGTAGAAAATATTCAGTATAAATTACTTTTTTATACTTTTTAAATAAAAATTATGTGCATTTTACTAGATGAAACAGTTAATTTATTTGAACATTATTGGCTATTTACTATGATTTCAATGCTTTAGGAATACACAATACAATTACATATTGATTTATTTATTCTATACAAATGTTGCTTTTTATACTTAGTTAGATTGAATAAGAATTATTTAACCGATGAATAAGAAAACTCTGGGTTAACAAGCTGTATCTACACTCAGATTTATCCGAAAGACAATGTAATAAAGCATATATTACGTTTCTTCATCAAGACTCATAGCCGAATTCAGTAACGCCAGAAAGGTAATTCAACTGTAAATACAATGGAACGGAGAGGGGGGGATTCGAACCCCCGATACCCGTAAAGGTATAACGCATTTCGAGTGCGCCGCATTCAACCACTCTGCCACCTCTCCACAAGGCATATTTTTCCTATATTAAATAAAATATCATATATTTATTGAATTTATCAATTATTGATTAAACTCAGCAAGGTTGTCACCAACCCTCACCATAAAAATAGTGAAATAATGTAGCTTTATTGACAGTAGAGAGCAACAGGTGTAAGGACGGCAGCGGATAAATTTGTTTCTAAAAAATAATTAAAACTACGATATTTAAAAAAATCAACTTTTGAGGTATCGTATTCAACAGGTTAAAAATAGTTCTTGACTTAATTGGTGAAAGAGGAGTTATGAAAATAAAAATCTTTGGTTTTGCTTTATTATTAGGTTTGGCAACAGTTCTAGGAGCTTGCGAAGGTACAGGAGAATCCCCTTCGACAGATACTCCAGCAGCTGGTGAACCAACCGATGCACCTGCTACCGCGACTCCCACTGCTACTCCATAATAGTTGATCGGTAGTATTTAAACTCTCACATTTTTTTGGAGATCGCTCCTCACCTCTTGATTTGCACAACTTGAGAATCATTTGATTGTTCTGTGGGGACTAATAAGTACTTGTGCAAAATTATTTGTGTCATTGCCAGCGACAGCGAAGCATATGTCCTATCGGACACGCTGCGCGAACGCAAGACTCTGGGATTGCTACCCTACTCTTCGAGAACCCCTTTGGGGAACGGGAACACATAAAGGTGAACGTTTCACGGAGCCTGTTGCGAGCGCAGCGCGGCAATCCAACTCGCAATGACGAATGTACAATTAATTTTGCATACCTACTTATTTTTTGGTTTTTCCCCATATGATCGCTCCGGCAATAAAAGTAGGCTGGCAATGATTATCAAGATTGCCAGGTTTTTATGTATTCTTTACTTTTTCCGTGGTATTAAACCCAGGGTTTTCACGTCCGAGGTAATCCTGATAAAATTATTTTTATTGCTACGGGTTCTTCCTAAGTTATGACAGATTTACCACCATTACCTGAAAATCCTGAAAATGAACAAGATCCGGAATTAGCCCCAGAGTTATTCCGAAAACTAAGGCAAAAAGAAGGAAAATGGGTGGAATGGGGACAAGCTTGTGCTTATCTACAAAAAGCCGGTTACAATCCTCAAGAAATTTTTGAAGCAACTGGTTTTGAACCAATTCAACAAAATCAAGTTATTGTTGGCTCTCAAGTTTATAATTCTTTACTAAAGGGTGGAGCTTCTGAGGAAGTACAATCTTATTATTCTCAACGAGGAAGCGATGTGTTGTACGAGCTGCGCTTGCTAACTGAAGAGGAGCGTGCCAGTGCTGCCGAGCTTACTTTTAAGCATAAAGTCGATGCCGATGAAGTTAAAGAAGTAGCTAGAGCAATCAAAGATTTTTCTCGCTTGCGTAATTTACCTGAAGGGTTTTCGGCACATCCGGGAGATGCAGTTGCTTATCAAACTTGGAAACAAGCGCGACAAAAATCTGACTTACAATTGCGATCGCGTTTTATTGCTCGCGGTTTAAAGTTTGCTCATACGGATACGGCACGGAAAAAAATCGAACAATTATTAACAGATTTTACGGTTGTTCCTCAGCGCCCTGCGCCGCTGTTACCCTTTTACCGTCTGGAATCGGAGGCGGAAATGTCTCGTGTGCTTCCTGTGGTGGGTGAGTTACCGTTAACACCTGATGAATTGAAAGCAGTTCCCTTGGTGGAAGAAAATGGACCATTTAATATGGTAAAGTTTGAGGGTGTTGGTGCTTGGGTTCCTTTACCGGGATGGCAAGTAGTGTTAGCTGCGGAAGATGCGGTGGTGATATTGTGTAGAAGTGATAGATTCCCCAATCAAGAGCAGAATACCCCAGAACCAGTGATGGTGGCAATAGATCGTGCTCAGAGGAAATGGGATTCTGGAAGTTATTTTGTGGTGGATAATTCGGGAGAATTGGATTTTGTGTGGTTTGAAAGCGAACCCGATGTTGAGTTATTAGGAAAAATAATTGTGATTGTCAAGCCTAAGAAGATTTTGGATCGGGAATTAACTAAGGATTCTTGGCAGATTGATGAATAAATTTAGAATTTAGAAT
>DESS01000142.1:16912-42447 GCA_002361335.1 Richelia sp. UBA3308
ATTTAGAATTTAGAATTGGGCATGGGGCATTGGGCATTGGGCATTGGGAATAAGATTTTCTCCTTGTCTTCCCCGGGAGCATCCCAATTTTTACGCAATACCCTCGAAGCAATACCCTCGAAGGGTATCGCTACAAGAACAAAGCCTGCCGAAGCCAGGCTAAATAAACTCTTATAGCCTGCCGAAGCCAGGCTTTGCTCCTATAGCCCCAGGCTTTAGCCTGAGGGTTTTTTGAAAAAATGGGATGCTCCCGTCTCCCAAGATCCTTCTTCTAATTCTACTGTTGTGGAATTCGATCAAATTTACAATCATTTCTATTGTCGCATTTTACTTGAACTAGTACGCCGATTTGATCGTCGTTTTCGGGGGTAATTTTGCGATCGCCATTTTGATCAAATTCAATTTTTCCTGCTGCACCTTCAGCGGAAAAGTTCGGTGCAGATAAAATCTCTTGCAATCCTTGGGGAGTTGGATTTTCACCATTATTTATGATGCGTCGCAAACCTTCAACAATTACCATTGTCGCATCATATGACATTGCGGTACCCCAGTTGACTTGAGTATTCCAAAGTTCTAAAGCATCCCTTTCAAATTCGCTTTGATTGGATTGACTATTAAACCAAGGAACTACTATTACGAGATTTTTGGCGTTTTCGCCTATTTGTTCTACTGTTTCTCTATAAAGGGAATCTCCACCTAAAAGTGTTAGATCAAAATCATTATAGGTATTTAACATATTTAAAACCTTATTCCAATTTTGACTAGTTGCAGGAACAAGCATCAGTATACTTACTTCTTCCTTAGCGTTTTGAACACATTTTTCTAGATTCAGATTATTATCAAGAACGCACTCTGGAAAAATAATCAATTCACCATTTCTTGATTTCAGTTGATTTTCTAATTCTTTACGAAAATTGTCGCTGTATGGTCTACTAGAATTATAGGCAATAGCTGCTTTTTTTTTGCCAAGTTTCGTTACCATATAATCAACTAAATTTTTACTTGCAATCTGATCATTTATAGGTGTACGAAAAACATATTTATTCAAATCAAGTCCGTAGCTTTTATCACCCGAACTTCTAACAGCAGTACTGCCGGGAGAAACCACAACCATTTTGCGATCGTAAACTTTTGCAGCACTTTCAGTAACGCCGCTAGAATAATGACCAACTACTGCTAGAATATCTTTCTCATCCACTAATTTTCTTGCGACTTGTGAAGATTTGGTAGGGTTATTATTGTCATCAACAATAACTATTTGTAACATTCTACCTTCAATTCCACACTGTAAGTTAGTTTTATTTTGAGCTTGGGCAACTCCTCGCAATATTTCTTGATTAATTTCGTTGTTTAAGTTAGCAATGCTAGGAGCAATGACAGCAATTTTCAGAGGGTTTCGATTGTTAATATTACAAACTTTTGCATTGGCTGTAGTTGGAACTGGAAGCTTATCCATTTTTGAAGGCTCCATCGCCACAGCATTATTGAGATAAATTAATGTTTCTGGGTCATTTTTATTTTGTTTAAGAGATTCGTAAAAGTTTATAATGGATTGTTTGTAATCTCCTTTCTTAAAAGCTTTTTGACCATCTCTTTTTGATTGATTTGAGTTGGAGATAATGAGAATGTTTTCTCCCCAACTAAAGTTTTCTCCTAAATCTTTTAAGGTACCTTCTAAATTAGATTCAAAGGTATTTGATGGAGTTTTATCTGATATTTCATTCCGGGGAGAGCTAAAAAAAATAAACGCGATCGCAGCAATAAAACTGAACGATATTCCAGCTAAAACTGGTATTTTATTCATCCAAATTGACTTTTTCGCCCAAACAAAAGGACGTGCGGCGGGATTTTGACAAATTACAGGTAGCCAAGAAGCACATGGAAATTGATCTTCGAGAAATTCAAGGCGTTGGCGGGCATTTTGTACGGCTAAATAGAAAGAATGTCCTTGAGAAAAGTTTTCTAAAAAGTATTGTAGGAACTTTCGCGCTACTTCATCGGGTACAGGCTCTCGCATGACAATCATTTGCGGAACTTTGACACCAATTAATTCATCCGCCAAACCCAAACCATCGCAGGAATTAAATATTGCTAATTTTAAACCATTTTGAACGGCTATTCTTAAAGCATTTCTTAATCTTGTTAGAGAAATAGTTTCATTATCATTAATTTGAATTTCTCCGCTATTAAATTCTTTTCCAGAAGAACTATGCCCTGCAAAAAACAAAATATCCCAATGTTGCTCCCACAAACTTCTACTTAACTCATCTCTTTGGGGTTTTTCTAACCAAGTAACCGTTGCTCCCCGACGGCGTAATTTTGTCATTAACTCTCTATCGGAAGTTAAATCTAATCCTTCACTACCGCCAAAAATAGCCAAAATTTTTATAGGGCGTTTTAAGGATTCGCTGGGGGGTGCATACTCGGCGCTTAAAGCAAATTCAGCTTGGGGGCGATTGTGAAATAATTGCCATAAATGCCAAGGAAGCTTTTTCAAATAAATATTTTTAGTTTCAAAAATGACTCGGATTAATTCTTTTGGATGGGTTTTTTCTTCGATTCTTACTTGTAATTTTTCCCAGGGAAGTTGAGCAAACCACTGTTTCAAATAGCTTTCAAATCTCTCTCTGGCAAATTTTTCATCATCAACTACACAAAGATGAGTAACTTGAGCTTCTGGTATATTGATTTGTCTAATAGTTTTACCCAACTTGCGGTATTTACTTTGCCAATCTTGATAAAAGCGAGGGATCTCAGGCGCAGGAGTCAGATTAACTTTGATTCTATGATATATTCGACCATCTTCACCAATTTCGAGTCTTACAGGAAAACCTTGTTCAAAGCTGCCTTCGTCAATATTCAGTACAACTAATTTGCTCATGACGGTTGAGGAGATCGGTTTTTTTTAATTTAGTTTAATTTGTTATAGAAAATTTACTTAAATAAAATATAACAGACACTAATATTTCATTGTACGATAAGACTTTTAGAATATTGAGTTATCTCCATAACAAATGTAGAGACGGGATATATCGCGTCTCTACATACAGAAAATATAGGGGTTTTCGACCAAAAATTACAAATCTCTAAGAGAGTGTTTATAAATAAAAAATAAAATGATTTAGTGGTGTGTTAGATGCACGACAATCCATCAGCTAAAACATATAATTTTAATACACATCTAACGCACCAAGGGTTATTGGTGGGTTACCGCAAATCTTCACCTGTTATTTTCCCCATGGAATCCTAATTTCGTAGTACACCCTGACTTAAAATTATTTTATAAACATCCTCTAAAATAACTAAATAACAAAGCTCTGTGTAATATCACCATCATCCAAAGCAACGCGAATGTTAAATCGATCTCCTAATTCAGCAGTAAATTTAAACTGAATATAGTTATCTTTATTTCTAGCTTGTACTGTAAAAAAGGAGTTTCCTGATACATCTAAGCCGCTAAGTTGTAATCCTTGGGGAAGATAAGCGCCATCGCTTCGGGGATATGCTCTAATTAAAATTGCCATGGTTTCGTCGGATTTGGGTAAAATTGCCACCATCAAAGCAATGGCATTTTTACCAAATTGCATACCGAAATCAATCGCTTTTCTTATACCAGCAGCGGTGGTTTCTGGATTGATTTCCCAAAGTAATTCTGCTGCTTTCCAGCGAATTTCCTCATTTTGGGTATTTTCTAATAAATGGATTAAAGCTTTTTCTGGCTCTAGATCAACTTTATTTACCTGATTTTGAGTAGCATACAATTGCGCTACAGTCTCTTTAATATTGTCATAATTTGAACTTTCAGAATCAAGACTCGCAAATACGAAAAGGGGATTAGTTGCTTGTTTACCTATTATTTCTTCAAGATTTCGCCAACCCACATCAATGATATTTTCCAGCCATTGACTCAACTGCACTACTGTTTGATGAGAATGTAAGGCTTCAAATAAATTATCCAAAGATTCTAATTCTCTAATATTAGTCTTAGTGCTGTTGACTTGCGGTAAAAATCCTAATAATTTTCCTTGTGTATAGTCTTGATCAAGCTGCACTACAACATAACCGATGCGGTTATTCCTGACATCTTCGGGAAAATAACAATTATGATCGCCTATCTTAATCGGACGACATTCCAAGTGCCCTTTTCCTGGTAAATTCAAATCAGCAATATTAGTACTTAATCTAGCAACAGCATTCCAACTATGACTATGTTGTAATGAAGTCTCTACATCTAACATTTGTAAATAGTTATTAGTTACCAATACTGCCAATGTATTATGATAGACTTGCTCTATTTTTTCAGGATTAGATTGTTCTTGGGCAAATTGCCTTGCTTTACTTCGGTTGGCTTCAGTAATAGGAATAGTAATAGTTAGCTGTTCTGTTGATAAACTCATAAGTAATTACAATAAGATAATCTTTCCTATGTATCTATATATCCTTGTGCTTTACCAAAAGCTAGCAGACAAGGAAGACATTTGTGGTTGTAAAAATGATTGAGAGTGCTTTCTCTTTTACCAAACTTTTCGGCTAATTCACGCCAAGTTTTTGCATTTGGTGGTAATTTATGCTTAAGCAATACTTGACAGTTAATATGGGGAGATGAACGAACATGAAGACTGGATAATTCACTACCTTGTGTTTCAATCCATTGTAGAGTTTCTTCTAAAATGGGTGGCACTTTATCTGCTGCTGGTAAATTATCTATGGGATCTATAGAATTTGATTCTTCATCTTTTGACTTAGTTACCCTAGTTTTCTTCTCCTTAGCTATTTCTTGACGGATATCTAAAAGCCGAAACTTCAGATAGGCGTTAAACCAAGTCAGTACATTGGCTTGAGAAGCATCATATTTATAGAGATTTTTGCAAAACCACAACCAAGTTTGCTGCAATGCATCTTCGTAATATTGTGGCGGTATACCCGCACCCAGCCAAATTTTTCCGGATTGCTGCATTTGATAAATCAATTGATTTAACAACCGCTGCCGCTTTAAACTACCAGAAGGATGCTGCTGTATTTCTGCTACTAGCTGATTTAATTTTTGGTATAAGTCTTCAGAATATGTCATATGCTGATATGTAACTGAAAAACGATTGATTTACCGGGCGTTGTTTGAACACAGCTGCTCCTACAATGATTTTGAACTTTACGCTTTATTAGGTTGTCAGCCGTAATTCAAAAATCCGCGGATTTATTTAAAATAATTGACATTTTCTGAGAAAAATTGCAATTCAGTTTTCGGAAAAGAATTTGTATTGGAGAATACAATTAATCAGATTGTTGCTAAATTCATCCGCAGGCACCTGCACTCTATAAGGGTGAGACTATACAAACAAAGCCTGGCTACGCAGGCTAATAATCCTAATTTTTCGTTCTATTGAAAAAATATAATGTTAATTAAAAAATAAAAAAATAAGTATTATTACCTTGGTGCAAGATTTGAGTAAATGCTTTATGTAGCGAATTTCAGTTGAGATTGACTTAGTTAATACATCGCTACCTCACCCCCATCCTCTCTCCTTTTTCAGTTGAGATTGACTTAGTTAAATACAACACTACCTCACCCCCATACACTCTCCGATGCTTTGGAGAGGGGTGCCGGAAGCGGCGGAAGGGATAAGTCTAATGAAGCAGGTAATAATCACATCTTGCATCGATAAAGTTGATAAGGAATTCCGATTCGATAATGTTGATTCGTATCTATATTGCAAGATAATTGAGAAACTTTAGTTTGCTCGGGATAATCCCGTCGTCGTATGTCGGGAGCAAATATCCACAAGTTAAGTTGAGAAATATTTTGATTTGGTAGTTGGGAAAGCTGTTCAAAAATAGATTCAAAACCTTTCTTTTGATTAAGGAAAGCAAAATTTATAATATTTTGATGTTTTTGGATTTTATTCCTAGTGTTGGTATTTTGTTTGCTTTTTGATAATTGATAGTTTTCAGTTTCTCTTGACAAAGCCAAAGCATAACTCAAACCTAAAGCAATATCTTGATTATTTTTATATGCCATGACAGCCATGACGGGTAGGCTGGGTTCTTGATAAATATTTTTTGCTACTTGTTGTGGTAAATATGGTTTTTGAAAAGCTAAGTTAGAAACAACAAAAATACAACCAATAAAGCCAATAAATAAAATAATTAGTAATTGATAATTTTTAATTATAATTTTGAGAATATTTTGATCTTGGAGAGAACGATTTTCGCGAATCAAACTAGCTGCTATTAAAGCACTGAAACTGGGATAATAAATAAAGTTGTAGCGGGGTGCAACTGTAATATCTTTACCGAGTATGTAAGAAATCGTAAATATTCCTAATAATACAAAAGTTGTGAAAATCAATAAACTTTGGGTAGATAAACTAGTATGTGGTTCTTTTAATAAAAGCCTTATTCCTCTAAATACTTTCCATGCCAACCAACCGGCAAATAACAACATTAGTAAACCTGAAATAATTATTGTTGGTAAAGCTTGATTTTCTACGGGTAACATAATTACCATGACAACCCAGCTAATCAAAGTTTGATATAACGGTTCTATATGTTGGGGAGTCGGTAACCAACTGGTTTCGGAACGGTTTAAATGATTTTGCATTATTCCAAGCCAAGGAATAATCGCAATTGCAACTGCACTAGTAGATAAAATCAACAACAGCCAAACAATATGAAGCTTATGAATTTTTACCTTTTGCCAAATAAATAGCACTATTAAGGTAGCAATTTCAGCAATAAAGGCAATAATACAAAAATAATGAATATAAATAGAAATACTGTTAATAACGATCCATGCCAGCCAAAGCCAAATTCTGACTCGTTGATATTGAAAAATATCCTGTTGAATTTGTATGAGTACTAACAAAGATAAACCGATCGTCAGCATCGGTAAAGTATAGTGTCGCGCTTCTTGGGATAAATAAACCGCAAAAGGAGAAACAGCAACAAAAGCAGCAGCCATCAATCCAGCTTTACGGGAAAAGGCTAATCTATTGAGAAAATATACCGTTACAACCAAGCCAACACCAAACCATACAGATGGCGATCGCAATTTACTCACCCACTCATTTCCTTCTTGAGCTACCGTACCCAACCAAGTATACATTCCACAAAAAAATAACGGTGGATGAGTAGATTCTCTAGCAAGATTTTCCGCAATTTGAGGACAAGTTACCCCAGTTTGATAGTAAAAAATATCTCGCAAACTTTCTACAGGAAAAACTACATCTAAAGGAATAGAACTATAATTTTTACCTAAACTAAAAATAGCGGTGATAACTTCATCCATCCACAAAGGTTTTAATTCCAAATTCCAGAAACGTAAAACAATTGCCAATGTAATAAAAAAAGCTAAACCCAAATAATGTAAACTAAATTTCAGATTTGTCATCATTAGCTAATATCAGGAATCTAGGAAATTATATATAAACTCAAATCGACATCAATATTTAATTTATTTCTAAAATAGAAAATCTAGAGTTTAAATTCCCATATGTCAGACGCTAATTCCACCCATGCAGTGCCAGAAAATCCTTTGTCAGTCCAACAATTTCCTAACTTAGATACATTTAACTCCCGAAATGTAGCCATTACAAATATTCGCAATTCTTTGCGATGTGGACAACAACAAATGGCTGATTGGAATAATGGCCCTTTAGCGGTTTCTGCCGTACCCGGTGCTGGTAAATCCACAGGAATGGCCGCAGCAGCAGCGATTGCCATCGCTCGTCAATACCAAAAATCTAACTCCTTACGTCCAAAAAGGAGCCGTCAATTAGTAGTTGTCACCTTCACTCGCTCTGCTGCTGCTAATATCAAAGCCAAAATCCGTCAATATTTAAGAGAACAATTATCTTTACCTCAAACCGGTTTTGTAGTGTATACTTTGCACGGTTTAGCATTAAATATCGCCATCCGTCATCCCCAATTATCCGGCTTAGAACTAGATGAAGTCACATTAATTACGCCAAATCAAAGCCACCGCTTGATCCGAACTGCAGTTGAGAAATGGATTATCAACAATCCCAGACTTTACGCTCAATTATTAGAAGGTATGCAATTTGACGGAGAAGAAACCGAAAGATTGCGCCGTCAATCAGTTTTACGAACCGAAGTATTACCAGAATTAGCAACAACAGTAATTCATGAAGCCAAAAGTTCCGGAATGTCACCTGAAGATTTGCAGCAATTAAGTCATCAAAGTAGGGATGCCTATGAAATCTTGAAAATCGCCGCCGGATTATACGAACAATATCAAACCTTGATGCGCGATCGCGATTTTATCGACTATGATGACATGATATTAGCAGCATTGCGAGTATTAGAAAACGAAAGCGCTAGGAAAGTCGAACAACAACAAGTGTTCGCCGTATTTGAAGACGAAGCCCAAGATTCTAGCCCCCTTCAAACTAAGTTGTTAGAGATATTAGCGAAGGAGGAAGATGGGGAGATGGTAGAACAAGCCCATGGACACAAAATTAATTTAATCCGTGTTGGAGACCCAAATCAAGCGATTAACTCTACTTTTACCCCAGCAGATCCAATTTATTTCCGCCAGTTTTGCTCCAAATGTGATTCTCAAGGACTTTTGGCGACAATGAATCAAGCCGGACGCAGTAGTAGAATAATTATCGAAGCTGCAAACTTTGCCCTCGAATGGGTAAATAGGTTCTATCAAAGGAAACAAACAAAATCTTTCCCCTATCCCCCCATCCCATCACACTACTTGCTTCAAGTTGGCTCATCTCCCCATCCTCCCCTTCCCTTCCGCAATCAAAGAATACTTCCCGTTGATTTTGACGATCCACAACCCAATGCAAATCCCCCAGCAATAGGAAGAGGAGTAGAAATTTACACTCCCAAGGACATTCATCATACCGTTGAATTACTGTCACAAAAAATCATCCAACTATTTCCCCAAGACCAAGAAAATGGCAGTGCAGCAATACTAGTTAGAGAAAATCGTCAGGGAACCTGGTTGAGCCAAGCACTCAAACCAATTTGTAAAAAGCATAATATTTTACTTTACGACGTAAACGAACAAGACCGACATTCCCACGTACCAGAAGAAATATTGGCAATCCTGCAATTTTGCGATCGCCCTCATTCACCGGATTTTCTTAAAGCTGCATTAGGAGTTTTAGTTAAACGGCGATTAATCGAATCCCAAGATTTAAACGCCTTAGCTTCCTTACCCGAGGAATTCTTATATCCTTCTCCCTTAGCACCAGCCCAAACCGAAGTCGTAAAAAAAACCGCCGAATTTTGTCGCGACTTACTCAATGCTCGTTTAGAACTTCCTCTTTATCAACTTATATCCTTCATTGCCTTAAAACTAGATTATCAACAAGCAGAATTAGCCACCGCCGATAAACTTTCACAACGAATCAACCAACAAATCGTTGGTAGCATTTCCATGGCAACAATGCTGGGCGTACTCAACGAAATCGTCTGTTCCGAACGCTTTGAACCTGTAGATACCGAAGACTCAGAAGCGCGTTATACCCGTAACAATCAACTGACAATTATCACCATGCATAAAGCTAAAGGTTTAGACTGGGATTATGTATTTTTACCATTTTTACATGAAAACTTAATCCCCGGTAAATTTTGGGTACCACCTCAAAGAAAATTTCTTGGTGAATTTACCATTACAGAAGTAGCTCGTGCTCAAATCCGCGCTACATTGCATGGACAAAGTTCCTTACCAGATGTAACAGAAGCATGGGAGGGAGCCAAGCATTTGAAAATCGCCGAAGAATACCGTTTGCTTTATGTTGCTATGACGCGAGCAAAACGCTTGTTATGGATATCAGCAGCGAAGGAAGCACCTTTTACTTGGAGTAAACCGAATAATTTGCAAAAACAACCAGCTTGTCCAGTATTTGAGGCTTTGAAGCGGGAATTTACAGAATGTGTGATAGAAACACAATTCACATTTTTCTAAACGGACAGAATTACAAGTGCAAGGTTTTTACACCTAAAAGCACCCGGGAAAATGAAAACCAAGCAACGCGATTTTAATATCAAGTCCGGCTAATTACTTACTATATAACCAATACTTAAGAATGGGGGTTATTACCAACATAACCATGAAGACTCATTACTCGTTACTCCTTACTGTGTACTTGTTACTCATTGACCCCCACAGATATGATAACTGTTTAACCGGACATGATATAACGAATCGCCTAAAAACTGCTTAGAATCCCGTAGGCTTTTAGCCACGGGACTAGTCAATATCTAACGGTGAAATTCATATATCGCTAACAAACCATGAGAAGCTCCTAAACCTTGTTGAAAATTCCATTCTAAGTTTCGTAGTAAATAAGCGAGTTGGGGTTCAATCAAATTGGCTCGCGGATCGTCAAAGTGTAAATTGGGGGCTTGATTAATAAGTCGGCGCAGAATACGAATGCTATCTAAAACAATGGGTGGACATTCTATTGGTGGTTCTGATAGTAATTTTTCGGGATTGCGCCACATATCTAGACTTTCTATACAGCCATATACAAGGGCATTCCAGGCTGATTGTAAGTTCTGGAAAAAGCGATTGATGTGAGGGTGATTAGGATGGGGTTGATAGTTAAAAATCAGTTGGCTTAAATCGGTGCGCCTGTCAATGGCATGTAAGGAATTTATCGCACTTCTAAATGGGGAAACTTCGGCGTTAAATTCCCCAGTATCTGTATGACGACCAACTAAAATAGAGCGATCGCACAATTGAAATTCTCCCACATAAACATTCATATTTTCGGCAATCATTCTTAAAAAGTGGTCAATTTCTTCTCCACCCCAATAACGAATGGGAAATCTCTCTACATCTTCAGTATTTCGTCTCTCTGGTGGATAAAGATAAGACATCGAGTAAGTCTGCATATGGTTGCCTTTTCCTTGAAATTCTCCCCAATAGCAAGGCCATTCATAGGAATAGCGACCGAGCAAATCCGCAACGAAAATAGCCCGATCGCCCATATGCTCACAAATGTCTCCAACCAATTTACTTAAACTATCGTCAGATAAGTGAGATAAAGATCCATATGAAGAGAAATAAATATCATAGGGAGTTTCGCTAGAATCTACAGGAAGCCCCCGATCTAGGTCAGCCACCATAAATTGTGTTTGATTGTGGTGAGCGTGAATACTCTCGGCTTTCTCTATCATTGCAGGGCTGATATCAACCCCTTTATAAAACTCAATATCCGATCCATTCAAAAGTGAATTGAATTGAGCATCTAGAGTGGGACTTGTACGGGGTAAAGTTGTGAAGATATTCCACCCTTCTCCCGCACCGCATCCAAGATCCATGATGCGAATTCCACCACCATCTTCGTCTCGCTTTCTTTCGTACAAACGCCGAATTCCAGGGCTAAGGACATAACGCGTATAACGATCTTCCCAATACTGGCGTACATTATCGCACTTGTTACCTAGACCAACTAATTTGCTGTCATAAGCTCCAACTGCAACTGCTTTGGCGTAGTTGTTTAATACATTATTTAGAACAGTCTGTTGATTCATATACCCTCAGAAAGGAAACTTCTATCAAAATCCAATTCCATATTCATTCTCTCACACCCTATACCCTATTCAAAATCCCTGAAAATGTTCCTCGCGGGATTTTCACCGTTTTTTAGGTGAAATATTTTGGTCCTAGAAGCAGTTTTATCTCTGATGCACACACTTTTATTTTTGTCAATACACTCGAATTCTCGAACCCCCAAACATCCCTTCATATAATTATTTGAGGTTCGTAAAAAAATGTTAAATCAGATTAAAAACCTCTATACAGGACGTTCAGACCAACGAGCAACATTATTTGATACAACTTGAGAATTGCCAAAAACATCCATAAAAATATTGTGATAAAAGCATTCTTCTTTCGATCGCAAACTCACATCACTGAATTTTTGTTTGTAAACATGGGCTTGTGCTTCATTCATCCTTTGGGAAAGTATTGTTTCTAACATGTCCACAGTTCCGCTTCCTTCGTCAAATTGTTCTTTCTTTCGCCAGACAATTTCTGAGGGAAGCATATCTTCAAAAGCTTTACGTAAAATCCATTTTTCGATCTTAGGCTCTGAGAATAATTTCAAATTAGTAGGGATTTGTTGAGATAATTCAATCATTTTCAAATCTAAGAAAGGAACTCTTCCTTCAATGGCGTGTGCCATGGTCATGCGGTCAACTCGCTGTAAATTAATATTATGTAAGCCGGAAACGGAACGACGTAATTCTTGATCAAGTTGGTCTTCGTTGGGAATTTCCTTGTAATAGTTATAACCTGCAAATAACTCGTCGGCACCTTCTCCTGTAAGAATAACCTTAACGTAATCCGCCGCCATGCGAGAGGTAAAATAGCAAGGAATGGAGTTGCGAACTAAGTCTTGGTCAAAGGATTCCAAATAATAAATAATTTCGGGAAGCTTTTCGATTACCTCTTGTGGGGTAATAATATACTCGTGGTGAATGGTTCCCAAATGAGCGCTAACTTGACGAGCGGCTTCTAAATCGCGACTGTCACCAATACCCACGCTAAAAGTATGTAACTGTTCCTTATGCTGCTTCGCGACTGCTGCAATAATGCTGCTATCGAGTCCGCCAGAAAGAAAAGCACCCAGAGGCACATCGCTCATCAAACGCTTGATTACAGATTCTTCTACGGTTTGACGCACCTGGGCAATTAGGGTATCGACATTAACATTACTATCCGGGTACAAATCAGGAACATGATAAAAAGTAGAAAAACCTTTATCTGAATGATAATAACTACCGGGGGGGAACTCCCTTACATTCTGGCAATGCTGGGACATTGCTTTAAGTTCGGAAGCGAAAATCCAACTTCCTTCGATTTCCCCATAGTACAAAGGTTTGATACCAATTGGGTCGCGAGCTACTAACAACTTTTCTCCATCGGCGATCGCAAATGCGTACATTCCATCGAGTTCTTCGATCGCCGAAACTCCTCGTTCTTCATAAAGTTTGAGTATTGCTTCGCTATCACTACTAGTTTGAAAATCACTTTGTTGATCTAAACCAGAGCGTAGTTGAGGAAAATTGTAAATTTCTCCATTGGCAATTATCGCACGAGTTGGGACTTCTCCGTAAATTGGCTGGTCACCACCAATGGGATCCATAATGCTCAAACGTCGATGTCCTAAATTTCCAGATTGATTGGGACAGGCATACAATCCTTCTGCATCTGGGCCTCTATGAGCAATCCGGTCAATCATGCTTTTTACTAAAATCGGGTTAGTTTGACCCCAAATACCAGCAATACCGCACATAACATATTTCTCTTAATAAGTGAACTATATATTTTACACTGTAATCTGTCTTAAATCCATTCAACCGATGTTAGGCTAAGGTATTCAAATCTACATCAAATAAAATTTTCTCAAAGATGCCATGTCAAAACTATTATCTGCAAGCTTAATCATAACAACCACTGTATTAGGATTTACAGAAAACCCTAGCGCTACAGTAGCCGGAACCTGTGCTTCCAAATGCGGTGTCAAGCCACTTCAATTTACACCGGGTAAACTTATCCGAGTTGAAATAGTAAACAAAACACCAAATTTGGTATATATTGAAAAATTACGAGCGACCTTACCAATTGCTTTAGCACCCGGAGATAAAATACGATTAGAACAAGGATACGGAACAGAACCAAATATATCCGTTGTTTTCTGGAACGAAGACGGATTATCTTTAAAAGCAAACCTTTCCAAACCAAACTTTGCGACTTTACATGTAGAATTACGCCCAGAATGGCGCATCGGTGGCGATCGAGGGGTGTATTTACGTGATGATGGTCGCGTTAGTTTACTTTAAATAAGTTAGGAGTTAAGAGTTAAGAGGGCGGCAGTTAAAAATTGGCGTTGCTGAATTCTGATATGAATTATAAATGCCCCAGACGCGATATATCCCGTCTCTACAAAGATAATGGTCCCTAGGGCAAATCAATTTCATACATCGTTGGGAGCAACGCCTAAAAATTAATATCCTTTACAGTGGGGAATTCCGGGAAATTTGTGAATTTTTAATTGATTAGAGCTAATAGTGCACCAAGGTAACCAAGGCCTGGTAATATTTTTTATACTAACTACTAACCACTAACTACTAACCACTAACCACTAACCACTAACCACTAACTACTAACTACTAACTACTAACTATTCACTGACCTTATTTATAGTTTGTCGAATTTCCCATATTTTCAAATAACAGCTAGTATATTTAGGCTGAAACAAACCTGATTAAGTTTAACTTCGATCAAAATGTTTTCAACCAATCTTGAAACTGTTGCCATATTCGTAGCTTAATGTGATTAATTCCCGCCCTCCTAACCCCGTTCCTCCTAAATCTTAAAATGCCAGACGAACTTAAATCATTATCTCCTCGTCGTCATCGTTTACCTAAGCAACGCTGGCAAATTTATCCTCAAAAAACAGAATTAGCCCAAAAATTGGCAATGGTGACTAATTACTCACCCTTAATTAACCAATTGCTGATTAATCGCGGCTTTGATTCACCATTAAGGGCACAAATATTTTTAAATCCACAATCCTTAACTTTACCAGAACCCTTGGATGAATTTCCGGATTTAGCACTTAGTGTAGAATTACTCCAAAACGCAATTACAACTAATTCTAAAATAGCTATTTGTGGCGATTATGATGCTGATGGCATGACTAGTACTGCATTACTATTGCGGAGTCTCCGTACCTTTGGTGCTGATGTTGATTATGCCATCCCCAGTCGGATGCAAGAGGGTTATGGTATAAATCAAAGGATTATTGAAGAGTTTTACGATGAAGGTGTAAATTTAATTTTAACAGTAGATAATGGCATCGCGGCATTTGAACCCATCGCTAGAGCCAAGGAATTAGGATTAAAAACAATTATCACAGATCATCACGACATTCCTCAGCAATTACCCAGGGCTGATGCGATTTTAAATCCTAAATTATTACCAGAAACTTCTCTGTATCGCGGTGTTGCTGGTGTGGGTGTGGCTTATATCTTAGCGATGTCTTTAGCTGAAAGCTTAGGTAGAGCCGAAGAGATATCCGATACGATGTTAGAGTTGTTTGCCTTAGGAACAATTGCGGATTTAGCTCCCTTAGTGGGGGTTAACCGTACTTGGGTAAAACGGGGTTTACGGTTATTACCCAAATCTCAAATTTTAGGGGTACAGGCATTGATTCAAATGGCTGGCGTACAAGGGCGGGTGAGTCAGGAAACGGTTAATAATCCAAAATCAAAAATCCAAAATTCAAAATCCCTTAAGCCTGATGATATCGGTTTTCGTTTAGGACCGCGAATTAATGCTATTGGTAGAATCGGCGATCCCCAAATTGTGATAGAGTTATTTACTACCAACGATATGGGAATCGCACTGGAACGGGCAATGCAGTGCGAAGCGACTAATGCCCGTCGTCAGGAGATGTGCGAGGAAATTGGTAAACAAGCAATAGAAATTGTCGAAACGGAATATGTAGCTTCTTTAAAAGATGACCGAGTATTGGTTATCGTTGAACCAAACTGGCATCATGGTGTGATTGGTATTGTTGCCTCTCGCTTAGTAGAACGTTATGGAGTTCCGGTGTTTATCGCAACTTATGAAGATGATAAACATATTCGCGGTTCGGCACGGGGAATTCCTGAATTTCACGTCTTTGAAGCTTTGGAATATTGCGATGATTTATTGGGTAAATACGGAGGGCATAAAGCAGCAGGGGGCTTTTCTTTATCAGTAGAGAATCTAGAAGCACTGCGTCAGCGTTTGAGTGAATTTGCTAATCAATGCCTTGAACTTCAACATCTCAAACCTTTGCTCAAAATTGACACTTTAGCTAATCTAAATCAAGTTAATTCAGAATTTTACCAACAGCTCAATGCTTTAGAACCCTGTGGAATTGATAACCCTAATCCAGTTTTTTGGACTCCTAATGTTAAAGTAGTTGAACAGCAAATCGTTGGTAAAGGTCATATTAAATTTACTGTTGCTCAAATCATTGACGAAGAACAATATAAAATTAAGGGTATAGCTTGGCGGTGGCGCGATTATTTTCCTTTACCACCCCGAGTCGATATCGCTTATAAGTTAAAAGAAAACAATTTCAACGGTAATACTTCTATCGAGTTAGAATTATTAGGCGTTAGACTTCCTTCCAGTTCTCAGTTCTTTTTTACTTATAACGATAAACCCGTTAGAACCACATTTGAATACAATCATCGTCAGTACATATGCGGTATCTATCAAAACGGTTCTTCAGCTGAATTAAGAATTAAGAGTCCTGAAAACAATATTTTAGCGGTTAAGCCAGGACATGGTATTGGTTTATTCGGAATAAATCGGGAACAAGCTGTTCAAGTTGATATTTCTCAGCCTCCTTACCATAATATTATCGAAGCTGCATTAAATGCTTTAGAATTAGTAAGGAGTTAGTAGGAACGGAGTTAGAAGTTAAACTCGTAACTCCGTTGGCAATTGTTACATATCGCCGCCGCGAAATGCCAGTACAAAAATTACTGCAGGCCCAGCCAGCATGATTAGTCCTACAGAGACTAGCTGAAAAATAACTTCCCAATTTATATTGGCTAAAGCTTCCATCGTGTCCTCCCAATTGTCTTAAAAAAAATAAACTCTTTCCTGGATATAGATCATATCGGTCAATCAACGCTCAATATTAATTTACTTAACAAAAATATAGAAAAATACATAAAAAAGTACAAAAAATCAATCGATTTTAATAATTTGTCAGGGGAAACAATGTTTTGAGGATGTCCGACATGGGAATATAGCGAATTTCAGTTGGGTGCAATACAAAGAAAATTAGTATAATTCACAACGACACCGGATGCAAATACCACAATAATGTATTCTAATCAACTGCAAAACTGCTATAGTTTCCCAATCAATTCCATCAGGAAATTAATTGGTAAATGTTTCACGACTTATAAAAAATTTAGTAACCTTTATTACTGAAAATCAGGATTAAAATAATGGCAACTTGGCAATGTGTAAAGCAATGTGGAGCCTGCTGCTATCTAGAGCCTACAGAGCGTCCCGATTTAGAAGAATATTTAACTCCAGAAGAATTAGAAAAATATCTCAGTATGGTTGGCGTTGATGGGTGGTGCGTAAATTACGACCATAGCACCCGGGAGTGCAGTATTTATGCTGAGCGTCCCCGTTTTTGTCGTGTAGAACCAGAAGTATTTAAAGACTTATTTGGTATTGAAGCGGAAGAATTAAACGATTTTGCCATCGAATGCTGTCATCAGCAAATAGAATCATTATATGGCGATCGCAGTCTTGAAATGTTGCGTTTTGACTATTCTATTGGCATATCCATTAGCATATAAATAGATCTGTATGTTAAAGGTTGGAGGTAAAAGGTCTGCATCTTAAAATTCCATCCCCTTGTCCCCTTGTCTCCTAGTCCCCTAGTCCCCTAGTCTCACCATCATTGGAAAACGGACGGCAACTACACCCAATAGCTTACGGGTCTCCCTACTGCCGCGATATATTAAATAAAGATACATTATCCTTAAGAAAAGTAGACAAATGTTCAGAAAAAAGTGAACTTGATTTCACTGCTAACCGTTCAGCTAGGGAGCAAGAACCCATTATGTTTGAACACTTTACTTCCGAAGCAATTAAAGTAGTTATGCTCGCCCAGGAGGAGGCACGTCGCCTGGGACACAATTTTGTAGGGACGGAACAAATTCTCTTGGGGTTGCTGGGAGAAGAAACAGGTGTTGCTGCAAAAGTGCTGACGGATATGGGTGTAACTCTTAGAGATGCACGCCGCGAAGTCGAAAAAATTATTGGTAGAGGTTCTGGTTTTGTTCCACCAGAAATTCCTTTTACTCCTAAGGTTAAAACTTTATTTGAGCAGTCTTTTAAAGAAGCTCGTTCTCTGGGACATAATTATATTGGTACCGAACACTTGCTTTTAGGTTTAACTGAAGCAGGTGAAGGAGTTGCAGCTAAGGTTTTGCAGAACCTGGATGTTGATTTGAAGCAACTTCGTACTGCTTTGATCCGCCGTTTGGGTGAAGTGGCATCTGTTGGTGCTGGTGTGGGCGGTGGTAGCACCAAACGCAACCAATCGGCAACTTTAGAAGAATTTGGTAGAAATCTCACTAAATTAGCATCAGAAGGCAAATTAGACCCTGTAGTAGGTCGTGAAAACGAAATTGAACGTACTGTTCAAATCCTTGGAAGACGTACTAAGAATAACCCCGTACTAATTGGCGAACCTGGAGTTGGTAAAACTGCGATCGCCGAAGGTTTGGCACAGCGTATTTTCAATCAGGATGTACCCGATATCTTGCAGGAAAAGCAAGTTATCAGTCTTGATATGGGTTTAGTTGTAGCTGGTACTCGTTTCCGTGGCGATTTTGAAGAGCGTCTCAAGAAAATTATGGATGAAATCCGCACGGCGGGAAATATCATCCTTGTGATAGATGAAATTCACACTTTAGTTGGTGCAGGTGGAATGGAAGGTGGTATGGATGCTGCCAATATCCTCAAGCCAGCGTTAGCTAGAGGCGAACTTCAATGTATTGGTGCTACAACTCTTGATGAATACCGCAAGCACATCGAGCGTGATGCAGCTTTAGAACGTCGTTTCCAGCCAATTAAAGTTGGCGAACCTTCAGTACAAGAAACTATTGAGATTTTACAGGGTTTGCGTGGTGCTTACGAGCAGCATCACAATTTAACGATATCCGATCAAGCCTTGGTTGCAGCGGCTCAACTTTCCGATCGATATATCTCAGATCGCTTTTTACCAGATAAAGCCATCGATTTGATTGATGAAGCTGGTTCTCGCGTCCGTTTGCGTCATTCTATGGCTTCTAGCGATCGCGAACTGAAACGTCAAATTACTGCGATCGCCAAGGACAAAAATCAAGCGGTAAAATTACAGGATTTTGACAAAGCTTCGGAACTCCGTGACAAAGAGTTAGAACTAGAAGTACAGTTACAAGATGTCAAAACCGGCGAACGTCTGAATAAGCCTGTAGTTGATGAAGAAGATATTGCTCAAATTGTCGCTAGTTGGACTGGAGTACCCGTTAATAAGCTTACCGAATCCGAGTCAGAGGTATTGCTGCATTTAGAAGATACCCTTCACCAACGGCTTATCGGGCAAGAGCAAGCAGTTAGTGCAGTTTCCAAATCAATTCGTCGCGCTCGCGTTGGTTTGAAGAATCCCAATCGTCCAATTGCTAGTTTTATTTTCTCAGGTCCTACAGGAGTTGGTAAAACAGAATTAGCGAAAGCCTTGGCTTCCTATTTCTTTGGTTCCGAAGAATCGATGATTCGTTTGGATATGTCAGAATTTATGGAACGCCATACTGTTAGTAAATTGATTGGTTCGCCTCCGGGTTTCGTAGGATACGATGAAGGCGGACAGTTAACTGAAGCAGTACGTCGTAAACCATATACAGTGTTGCTTTTCGACGAAATTGAGAAAGCACACCCCGATGTATTTAATATGCTGCTGCAAATGTTGGATGACGGTCATCTTACTGATGCGAAAGGTCGGAAAGTAGACTTCAAAAATACTTTAATTATTTTGACATCCAATATAGGTTCGCGAGTCATTGAAAAAGGTGGTGGCGGCATCGGCTTTGATTTTGAAGATCAAGCAGAAGCTACTTACAATCGCATTAAAACTTTGGTTAACGAAGAACTTAAAAATTACTTCCGTCCAGAGTTTCTCAACCGTCTCGATGATATAATCGTCTTTACTCAACTTCAGAAAGACGAAATCAAAGAAATCGCCGACATCATGCTCAAAGAAGTTACTAAGCGCTTAGCTGAAAAAGAAATTAGCTTAGAAGTTAGTGAAAGCTTTAAAGAGTTAGTGGTGCAGGAAGGGTATAATCCCAGTTACGGTGCTAGACCATTACGTAGAGCAATTATGAGCCTCTTAGAAGATTCATTAGCAGAAGCTTTACTCTCAGGTCAAATTACCACAGGCGATACAGCAGTTGTAGATATTGATGACGACGGTAAAGTCAAAGTAGTTAAATCAGAAAAATCCGAATTAGAGTTGGCAAATATCAGCTAAAAGTTATACCAAAATACGTTTTAATGGTAATATTCGGATTACACCTCTTTTCCCTAAGAAAATTTACTCCTATTTTTGTAGCGGACGGGTTTTATGCCCGTTCGCAAAAAATATTAGGTATATATGGAATATGGGGGAATCTAGAGAATATACTTAGGCAAACGTTGTATGAATTGGTAATAGCTCTTTTTACCCCTAGTTGTGATACTAGGGGGTTTTCATGTAATTTGATTGGGATATATAGCGAATTTAAGTTGAGTACGCCATAGTTTCCCCACGAATTGGTTTGTAGAGACGTTATATAGCGAATTTCAGTTGGATGCAATACATAAAAAATTAGTAGAATTCCCACAGGCATCTGGGGCCCGTACCACAAGAATGTATTCTACTCAAATGAAAACCGCTATATATCTTGTAGAGACGTTATATATAACGTCTCTACATCTAGCGAAACAACGAAAAATCTTCTAATAATGGGTGTCACCCCTGAAGGATCGGCAGTATCCTTAGTAAGGAGAGGGATGACGATCGGGCATATCAGGTATTTAAACTAAATAAAATTAAACTGCTTCGTATTATCTAAACTCAAATCATTTACATCTTTATTTGCAACAATCCCAATTAACTCCGGAATTGTATCGTCTTTAAAAAATATACCCGTTCCTGAGGGTAAACCGTCTGGAGAAGCACCAAGTATGTAATCTGAATCTGAACCAACTAGTTGAATGGTATCTTTACGTTCAAAGTCTGTAATTAACACGTAGTCATTTATTCCAGCAGTAGAAGTATCTCCGTCATTATATAAGACAAGCTCAGTATCATCTCCCAAAACTTTACCTAGAACAAAGGTATCTTTACCCTTATTACCAGTCAAAACATCTATCTCATTTACACCAATATTCGAGGTGGTAACACCTACTCCAAATAAAGTATCGTTACCCGAACCTCCCACTACAGTATCATTTCCTGGTCCTCCAGCAATTTGATCGTTACCGCGATCGCCATATAATTCATCATTGCCAGAGTTACCAAATATATCATCATTACCTTTTCCTCCAGATGCATAGTCATCACCAGAATCCCCAATAATTAAATCTTGACCTTTATTACCATACATCTGGTCTGCACCTGGGCCACCAAGTATATTATCTTCTCCTGAACCACCAATCAAGGTATCGTCACCCTGTAGTTCACTATTTCCGATGGCATCCCCAACTAAAAAATCGTTTCCTTTCCCACCATCTAGATAATCATTACCATCATCTCCATTCAAATTATCAGTTCCTGATTTCCCGAATGCTTTATCATCCCCATCTCCGAGAAATACAACATCATCGCCTTTACCTGCATTAACTTTGTCATTACCATCACCGCTAACGACAAAATCATTTCCCGCTAAAGCATTAATAATATCGTTTTCCGCAGTGCCAAAAAGTAATTCTTTAGAGGATGTACCTTTGATGATATCAGTCATGTTAGCCCTGGTTATTCTTGTAAAAAATTTGCTTCAGTTATTATCTCAAAATAGGTTCATCAGTTCAATGTTTAATAATATACATTTCCGCAAAATAATTAATTCGTGGTAAAAGAATATTGAATAGTATTTAACTATAGCTGCAAAAAATCTTCCGGTGTTGTTTGATATCCGCTAAATTCATCCAAATACGCCACAATAGAAGTACCAAAAGGGTCTTGAGATACTTTACCATTTACTAATAAATCTACAACTTTATCGGGACCTTTGAGATGAGCTGCTGCAATTATTCCAGAAAGAGTAATTTTGATTGTTCTAGGTTTTCCTTGTTGATTAAAAGTTTTTATTTGAGATAAATAAGATTCAATTGACTTACCTTTTTGATTGAGCAAATAGTTGATATCTTGCCAATAAACACCAAAAGCTTCACGAATAGCTGTTTCTTGAGCTTCAGGAGAATTAAGAAATTCGGCTTTGCTATTAATACCATTTTTACCAGTCCATTTACCTTGCCAGTAATTTTTATCCGCACCATTGCCAAAGTAAACTTGAGCTTTGTAATAACCGAGCCGAATCAACAAAATTTCTGCAAATTGGTATTTACCAAGAAAATATAGTTGGGGATTAACAAATTGATATTGTCTTATATCTCCTGATGATAATCCTGTTTCACGCTCTCCTAATGCCTCCAGCATATCGCTGAAATTTCCCTTATTTGGTTGGAATTGATTTTGAGAATAAAGATTAACTACTGTTGGTGATTGTTGATATTGTAATTGGTTAATTGCAAAGTTATCGTTTGATAACAATTGAGATAATAGAACTAATTCGTTATACATCTATTGTTGATTTTTCATTTAATTAAATGTCAATTAAAGTTTAACAAGTCAAGGAATAAATGAGTATTTTATTTTATGGTTTTCACAGTAAAATTAACTACAATTTATGATTTAAAAATCACTTTTGTTGAGATACTCCCGTCACCCTGGTCAAAATATTCTCAATACCGGTAGGATTGCTAAAAAATGCTCCTCGTCCTTGTTCAATATTAAATTCTGTAAAGCTGTGAAACAAATTCGATCCGCGAATTGCTCGCCCATCAATTCTGTCACTGGGAATCCCTTTAATTTCCTGGTTAGGAGTAACAACCGAACTTTCACCAGGAAGAGTATTATCTGGAGAAATTTGTGCTTTTGCTTTTGGAGGGGGGATGATTTTAGTGGTTGGTTTCCCGAAATTGTGTAGAGACGCGATACCCTTGCGTCTCTACAGGGTTACGATTTTGACTTGCGGGTAGCGGTACTAACCCCGCAAAATTCGGGCAATCATCCCATTAGC
Organism: Richelia sp. UBA3308; assembly: GCA_002361335.1. GTDB lineage: Bacteria > Cyanobacteriota > Cyanobacteriia > Cyanobacteriales > Nostocaceae > Rivularia. The sequence continues at coordinate 39,815 of DESS01000142.1, forward strand.
CTGGGAACCATAACCCCCACCAAACAGATTAAAATGATTCAAAATATGATATAAATTATACAAATTCTTGCGTTTTTCGTAGCCATAATTCAGGGGAAACACCTCGTTATAACCTTGATAAAAAGCTGCGGGGAAACCACCAAAAACTTCCGTCATGGCAATATCAACTTCGCGATCGCCATAATAAGTAGCAGGATCGAAAATAACGGGTTCACCATTATCGATAAATCCAGCATTACCTCCCCACAAATCCCCATGTACCAAAGAAGGTTGTACTTCATGCCCTGCTAACAACTCGGGAATAGCATTTAATAACTCATCAGCTTGGGGAAAACTACCACCGCGACGCTTTGCTAATTGAAACTGATATCCCAAACGATGTTTAGTGAAAAATTCTACCCAATTTTCAGTCCAAGTATTAATTTGTGGAGTCGAACCAATAGTATTATTTATATCCCAACCAAACCTCTTACCAAGAGATTTTTTATGCATTTGAGCTAACTTCCGTCCCATATCTTGGGAAGATTGACTATTACCCCTACCCATTTCTAACCATTCCAAAACGATATAACAAGAATTTCCTGCAATACCAAAACAAATAGGCTTAGGAACTCGAATAGTAGCCGTATCGTACATTTGTTCTAAACCCAAAGCTTCCGCTTCAAACATCGCTACTTGAGAAGCTTGATTTAACTTAACAAAAAAAGTCCGCTTACCATCAGTTAAACAATAACCTTGATTAATACAGCCGCCGCCAACACTTCGTCGCTGCTGAGTTTGGAATTGTTCGTCAGTAACTTGGCTAATTTGAGTATCAATTTCAGTCCACATCGCTTCAACTTCCAACCACTAACCACTAACCACTAATATCATGTCCGGTTAAACTAGCATTCTGTGGGGGTTGAGTAATGAGTAACGAGTAACGAGTAGCGAGTAACGAGTAACGAGTAAAAAATAACAACTAACAACTAACAACTATCCACTAACCACGTAGTCATCACCCTGTAAGGGTGAGGCTATACCTAAAAAGTCCGCCTTCGCGGACTATGAAAAATCTTGGTTTCTGAGCTTCTTTAAGGGCTTTGTATCTGTAGCAAAGCGGCTTTAGCCTGAGAGCGCTTGGGGTTTGAAAACACGCCCTAACCACTAACGAGTAACGAGTAACGAGTAACGAGTAACGAGTAAAAAATAACCACTAACCACTAACCACTATCCACTAACCACTAACCACTAACCACTAACAACTAACAACTATCCACTAACCACTAACCACTAACCACTAACTCTCTTCGGGTTTCATAACTACTATCCCATAAGCATCAGTAGATAGATATTTTTTTGCAGCTTCCATCAAAGTTTCTCCATCTTGGGCTTGGATATGATAAGGAAAATCAAAAGCTGGTTCTAAATCCCCTACCAAAGTTTGATAATATCCATATAAATTAGCGCGATCGCTAGGTCGTTCATTGGCAAAAATGAACCTATTGGCTACACGTTTACGAACTCGGCTAATTTCTGCTTCTTGTATTTCTGTTTGGATTTTGCGAATATGTTCAACTATTGCAACTTCCACAGCAGCTAAATTTTCTACCGTACAATGGGCTGAAATAAAAAAAGTACCTTGTAGCCGATTAGTCATATTACTTACAGATATATAGTTAACCAGCTCCCGTTCTTCTCGTAAATCGCGCCATAATCTAGATGTGCGTCCATGTCCTAAAATAGCTGAAAGTACATCTAGAGCATAAGTTTGATTTAACTGCATTAACCCAGGTACCCGCCACAACATGATTAATCTTGCTTGTTGAAGGCTTTCGTCAACATATTCCCCACGAACAACTTTTGTAAATGCTGGCTCTGGCTGTAGAAAAGATATATCTTGAATTTCGACATTAGCAGCATCTCGTCTCTCAAGATTAGCAAAACTCGACTCGATAATTTCAATTAACTCAACTTCCGGTAAATTACCTACAGCAACAGCAGTAATTGACTTTGGTTGATAATTTTCAGCGTGAAAAGAACGCATTTGCTCCACTTGCAGTTGAGAAATTATCGCTTCTGGTCCCAATACAGGACGGCGATATGGTAAATTTTCAAAAGCGGTTTCCATCGCCTTTGTAAAAGTACGCCGTTGGGGATTATCTTCACTGCGCCTAATTTCTTCAAGTACTACCAAACGTTCCCTTTCAAAAGCATCATCCGGGATGCAAGCGTTCATTACTATATCAATTTGCAGAGGTGCGAGTTTGACAAAATCTTGAGGAGCAGCAGTTACATAGTAATGAGTATAATCTTGACTAGTCGCAGCATTTGTAACGGCACCACGCTCTTCAATTTTACGTTCAAACTCCCCCTTTGCCAGTCGTTTAGTTCCTTTAAAAATCATATGCTCTAAAAAGTGAGCCATCCCGTTAATAGCATCACTTTCCATTGCCGAACCCACATTAACCCATAAATTAAGGTTAACCGCTTCTACTGGCATTTGCTCTGCTACTATCGTCAAACCATTGGGTAAGTGTCGTAGCTTAGGGGCATTTAGACGAGGGTACTTTAGCAGAGTTGAGGACATTTGTAGTTATCAGTCAGAGCGTCTTACTTATATATCATAACTATTAAGAATTAAGAATTAAGAA
>DESS01000142.1:42576-42971 GCA_002361335.1 Richelia sp. UBA3308
TAGAATTTAGAATTTAGAATTATGTTTCCACAATCTAGGAACATAACCCAAAAATATCCCCCAAATCCCATAACAACCCAGGGCTTTGCTTGAAATACTGTAAAATAATAAATAGATATATTAAGATATATAAAGTAATTATCAATGTCAAAAGGCAAGAGTAAATCCCGTGTAGTCGTTGTCGGCGCTGGAATTGGCGGACTTACTGCTGGCGCTTTATTAGCCCGCAGAGGTTACGAAGTATTAATTTTAGACCAAGCTCTTGTACCGGGAGGTTGTGCTTCTACTTTCAAACGCAAGGGTTTTACTTTTGATGTCGGTGCGACTCAGGTAGCGGGTTTGGAACCAGGAGGAATTCATCACCGTATTTTCTCTGAGTTAGAAATTGATTTACC
>DESS01000142.1:42987-51462 GCA_002361335.1 Richelia sp. UBA3308
TAGCTACCCCTTGTGACCCTGCTTGTGCAGTATACTTACCCGGAGAAAGTAATCCTATTAACGTTTGGCGCAACCCGGAAAAATGGCATGAGGAACGTTTACGGCAGTTTCCTGGTAGCGAGCCTTTTTGGAATTTACTGTCAACTTTATTTAAAGCAAGTTGGAAATTTCAAGCACGGGATCCTGTATTACCACCCCGGAATTGGTGGGATTTACTACAGTTAACCCAAGCTGTACGTCCGGATACTTTAGTTACAGTTCCCTATACTTTATTTACTGTAGGGGATGCTTTACGTTTCACTGGGCAAGGAAATAATCATCGTTTGAGAACATTTTTAGATTTGCAATTAAAGCTTTATTCCCAGGTAAATGCAGAAGAAACGGCATTACTTTATGCAGCGACAGCATTAAGTGTATCTCAGGAACCCCAAGGATTGTTCCACCTGGAAGGAAGTATGCAGGTATTAAGCGATCGCCTTGTTGAATCCTTAGAAAGGGATGGCGGTAAATTATTAATGCGTCATACCGTAGAACATATAAAAGTAGAGAATAATAACTGTAGCGCTATAGTTATTCGCAACCAAAAAACTGGAGAATCTTGGACTGAATCGGCAGAACACGTAGTTGCTAATGTCACAGTTCAAAATTTAGTACAGTTATTGGGAGAAAAAGCTCCTAAAGGTTATAAAAAGCGAGTAGAAAATTTACCCCCTGCATCTGGTGCCTTTGTAATTTATTTAGGGGTCGATCAAAGCGCGATTCCCCCCGAATGTCCCCCCCATCTACAATTTTTATATGATGGGAATGGTCCCATTGGTGAGAATAATTCCCTATTTGTTTCTGTAAGTCGTGTCAATGATGGTCGTGCCCCTGTAGGAAAAGCTACTATTATTGCTTCTTCTTTTGTAGATGTAGATAAGTGGTTTTATCAGGAAAATTACGATGTAATAAAGACAGAATTTACACAAGAAGCCATATCTCATCTGGCAAAATTCTTTTATTTAAAACCAGAAACTATTATTCATCAAGAAGCAGCAACACCCCGTACTTTTTATAATTTCACAGCTAGAGATAAAGGTATGGTTGGCGGTATAGGGCAAAGAATACCAACTTTTGGTCCTTTTGGTTTTGCCAATCGGACACCAATAAATAATTTGTGGTTAGTGGGAGATTCAACTCATCCTGGTGAAGGTACTGCGGGCGTGAGTTATTCCGCTTTGACTGTGGTTAGACAAATTGAGAGTTTAAACAGATAAATTGGCAGTAAACCGAAAAACTGAGATAGGTCAAAATGTAATTTTAAATACTTGTCAAATAGGAAAGGAGTATGTAATATAACAACGAAATTACATTTAAGAAAAATATAGCGGTTTTCAATTGAGATAGTAACGGTTTTTAGTCCGTTGCGGAGTACTTATAGTCTATTCAAAGCATAATAACTCGATTTTATCCAAGGGAAAACCGCAACAAAAAACACCAGCCTATGTTAACAGAACTTCAAACAAGAAAATGGACTCGACTATTCGATGTCTATGACACAGATGCAAGCGGTATAGTGGAAAGGAGAGACTTTGAAATGATCTTTCAAAGTTTAGCCCAAATCCGTAATCTGGAAGAGAATTCACCAGAGTATAATCAACTCCATACTAAGTTTATCGAGGATTGGGAACATCTGAGAAAGGATGCCGATAAAAATAACGATGGAAAAGTCCAGTTAGAAGAATGGCTAGAACATGGCGATCGCCGTATAAACGATCCATCAATGTACCAAACTAATTTGGATCTTGCCAACCAAGTTTTCGACTTATTTGATTTAGATGGAAATGGTGTCATTACTGTTAAAGAATACAAAACAGTTCTTTCCAGTTGGCGAGTTCCTGAAGAAGTAGCTGAGGAAACCTTTCCTAAGTTAGATTTTAATGGTGACAGTCTTATATCTAAAGACGAATTTGTAGAATTACTAAGACAATTCCATACTAGCGATGATCCTGAGGCTCCTGGAAATTTATTTTTTGGTCCTTACTAAATTATTATTTGCTTAATTAAGCATAAGTAAATAAAACTATTACCTAACAAGAATAATATCGTTAGGTTTTTTTATTTTTTATAGGAAAGCATATTATAGTCTGGTGTAAATAAACAGATTATTTATTGTCTAAAATGCTGAAAATAATCGGTATTTTGGAATTTTTTCGATAATTATAGCGGTTTTTACTTGATTGCAATACAATAAGCGGAACCTCACCCCTTCCCCTCTCCGATATTTTGGAGAGGGGGGTTAATCATTTGTGTTCGATTCAAGTGAAAATGGCTATATTAAAATAAGCTTGGTGTAGACAAAAAAGTTCAAAAGGTTTTGTGTAAATGGAATTTTATTCGGTGCGAGTCTTGAAAACATTGGAAGAAAAGATTTTAGCCAAAAGGTTGCTCTATGATGTTTATGTGAAAGAATTAGGTTGGATTCCACCATCCGGGAATTCCTCAAATTTAAAAATTCAAGAAAGTCCTTTAGGAAATATACTGGTTGACGATTATGATTCGGTATCAATCCAACTGGGTGGTTTCTATGGTGAAAAGCTCATAGGAGTACATCGTATGATTAATCGACTCAATGGTCGTTTTGAAGTGGAGAATTATATTCAAATACCAAAATTTTTACAACAAGATAGTTCTTATGAATTAAACCGTTTAGCTATAAATAAAAATTATCGTAACTCTCCCATATTGCCATTAATGGTAACAGCAGAAGTCAGATATATGATTAGATGTAAGTGTAAGTATACAATTACTACAGCCACTTTTCCCGATCCAGGAAATCTGTTTTGTAAAATGGGTACAACAAGAATAAATTTTCCAGAATTCAAATATCATGTTAGTGACCCAAAACCTGTGTCATTAATAGTCTTTTTCTTTGAAGAAAAAGATAATTTTAATCAATTATTTAGAGTCACAGATAAATTAATACAAAAAGGGAAGGTGAAACAGCTTCATCTTGATGAATTTAACCCATAAATAGAGTTTACAATAGTACATATAAACTAAAAACGGAAAATGACCTCAGAAAATTTTCAATCAAAGGTAGTACAGACCGCATATGATATTGTCGGTAAATATAACCAGGATAGGATAAACGGTTTTGATGAAGACTTTCTTGAATCCTTGGTTAAGCTTCTCGATCTAGAAAATGCAGAAAACGTACTTGATGCGATGGCAGGAGATGGAAACCTCACCCGTGGTATAATTAACTATTGTTCTTGTAGGAATATTGAACTTCCTTCGATTACCTTACTTGAGTATTCCTCGGTACAAACGGAATTGGCAAGAGCTTCTATTGATTCCGAGCGAGTTTCTATCTTCAACGGAGATGTGCTATCCATGATGGATTTAGAATCGGGAGAGAAGCTACCAACAAATTACTTCGATCGGGTTGTAATCAAAAGCGGAAATCACGAAATCAGAGCCGAAAAGCAGTATCATCTGTACGACAGTGTATTTGAAGTACTCAAGCCAGGTGGGGTGTTTATAAATCTTGGCTTTCTTTTTAATGATGTCCAAGAACGAGATGAATTTGCACAGATTACCAAGGTTAAGGATAATCTTATGGGCGCAGCAGATGCTGTAGCTAATCGCTATTTTCTCATGCGGGAGGAATTGTATGGGTTTCTTAATAGCGTTGGATTCAAAGAAGCTAAAGGACACAAAACATTTGAGTATGTTATCCGCTCAGAGATTTTTGAGAAAGAATATTTCTCGAATCTAAAACCGAATGCTGCGATTGAATTGCGAGCTGCACAAGAGCAAGCTAGGACATTGCGGAACCACCGACGTATATTATTGGATGCAAATAGCAGTGTAATGCGTATTCCTGGGGAGATAACCATTGCCATCAAACCCCCCTTTTTCAAGGGGGGATAGGGGGATAATGCAATAAATCGATACTTTCCAAACATCCTCTAAGAGCTAAAAACGAAAAATCAAGTTTTTTTGGCTTATTTTACTAAAACAAATCAGCCTTAGATAATTCAACTTGATAATCTTTAACTAGCAGTTCGATCATAAATAAATCTAAATTGCTATGATGAAATTTGATCGCAAAAGGTAGCGTTAATCTTTTCTTAATTTCGTCATAAGTTCTCTTTCCAAAGTAGAAAAAACTTTGGGTACTGTTACGAGATGTATGCATGGTAAAACCTAAAAAATCCAAAGAAGGAAGATTCGCAATATATTGACCGAATCTGTAAGCATATTTTCTATCCGAAGCCAACACAGGATTAACTAAAACACTGTCCTTACCATTTTTGTATAGTTGGGAAAATTCAAGCCATCCTAATTTTGTGGCATTATTGATGATAAACTCTCCAAATCGAGCATCCCCGCCCACTGCGATTATAAAATATAATGGCGGGTTATTAATTTGATACCATTTTTCTTTCTCTTTAATAAATCTCCACCAAAAAGGAGTATGTTTTTTAAGTGCTTGAAGTAATTTCCAGATTAAGAAAGACGTAAAAGTTGAATATTGATTTTGGAAATTATCTTGATAATTCTTTTCTGCATCTGTTAAATCTAATCTTAAAGTAATATCTAAACAAGGATTTAAGATTTCGGTTTCGTCAAGAAAAAATTCTAAAGCCCAGCCTATATAACTATTTTTGTATTTATCAGTATCTAAGGGTAAGGCATCGTATTTGTCTAAAAAGTAATCTAAATCTTCCATATATCAACTACTCCTATCACGCTGATCCGATTTCCTGTAAAAATCTCTCTCTGACTCCCTCTCTCCCTCCCTCAATTAGTTCGATAATCTTTTACCGGGAAGGCAGTAATCTAAAAAAAATCTACAAATTAATACTGTTATACAGCACTTTGCAGATAAACGAGAACCATTAATTATACAAATCTTCTGGTACGGGCATCCGGGGCAAGTCTAAATATACCTCACTTTGATAAAATATGCTGTATCAAGTAAGTAGGACTGGTAATATTTTTACTACTCACTACTCCCTGATCGATCCCCGTCTTATCAGGTTGAGTACTATAATATTAAACGTCAGTTTCAAATATCGCTAATCGTAGCCTATCTGCTGACTCTTCTATTTCTACTAAAGACTCAAGACTAACAACAATATTTCGTTCAACTCCTAAAATTTCGGCTGCTCGTGCAACAGCTGCTTTTTCTTTTTCGTGGTAGACTCCATCAGCACGGCTCATCTTTATGGCTTGGTATAACATACCACGACGAAAATTTCCAGGAAAATCATAATGAATACCACCCAATAGCTCTTCAATATCCGCATTTTCCCCATCAAATTTTAGGATATGTTCTTCTATCAAGTCCGATGGTACTCCCAGCATCTGTTGTTCTTCAACCAACCAATCTAATTCTTCCTGTGCTAACTCCCCATCAGCACTAGCTATGACCATTAGAGCCCTAATATAGTTTTTAGATACATCAAAATTTATAGGTCCAGAGGCATTATATTGCTTCTTCGCATATGCTGTGATTTCAAAACTTGTTTGAGTGGTCATGTTTTTTTCCTCTACATGATTCACCTTTACTATACAGTATAATTACTTACCTAACAGGCAAATACTTCTTGGTTAATTAGCATCAACTGAAACTGCGAAGACTAATGGATTGAATTTTCGTAGTTAAACAACAAATGGAAAAAAAAGATCGGCGTTGTATAAATGCGAGATTAATTGGTGATTGAAGCAATTGAAAATTGCTGACAAATTTAGCACAATCATTTCGTACTTATACAACGCCGAAAAATGAACTAAAAAAATAATCATTGATAAATTAAACTGTTAAACCTCAGTTTCAAATATCGCTAGTCTTAACCTATCTGCGGACTCTTCTATTTCTACTAAAGACTCAAGACTAACAACTACACTTCGTTCAATTCCTAAAATTTGAGCTGCTCGTGCAACAGCTGCTTTTTCTTTCTCGTGATATACTCCATCAGCACGGCTCATTTTGATGGCTTGATACAACATACAACGGCGAAAATTTAGCGGAAAATCATAATGAATTCCACCTAATAGTTCTTCAATACTGGCATTTTTGCCATCGAATTTGATGATATTTTCTTCTATGAAATCAGATGGTACTCCCACCAGATTTTGTTCTTCAACAAACCAATCTAATTCTTCCTGCGCTAACTCACCATCTGCACTGGCGATCGCCACTATTGCTCTGAGATAGTTCTTTGCCACATCAAGGCTCACAGGTGCAGTAATGTTGTATCTTTTCTTGGCATATGATGTCCCTTCTAAAGCGCTTGCAGTGGTCATACCTTTTACCCTGTATATTTGGTTATAGATTTTACAACAAAGTAAATTATATATTTTGAGAATTCAATTTCTTTTAATTATTGACTCAATAATGATTATTTTTAGTTTCCGTTACAGAGGAATCACCTGCTTTAATACTCTGTTTAAGACGCAAGGTTACCCAGACCATCTGCTTGAGAGGTTCAGGTACTTGTGGGTGTAAACCCTCCGGAATTTCTTCAAAGGTTCTGATTGAGCCGGGATAAACAAAAACTGACCATCCTTGTTTGACCAAACAGGTAAATAAAGCCGACTCCTCAAGAAGGTACGTTGTACTCAAAACCCTTTTTTCTTTCAGAGAATCTTCTATTTGCTTATTTTCCTCTTCGAGCTGTTCACCCCGATTGAGATATATTTGGCCAAATGAGTTTACCATGTTTTGAAAGGATTGGTCTTTTTGATAAAGACATTGGAGTTGCTGGTAATAAATCTCAAATTCTGATTCCTTCTCAATTTGGGAAGCCATTTTGAATTCAAATTCACAACTTTGGGAGTATTTCTCGAACAGGAAATTGTTTTTATTGACAAACTCCTTTCCTGTACGAATTGCTAAGAGCTTTGCTTCATCTCCTTTAATTTCTTGTCTTATCTCGATTGTCAATCGGTATACACTATCACCAACTAGCACTAGGCAAGACTGAAAGTTTTCGCTTATCCATTTGATACAGGCTTCTATGCGGTTAGGAAAGAGGAAATTTTTGCTTCCCAGACTGATTGCAAAAACACACTTATTATATTCAGATAGTGAGCTACGTAAACGATTGGGAGATACCTTGGCTAAACTTGCCTTGTAACCATGAGTTTGGGTCATCTTGGCAGTAGAATTAGTCAAATTCAAGTCCTGTCTCTTGATATACATTGCTTTACTAATTTTAGATTGAAGTAACTTCAACTGCTCAAAGGAAAGCTGATTCCAGTCAATATTTTCCATATTTTCCATAATTGTTTTTTCGTCCATGGAGGTTTTTATCAGTTGAGTGTAGGATGTTCAAAAACTATTCTACTGCTGAGTCTTCAACGAAGGTAGAACAATTATTAAGTTTCGTCAATTATTTGAACGAACAAAACAAAAAAATGCTCTCTTAAGACAAGAATAAAATCTGGCATTGCTCAATTAACTGTAGGGGATGCTTTGCGTTTCACAACCAAAGCGAATCGCCGTTTGAGAAGATTTTTAGATTTGCAATTAAAACTGTATTCCCAGGTAAATGCAGAGGAAACGGCACTACTTTATGCAGCGACTTAGCCTAAGGAAACTAGTCTAAAAACCTGCTCTTTTACAAACTCCCAACTTGGGTTATTATTGTCTGGAAATTTAAAATTATGTAGAATTTATGGCAATATTTATAAATAAACCACTTGAGTTCATAGAACACCCTGAAGGAGGAAGATACCAGGAGGTATTCCGATCAAACATTTCAGTAAGTACAAGGGATTCTAGCCTGGAGTCTGCTCTTACTCATATCTACTTTTCTCTGAACCAAGACGAAAAGAGTAGGTTCCATAAGGTTATCGGCGATGAAGTTTGGAATTTCTATAAAGGCATAGGTCTCTACCTCTACCTCTGGGATGGCACCGATTCACCACCACAACGCATTACATTGTCACCGGGCGAAAACCAGTTCTGTTATGTTGTACCTTCAGGTGTATGGCAAGCAGCACAACCCATTGAAGGTAGTGTTTTGGTGGGCTGTTCCGTTGCACCAGGCTTTACATTTTCAAATTTTGAGCTTATCGATAGTGCCTCAAAAGAAGCAGAACTTCTCTTATCCCTTGCACCAGATTTACGCCAACTAGTCCTTCCTTAGGCTCCTTTCCACTAGAGAACAAGAAGTTTTTTTACCCCACAATCACAATTGTCAATAAACACGACCTCATTCAAAAGTTGGGTTTGGAAATGCATCCTGAGGGAGGCTATTACTATGAAACTCATCGTTCTCAAACAATTATTGAAACCAATGGAGATTGCTCAGCCTGAGGCATTCCGTCAACAATTTCCTCAACTCTGGGATCAGCTAGCCGCCTATGTTAAACAGTAATTGCCAATTTAAAATATTCATCGTTAACAGAAGTCTGGTTAACTTAGGGCTACCAGTTTTTAGGCTGGAAGCCCCCGACTTAAAGTCGGGGGTCGTTGAC
>DESS01000142.1:51494-63694 GCA_002361335.1 Richelia sp. UBA3308
CCCCGTCCTTTTAGGACGGCTTTTCTTGATTTTTAATATACTCTTTTAAAACTTCCAACGGCGCACCGCCAACAGAAATAGCAAAATAGCTAGGACTCCACAATGATTGTTTGTGGGGTTTTTTAAATCCAGCTTGCCCATAGCGACGACTGGATACTCCTTTTAACGCATTAACTATTTGAGAAACGGATAGTTTAGGTGGATATTCAATCAGTGAGTGAACATGGTTCCCTTCCCCGTTAAACTCTAATACTTGAAAATCCATCTTTTTTGCAACTTCTACAAATGTTTTTTCAATTAAATCTAAACTTTTAGCTGTAAATACAGACCTACGATATTTAGTTACACAGACCAAGTGAATCTTCAAGTCTGTAACACTATGTCTTTCTCTGCGGAACTGGGTTGTCATTATATGCAGACCGATATATAATTAAAATGCAGACCAATTATATAATTAACCATGAAAGCTAGATATCAGTATCGTTTCTACCCAACAGACCAACAGCAAAAGCTTTTAGCTCAGTTGTTTGGCTGCGTTCGGGTAGTTTGGAACGATGCTAAGCGCGTTATGCAAGAAGTCTGAAAAACTACCAAGTAACGGCAGCTTGCAAAAGTTGTTAATCACTCAAGCCAAGAAAACAGAAGAACGTTCTTGGTTGAGTGATGTTTCCAATATTCCGTTGCAGCAGTCTGTAATAGATTTAGGAACGGCTTTCAAAAACTTTTTTGATTCTCTTAAAGGAAAGCGTAAAGGTACGGCAGTCGCTACAACGGGGGGAACCCCCGCGCACGCCGCGCTGCCTCAAAAAGGTAGGTAGTCCTAAATTTAAAAAGAAGACGAATAAGCAATCAGCACGGTTTAGAATTGGTGGTTTTTCAATTAAAAATGATGAAGTTTATCTTGCAAAAATTGGTAATGTAAAACCTATTTGGTCTAGACATCTGCCGTCTGCTCCGAGTTCGGTAACGGTAATCAAAGATTGTGCTGACAGGTATTTTCTAAGCTTTGTGGTAGAAGTTGAACCTGTTGATATTGATGCTAAAAACCAAAGTATCGGTATTGATTTGGGCATTAAAACTTTTGCCGTAATGAGTAACGGGGAAAAATCTCAAAGTCCTAATTACTCAGTTCTTGATAGAAAAGTTCGCAAATTTCAAAAAAAGCTGGCACGGCAACTAAAAGACTCAAAGCGAAGAAATATAACTCGAATCAAAATAGCAAAACTGCATAACAAAATTGCAGATACTCGCAAAGATTTTCTACACAAACTCTCAACCAAGATTGTTAACGAAAACCAAGTTATTGTTTTGGAAGATTTAAACGTGTCGGGTATGGTTAAAAACCGCAAGCTTGCCCGGTCAATTAGCTTGCAAGGGTGGAGAGAGTTTAGAACTTTATGCGAAGCTAAATCCGAAAAACTAAGTAGAGATTTTCGAGTAATTAGTAGATGGGAACCGACGAGTCAAGTTTGTTCAGAATGCGGTTATAAATGGGGAAAACTTGATTTAAAAGTTCGGACGGTTCAGTGTTTGAATTGTGGAATTGAACACGACCGAGACGAAAATGCTAGCAAAAATATAAACAAAGTCGGGATAGGGCATTGCCACGACTCTAAACGGACGCAGAGAAAGAGTAAGACTACTTCGGTAGCGTCATTCAACGAAGCGTCAAGAATCACCGCACCTTCAGGTCGGTGAGTATGTCAACTATCGTACAGTTGCGTACATAGGAAGGAAAAAAGCACCATGTTCTGAAAAACACATCAAACAATCTTTGAACAGGAAATCTCGAAAATGAATATTGAAAAAATATTAGCACAACTTCTTGTATTTAAAGGTCTAACCGAAGCTCAGCGTAAAAAAATCTTAGAAATTAGTGAAATTAAGGAATATCATGATAGAGAGCATATCTTTGACGAAGGAACAGAAAGTCACGATCTCTATGTTGTCCTCGAAGGCAAAGTTGATATTTTTATCGATCCAGCTTTGCAGGGAAATGTGGAAAAAGGAACCATTGGATTAAAAAAAATTGCGGAGAAAAGCCAGGGAACATCCTTGGGAGAAATTTCCTTTATCGATAAATCTCCTTCTCCAACTTCAGCAATATGTGCTTCAAAAGAAGCAAAATTATTAAAAGTTTCAAAAGACGCATTTACTAGACTCTATCAAGATCATCCTGAGAGTGGTTATAAAATTACCCAAAATATTGCAACCCTTCTCTCGGCCCAAGTTCGGGAAGGGAATTCATTAGTCGCTCAACAAACTCTGGGCAATTACTACCTTTATTTTTTATGTGAAGAACTTTCTGCTGAAGCTTATCAATGTGATAGTATTACTCCCTTAAATAAAAAACTGGTCATCAGAGATCAACATCACTTTATATTATCGGGTTTGGACTCAATTACAGGTGTTGTTCCCAAAAAAGAAGATATAGAACTTGCATTTTTTTCGACTCCTAATATACTTCAAAAAATTTTAGAACCGGGAACTCCCTCTGGTGTTATGGTTTTAAATACCCTCTTTTCTCAGATTGGTAATAATCATATAAATGAAGAGCTGCCGAAAGATTTATTTGAGATTATCTGCACTCCTGGTACTTCAGGAAAACATGGTTGCCTAATTGTAAATAAGCAGTATGACTCACATCAGCAAACCTTCTTTGTTCAATGGGAAGTAAAGGGCATACATTATGATAGAGCATCTTCTACGACAACAGCGAATATTTTTATTTATATTGGTGAGAATCAATTATCTCTTGGCAAGCATGTTGAAGAGATGATTTCAAGCATTAATATGCCAATTCAGCAAAATGTTTACGATAATTTACCTGAAAAATTAAGCCTTCAATCTAGCAATCCCTATAATCTCTTTGTGCTTCATCATCGAACTCATGAAGTTGTCATGACTTTACAAACTTTGGATGCCTTAGGGTTTAAGATTGATGCATTTATTGGGATTCCTTATGGTGAAAGCAATTGGCCAATCATGAGGATGTTAGATCATGTTTCTCGTCAAACCTATCGATGTTTACGTTCGATTCAACACCCTATAGAGCCAACGCAATACAAATTTGACTTTAACCAGTCCTCTTTTATCCACAATGCTGAAGAAAAATTATTTACTAGCCTATATGAAAAATCGGAAGTTAATCGAAACTATATGAGTGCCATGACAGCGTTAGTTGAAACGGAACTCGTTCGCTGCGTTGAAAAATGTGTCAAGCAGAATAAAAAACTCTTGATTTATGAAGATGGAGGATATGCTGTACCTTTAATTTATAAAATTTATCAAGACTCAACCCATCGCTTACATGCTCTATTCAAAAAAGCTGTTGATGAAGATATTATAACTGGTGCTGTTGAAGTAACTGGTGCTGGAGAACGAAGAGATTTAGAAGCAATTCAATCCAATGGAGGAAAGGCTTTGCTTCCCGTGCTTTCTACAGCACGGGATGACCTCAAGGTCATTTTTGAGGCGAAAGGGGTTTCACAAGCTATTATTGACTCAACTTCAACAGCCCTAGGTAGATTAGGACTACCAACATTTGAAACACGGAAAATAGCCGTCATTGGGGGTAATGGTGCAATCGGAACTCGATTGGTTGAAGAAATTACAGAAATGCAAAATAGTACAAGTCATGTTTTTGCTGTAGATATTACCGATCGACCATTTTCGAGAGAAATTGATAGTCAAAGATTTCCCTATGCTGCCACAAAAGTTGATTATTTAAATTTGGGTAGATATATTGTCGAAGATACTTGTTTACCAGTGATTGTTGATTTGGCTTTTGGTGAGCGTCACCCTCAATTATATAGCGATAATATTGAGAAATCAGTGCTAGAATTTTTCTCATCTTCTCCAAAGTACGAATCTTTTAATGAATTAGTCATAACTAATTCTTTCCCCTGCCCAGAGTCTTCCTTGCAGACACTATGGGGTCAAACTAACAAATTGAATAGTTTGTGGGAATCAATCCGTCATCAATATGGGTATGTCCCTCAGAAAATTGAATTGTTACCCAATGGGCAAGGAATGAGTCAAATATTTAGCAAGGAAAATTCCTTGAAAAAAGTTACCTTATTAGTTCCTGAACAAATACTATCTTTCCGAAAAGTTACACGCCTAATTCAAAATCATATTGATACAATAATTGGGATAACTGGCTTGCCTGTGCTTGATGAATTGGATATTAATGCGTTTTTGACTAGGAAAAATATTGGAGATAATAGTGTAGATGAACTAATTCTTACCAGTGGTTCATCGAAGGATTATGAATTTAGAAAGGTAATAGTTTTTCTAGACGAGTTATTAGAAATTATTGCCGAAAATACAATCGATATTCATCAACAGTTAATCTGGTACAAGAAATATTATGACCAGAAGTTGTGTTTTATTTCAGATAGTGAGACCCAAATCATTCATCAAGTACTTTCTGATTCGGAAACATCTGATTTTATCGTAGATAAGCTTAAAGACTATCCTGAATTCATCAAGAGCATCGGTTTAAATGATGTCGAACCTAGTAAATGGCTTTTTTCTTTAGTTGAATGGATTCGGCATAAAATCAAAAGTAATATTTCAATTAACAAATCCTTTCATCATGATATTGGTACTGTATATGATATTCAATTTAATGGTCAATATAAAAGACTAGTACTGTTAGCAAATGGTTTGGTTATAAACTTTTTTGCTAAACATGAAAAAGGTGTCAAAACAGAATATATTGACCCAATTGTGACAATGCAACTCCTTGGTGTAGTCAAACTTACAACGACTGAAAAAGTTATAGAACCTGGAGTTTATCGCATGGCAGAACATCTTAAGACAGATGATATGGATTTATTTTGGAAAGCACTTAATGATAAAAGCCGACCTATAGAATTTTAGTTGAAGTAGAGGTTATTCTCATTTCAATTAAACTTCAGGGCAAGCCCATCTAAATTTTAAAGCTCCAGGTGCGGCTTCGCCGCACTCTGCACCGTGGGTGGGATCTTTCTAGAGAAATTGCTGCTCCGCCAATCCGTGGTAGCCTAAAAAAAATCAGGATGTTGACCAACGAAGGTATTCTATCTGATACGCAAGCCTACCAAGACTATCTGCTTGAGGGGTTCAGGTACTTCTGGGTGTAAACCCTCCGCAATTTCTTCAAAAGCTTTGAGTGAACCTGGATAAACAAGAACTGACCATCCTTCTTTGACAAGGCAGGCATTTAAAGCAGACTCTTCAAGAATGTAGGTTGTACTAAGGTACATTTTTTCCTGGAGAGAATGTTCTATGTGCTTATTTTCCTCTTGTACCTTTTCAACTCGATTGAGATATTTCTCGCCAAAGGAATTTATAATCTTTTGAAAGGATTGATTCTTTTGATAAAGACACTGGAGCTGGTGATAGTAAATCTCAAATTCTGATTGCTTCTCAATTTGCGAAGCCATTTTAAACTCAAATTCACAACTTTGGGAGTATTGCTCAAACAAGAAATAATTTTCGTTGACAAACTTCTCTCCACTGCGAATTGCCAAGAGCTTTGCTTCATGCCCTTTAAGCCCTTGTCTAACCTCGATTGTCAATCTGTATACACTATCCGCAACTAATACTAGGCAAGACTGAAAGTTTTCGCTAATCCATTTGATACAGGCTTCTATGCGCTTAGGATTAACGAAATTTTTGCTTCCAAGACTGATTCCAAACACACACTTATGATATTCAGATATTGAGTTACGTAGACGACTGGGAGAGACTTTGTTTAAACTTGCCTTGTACCCATGAATTCGGGTTATATTGTCAGTAGATTTGGTCAATTCCTCTCTCTTGATCTCAATTGCTTTGCTTATTTTAGATTGAATCAAATTTAAGCGTTCTAGGGAAAGCTGATTCCAGTCGATATTTTCGATAATTGTTTCTTCGTCCATGGAACTGTTTATCAGTTGAGTGTAGAATTTTCCAAAACTATTCTACTGCTGACTCTACAATGAAGGCAGAGAAATTATTAAGTTTAGTAAATTATTTAAACATGAACTGATTCAGGATAATAACCAGTATAGTTTTGAAAGGATTCTACTTGTGTTTCCAAATCTGTTGATTAATTAAAATTATTCCAACTAATACGGTCTAAAAATACATATTCGTCAAAATACCTAGCGGACAATTTTGCTGCAAATTCCACAGATTTCCCTGTTTTACCTCAAACAATTGGACGACGAATATGTGGTTGATTCAAACTAACAATACGATAATCAATACTCTTCTTTTTATTTTCGTATAACCATAATTGTTGACGATAAACTTCGCTTACAACTAGCAATATTTTATATTGTCTATTACTCAATTCAGATAAATTTGCTCCTGCTTTAACTAGCTGTTTAATATGAGAGATATTTCTTTTAATATACTGGAGTTGTTTTTTTTACTGCGTTTCTTCTTTCTCTTTGAAATACGCGACGTTTTTTAGCTACTTTTAAGTAATTTTTCCGTGGGATGCGAAAAAATCGGCATTGTATAAATGCGACATTAATTAGTGATTGAAACAATTGAAAATTCCTGACAAATTTAGCACAATCACCCCGTACTTCTACAACGCCAAAAAATCAACTCAAGAAATAATCATTCATAAATTAAACTGTTAAACCTCAGTTTCAAATATCGCTAGTCTTAACCTATCTGCGGACTCTTCTATTTCTACTAAAGACTCAAGAGTAACAACTACACTACGTTCAATTCCTAAAATTTGAGCTGCTCGGGCAACAGCGGCTTTTTCTTTTTCGTGGTAGACTCCATCAGCACGGCTCATTTTGATGGCTTGATACAACATACAACGACGAACATTTATCGGAAAATCATAATGAATAGCGCCGAATAACTCTTCAATTTCTGCATTTTTGGAGTCGAATTTGAGAATATTTTCTTCTATTAACTCAGATGGAACTCCCAGCAGATTTTGTTCTTCAACAAACCAATCTAATTCTTTTTGCGCTAATTCACCATCTGCACTAGCGATCGCCACTACTGCTCTGAGATAGTTCTTTGCCACATCAACGCTCACAGGTGCACTAACGTTGTATTTCTTCTTAGCATATGATGTTAGTTCCAAACTGGTTGTAGTGGTCATAATTTTTACTCTGTATACTTAGATATTAATTTTACAGCAAAGTAAATTAGATATTTTGAGGATTCAATTTCTTTTAATTATTGACTCAATAATGATTCTTTTAAGTTTCGGTTACTGAGGAATCACCAGCTTTTGTACTCTGTTTGAGACGTAAGCTTATCAAGACTATCTGCTTGAGAGGTTCAGCTACTTGTGGATGTAAACCCTCCGAAATTTCTTCAAAGGGTTTTGATTGAGCCTGGATAAACAAAAACTGACCATCCTTGTTGTACAAAACAGGCACTTAAAGCCGACTCTTCAAGAATGTAGCTTGTACTAAGGTACATTTTTTCCTGGAGAGAATGTTCTATGTGCTTATTTTCCTCTTGCACCTTTTCACCTCGATTCAGATATTCCTCGACAAAGGAATTTATAACCTTTTCAAAGGATTGATTATTTTGATAAAGATACTGGAGTTCCTGGTAATAAATCTCAAATTATGATTCCTTATCAATTTCCGAAGTCATTTTAAACTCAAATTCACAACTTCGGGAGTATTGCTCAAACAGGAGATAGTTGTCATCGATAAACTTCTTTAGCCTTACGCACCAGGCTTTGAATTCCGTGACATCGAGCTTGCTCAACCTGAGACATTCCGTTAACAATTTCCTCACCTCTGGGATCAGCTAGCCCCCTATGTTAAACAGTAATCGACAATTTGAAATATTCATAAGTAGGTCAGCAAGAAAAATTGAACCCCTCTAAAAGGCAATAGACTGTCTTGAAATAGGCTGGAGGATTTCAGCTTATTTTACGTTTCTTAACATAGTAATATTTTTTTGCGCCAACTTATATGATGTCCCGCAAATTACCCATAATATGTCCGAAGCGAGAATCACTTCACGCCCTTGACAATGAGGGTTGTTTAACCGGACATGATATTACTTATTCATAGGTTAAAAGTTTCTTCATAGGCATTTGCTAGACTTCATCAAGATCATTCTGAGAGTGGTTATAAAATTACCCAAAATATTCCAAGGATTCTCTCTAATAAAGTTCGGGAAGGCTTTTATGTATAAATTTGATTGGTTGGATATCCAGAACCGTTGTAGAGACGCAAGGATTTCGCGTCTCTACATTTAAATTTATAACCAGTTAGGCAACGCGCAAATCTAGTTTATTTTGTCATGATTTGCTAAGATACACTGATAACTAATAACTAATAACTAATAACTAACAACTAACAACTAACTATAAAGTATTACCAGTTATCGGTTGAGACTGAGGAGCTGAAGGTCTAACTATTGGTGGTTCAGGTATAGGTTCAGGTTCTGGAGGATTGAGAAAATCACGCCAAGTACGAATTTCTTCTCGCGCTGAACTGTAGGCTTGCGTACCTCTTGGTACTAATTTAGCTGTTTCAATAGCGCGAATAATATCCGATTGACCTTGAGTGCGAGCTATATCTAATAATTGCTGACTCCACTGATCCATGGCAATTCTAGCATCAGAACGTAATGGCGTACCTCTAGGTACCCGCCGCGCCAACCTAATTGCTTGAGACAAAGCCTTTGGAGTTCCACTTAATGCAACTTCTCGGGCTTTTCTCCAATTGTTTCTAGCCGTGATTTCAGTTTGCCATTCATTTATATCTTTTTGAGCTTGTCGTGACAGTAATCTTCCGGATTCAATTTGTTTTGCCGTATTAATTGCAGCAGATAAATCTCCGCTACGTGCAAGGGAACGTGCTTGGTCTAAGTAAGGCTGATCCTCTATTCGCTGAACCTTGCTTCTCCAACTCGCTATTTTTTTCTGTGCTTCCCGATACAAAGAACGTCCGCGACGAATTCGACTTGCTTCGGCGATCGCTGCTTTTAAGGAGACATCATCTCCAAATATTGCCAGTTCTTCAGCACGTTCTAAAAACGGTCGATCTTCAATTATCTGTACTTGATTTAGCCAACCATTAATTTCTTTTCTAGCTTCTTTGCCACGGGGGTTGTTTATAGGAATCAATTTCGCTTGTGCGATCGCAGCAGATAAATCTCTAATTGTACCTTGAGAAGCAAGAGCTCGGGCTTTTTCCAAACGGGAAACATCTTCGATTTCAAGCTGCCAACTAGCAATTAGTTTCTGGGCTTTTAAATAAATTGGTCTATTTGAATCAATTTGTCCGGCAGAAGCAATAGCAGCTTCTAAACCTGTAATTGTTCCTGTCCAAGCATTTCGTTGGGCTTCAGCCAAAGATATAAAATCAGTTGTTTCCGATTCTATCGCAGAAATTGCGGGAATTTTTTGAGCAATGTAAATAGCTTCATCAGCATCCCTTTTATCTAATTTATTTTCCGCCAATTGCAGGATCAATAGTCCAAATTCTGGAATTGCTTCTTGAGCTTTCTGATAAACGTAACTATTTTTGCCTATGGATTGCGCCAACTTGATCGCTTTGAGTATTGTATCTACATTTCTACTCTTCGATAAACTTTCTGCTTTTGCTAACTTCCGACCATCTTCTCTAGCTGTTACAATGAGGTTATTTAACTGTTCGTACTTGCTACTTGCCCAAAATCTACTATTTAAACGTAGCAATTTTGCCGATTGCATAAAAGCAGATTGCCAACGTCGTTCGCGCATCTCCTCTTCTGCTTGTTTGTAAATATCCTCACCTTTTGACCAAATTACTTTCCAATCAACAATTTGGTCTTCCACTAATTTAAAAGCAGAAACATCTTCGGGAATTTTACGAGCAGTTTCAATCGCTTCTTCTAATTTACCTGCTTGGAAACTCTCATCAGCTAAATCTAAAATATTACGAGACCAATCTTCAATATAACCATCAATTTGGGAACGCAATGGATGATTTTGTGGTAAATTCTTTACCAAATCAATCGCTTGGAGCAAATCCTTTACCGTTTGCTTAGAAGCCGCTACCTGAGCACAATGCATTCGTACTGAAGCGCTAGCCAAAGGCCAGAAAATTGAAGGACAATTCGGCGCAGATGGCAACTTTAACATTATCGCCATCGCCATAAATCCGATTGTACCGGGTACAATCGCAAGCAAAAATGCCCACAAAACCCAACTTGTAATCCAGCGCGGTAATTTTCCAGAATTACCCTTTGTCGGAATCGTTTCTTGTGAATGACTGTTAAAAGCCAATTTTTTTGAATTGCTGTTGTTTTTGCTTGACACTGATTTAGAGCTAGAATCAGTAGCCGGGACACCAGATCTACGAATAGCCGATTTTTCCGTTCTGAATAATCGAGTCATTTCATCTGACTGCTTTCTTCTAGCTGATGACCAGCCTTCTGGAATATCCCGTTCTGCCATCTCTCACACCACATTATATTAACAGGGGTTAATTGACTTGAGGAAGCTCAGTTGTTTCTATAGTAACTTTTGACCTATAGAAAAAGCTATGTTTACAGCATGATATCCCTACAGATACCATTATTTACAGCTTTTTTCAGTATTTTTTTATACGTTTACCGAGAAACTGAAGACTCTGCTTGTAAATCGGCAATTAGCTGTGCTAATTGGTCGCTATTAGCTTGGTATACCTCGCCACAAAAGTCGCAAGTCGCTTCCGCACCGTCATCTTTAGCAATCATATCTTGTAGTTCTTCTTCTCCCAAAATTTTTAATGCTCTTAACATTCTGTCAAAAGAACAACTACAATGAAACCGTAACATTTGGGTTTCTGGAAAGATATGAAGCCCCATATCTCCTAATATATCTTGAAGAATTTCTGTGAGATTTTTTCCTGCTTGTAGCAAAGGTGTAAATCCTTGAAGGGCTGCTACACGGGATTCTAATTTTTCTACTAAAGCTTCATCTCTAGCTGCTTTTGGTAAAACCTGTATTAGTAAACCTCCTGCTGCTGTTACTCCTTGAGCTCCGACAAATACGCCTAAAACCATTGCCGAAGGTGTTTGCTCGGAACTTACTAAATAATGAGCGATGTCTTCTCCGATTTCACCAGAAACTAGTTCTACGGTACTAGAATAAGGATAGCCATAGCCAACATCGCGGACTACATATAGAAAACCCTTACCAACTGCACCCCCAACATCTAGTTTGCCTTGAGCATTAGGAGGCAATTCAATGCTTGGGTTGCCCACGTAACCGCGTACAGTTCCATCTAACCCTGCATCTACCAATATACCGCCCAAAGGACCATCACCTTGAATTCGGACATTGACCCTTGAATCTAAACGCTTCATACTAGAAGCCATCAATAGGCCTGCTGTCATGGTTCGACCTAACGCTGCAGTTGCCACATAGGATAGTTTATGGCGCTCTCGTGCAACAGAGGTCAACTTTGTCGTGATAGCACCTACTGCACGAATTCCACCGTCCGCTGCTGTGGCGCGAATTAACTGATCCGCCATTGATGAACCTTACATTTCTTAATATACAAACTTTATATATTCTGACATTAGCCAGGCATAAAATGCCCAGCATTCTTAGTTGATTATGCCCATTTGCCGAAATTTTTTGTCAAGTTTAGGTAAAGTTGGTTTTCTACCACGGTAGTGCAATATTGAAATCGATCGGTTTCCGTCGCGGGAAGATCGCATTGCTCCGGCATTAACCAGGCTTTTCGTTAAAGGTACGCTAATTCTTTGGCATACTATATTAAGATTTTAATTAATTTTGTTAAAGATGCTCGGTAGTTATCAAAAAAGTCAACTGCGGATAGAAATTGATGCATCACAGCAGGCTATTAGTGAAAGCCTTTTGCATCCAATACAATTAGGAAAATGGTTACCCAGTGGAAACTTTCCTTCTGGAACAATGCCAGAAGAACTATATTCTGGATTTGAGTTTACCACCCGTATAGGACCTTTATCAATTCATCACCAAGTAGATGTAGTTTCTTCCAACAGTTTGCGTTTATTACTGAGTCAAGGAATTGACGGCTTCCACGAATGGTATTGGGGAGAAGGTTGGGTACAGTCTCGTTTGGAAGGAATATCTTATTTACCACTTTCTTTAGGACAAACAGTAACTTTGCTCAGTTTGCGTCAATATTTAAAGGGTTAGTTGTTAGTTGTTAGTTGTTAGTTGTTAGTTGTTAGTTGTTAGTTGTTACTCATTACTCATTACTCATTAC
>DESS01000083.1 GCA_002361335.1 Richelia sp. UBA3308
CTGATTACACCCAAAGCACTAACAACTAACAACTAACCACTAACAACTAACCACTAACAACTAACCACTAACAACTAATAACTAATACTACGTCACTTACGTACTCTACCATTCCAATTAATATTTTGTTTAATCGAACGTTTACCCAAGGAACGAATTGCTTCAACTTTGACACGAACTTTTGTACCTACCCTTAACCCTTCTTCAGGAATTGGTAGTTTACCCAAAGCTAAAATAAAACGGTTGTAATCTTGTGTGACTAATTCCGGGGGAATATCGGCTTCGTATTCACTGTCGCCAAAAGAGTCTTCCGTTTCAATTTCGTATGTAACCCGAAACCGAGTTTTAAGAATTTCTGACTTGCGAGCTAAATCTACTATACTCATAGTCAAATTTTTTCCGTTACCAGCAAAATCAGAAACTCTTAATTGGGTTACGTCTTCTTCTAAAATTGCATTGTTAACTACCAGTTTCGTTAAATTACCTTCTTGATTCTTACTAATATCAAGCCACAGCTTTTTAGGAAAATTAACTTCGATTTTACCCCTGTCATTTAAATTTAATTTGAGAGTGGCTTCCTTAAAACTGGTTATCGGTTGCTTTTCCTGCCAAATTAACTGAAAATCTCTTTCTATACGCTTATCGAACTCCCGATATTCATCAGCAATTACCGAGCCTGTAGCAAGTAAAGAAACAGCACCCCTGCGAACAATCCAGCGATTTTTTGATAAACCAATTGATTTACCTTGCAACTCCGAAAACCTTAATTCTACCTGGGGATTATCCGCCGCCAGCTGTTTTTTACCCTTAATTAAACTCAAACTTCCCAAACTTCCTCGATTCCCATCCCTACCATCAGAACCATCACGTCCATCACTACCGTGATAACATCGATAACGGCGCTTTTTACATTTATAATTACTAGTACCTTTTTTACCCGTACAAGATTCAATAGTCCAACTGCGACGGCGACACCTGCAACCGGGAGCACCATAACCACCGCGCCCACCACCCCCGCCTTCTCCTCCTTCGCTACGAACTAAAATACTTTTTAAATCGGTAATATTTTTGTAATAAACAGTTAACAAACCTCCATTGCCGCCGTTTCCACCTTTACCACCTCTACCACCATCACCACCATCCGGTGCCTGTACATCTCGCTTCACATTGCCCTTCTCATCGCGATATCGGCGACGACACCTAGAGCGATGGCCATCTTCACCATCTTCACCGTCTTCACCATCTCTACCCGATAAATCAAAGCTTACAGGCAAACCATCAGCAAATACAGTAGTGTTTCTACCACTACGTCCATTTCTTCCACTACGCCCATCGCTGCCATTGCTGCCCTGATTATCATAATATCTTCTTTTATGGCGATCGCGATGTTTTGAATCTCTGGCTATTTTTCCAGACTTTTCCAGACACAATAGTGTATCAAATTCAGAAGCAGAAGCAGGTAAACCATTAACCAATAAGCCAAACACAAGTAAAAATGATAGCTTTTTCAAAATAAGCTTAAACATTTTTAGATTCATTTATCATCTAATAAAGAATAATTTTAACCACCATAGTTAAGGCTTATTTTCCGGAATGTAATCTAAAATTTCAAGAACTAGATTATACTTTTAACTGGAAAATTATAAATTTATACTTGTTTTGTAGTGATTTAGTAGCATTGATGGAACAAATTATTCGGGCTACCTAAGAGGATGTAAGCATGGGTGATTAATATAGCTGAAAAATTTTTATATCCCCCTAAATTTACCTTAAAAAAAGGGGGACTTTAACCGTTCTTTATAAGGGGGAGGAAGGGAAGAATAATCCAAGATAATAGTAAAAAACAATACTTTTTAAACATCCTCTAAGTTAGAGTTTAATATTAGAGTTTAATATGAGACTTGAAAATTATAAATTAGTGCCCTTCTCTTAAAATAAATTAACACCTCAGACAATTTAACGCTTCTTCTCCTTAGGCAAGCCTGACGCGATCGTTACAAGATCCTGGTTGGTGCGTCACAATAAAAGCTTTATTTTTCGTTTACAATCAATCAGTGTACGGCACCCTACAAGAAAAATATACCAGTTGCGGCCATTCCTAACTCGTTACTCGTTACTCGTTACTCGTTACTCATTTACCCCCACAGATATGATAACTGTTTAACCAGACATGATATTACTTTTTCTTAGGGCATCCATTCCACAAAAAAACCCACCTGTCTTTGTTTATTTCCACCAGCTTTTTGCTGTAAAAATTCAGTAGATAAACGTATTCTATTTGTAATTGCGTAGCTTGTAGAAAGCTTAGTTAAAATAATTTCTTCATCAGTACCAAGAGAAACCCAACTGCGAGTAAAAGCAATATCCGCACCACCACCGCGAGATAATACCAACAGCAACTTCACACCTAAATTTACTCCCGAAGTTGAATATAATGGTGTTTGTAAATTTCGATATCCTAGCAAAGGCGCAAAATTCAAATAGTCACCCAAAGGCAATAAATAATAATTTAAATCTACACCCCCATTTTCTAAGTCGTTATTAAATCTTTTCTGATATTCACCACTAACAGTCAACTTATCAACGATAAAAATATCCTCAAAACCAAATTTTACACCGCCATTTCCCTTAACCTGAGAATAACCAAATCGTAAACGAGTGCGGAAACTGGGTTCATTTTTGATATCTTGCAACACATTTGGAACTTGACGTAACCACCGCCGCAAAACTGGGCTATTTTCCATAACTTCTGGATTTATATCTAATTGTTCAGCAATTCGCCGCTCATTTTTTATTTCCTTCTTTGTTTCACACCAAGCTGGAGAAGTTGCGAATACTAAATTAATTGAATAAATTAAATGAATTCCCAAGTTAAAAGCAATATTAAACGCGGTTTTCAAATTAAATCCCTCAAAGGATGCCCACACCACAAGAAGTAATAAGTATTGTAATATAAACGTTTAAAGCTTTTTATATGGTTGTTTTATTTACGCGCCCGCTGTACTAGTTGTTCACCAAACCAAAATTCCTGGGTGGGCAGAAGCAGGGGGAGAAAAGAATATTAACCCAGGCTGTGTTTGCTTGCTATACCACTAGTGATGCCAAAAACCAATAAAAAACTAATAAATAAAAAATAAGATGAGCATAAATTACCCATCTTATCAATTAAATTTATAAATCTTTACGAAAAGAAATCAAAATCAATAATTAACGAACACTACCTTCAGCAGCCGCAGCATCAATGGGTTTGATAAAATACAACTTCACAGCTTGCCAACCGTTAGAAATATAATAGGGTAACTTCTGGAAGATTTGTAAGAATTTCGGCGTATTAGAATTGACGATCGCTCTAAGTTTTTCGTTATTCTTCACACAAATTTCTAAACGCTCGTAAAATTCGGGTTTGTCAATATCCAACATTACCGGAAATACCCGCCCAGCGGTTTCATTGGTTTTTTCAATAACTTCTTTATCGTACTGGCGGGCATCTAAACCGATTGCAGCATAGAAATCTTGACGCTGGATATCATTTAAATACATTGTGGCGAATACCGATAACAAGAAGAAACGACACCATAAACGCGCCTTCCAATCATTCAAAGTTTGGGGTTGCGCCCTCATTACCGCATCGAAGAAATCTCCATGGCGGTTTTCATCCTGACACCAACTTTCAAAGAATCGGAAAATCGGATAAATTCTATCTGAGGGATTTTGTTCTAAATGACGGTAAATCTTGATATAGCGCCAATAACCAATTTTTTCAGAAAGATATGTGGCGTAAAAGATGAATTTTGGTTTAAAGAAAGTGTATTTACGACTCTTAGTTAAAAATCCCAAATCCAGCGACAAATTAAAATCTGACATCGCTTTATTTAGGAAACCAGCATGACGCGCTTCATCTCGCGACATCAAATTAAAACATTCAGCTAAAACAGGGCTTTTACCCTTGAGACGACGACCTAATTCTTTATACAGCAAAAAGCCGGAAAATTCTGCCGTACAGGAACGTTCTAAAAACTCAACAAACAAACGACGAGTTTCCCCATCAATATGTTCCCAGGATTGCTCAAACTCCGCATCCCGAACAAAATGATGGCGGTTGTAGTCAGCACGAAACTCTTCAAGAATGGCTTGTAACTCGTCTTCATTAACCGAGATGTCCATCCGCGCCATCTCATCAAAGTCAGTGGTATAAAACCGGGGTGTCAGCAGTGTTTCCTTGGCTGGGACTTTAATACCCGGACGTATTTCTTCAAAGCCTGGTTTTTGTAGGGAATCTACCATGTCCTGATTGTGATAAATGTCGGGTTTGTAGACGCAAAGTATTGATGATAAACGGGGCATAATGCCACGTCTAAAATTCGGGAGACAAAATAATTGCGTAAGTATAAATATCAGTTTACCAAGGAGTATGTTAGGAATTACCAGGTGAAACGTTAAGAGTTGCAACAATTGAGATAGACGGATGGGGGCATACGTTGACAACAAGTTAGGAGGAGCGAAGTTGCGACACCTTGAAACTTTAACTCAAACATATGGGTAGAATTCTTCTTCCAACTTCGGCTCTGACTTCCTTTTAACATGCAGACCTTAATTGGAAATTAACCGGATTTATATCGCTGATGCGTGTAAATACTACTCATGTTGAGAACTAAATCTAGTTTGACTTATGAGCGTGACAATCCACAAGCAACCAATAAAAATTCTAACCTTGACAATTAAAGCGATCGCCTTATCTTTGTAATCAATAAGAAATATATTTGCGTCCAGTTGTTTTTGTAATCATCAAAAAAAAATAAAATAGCACTATATTGTAGCTTGATTTTAGATTAATATCAACATTTAGCGATATCTGAAATTATTACATTAAAATTGAATTGTTAATATAGACAATTATTAATTCACAAACAATAGCTGTTGCCTTAAGCGTTCGGTGGAGTTGAAATCATATGAAGGTTGAAGTCAAAGATAGCAATAAGGATAAAGAAAAAGAGCGGCTCAAAATATCTTATATGCTCAACGTTTTGGGCTTTTTGGGATTTACGGGCGGATTGCACCGTTTGTACAACGGTAAAATTGGCACGGGTTTGCTGTGGATGTTTACTCTGGGATTATTCGGTTTTGGGCAATTTGTGGATTTATTTCTCATTCCCGATATGGTAGCAGAAAGAGAAATTAAATTAAAATTAAAAGCTGGTTTATCGCCTTTTGGTGTCGCACAAACTCCTCAAGCCGTAGCATCAGAAATATATCATTCTCCCCAAGAAACCTTAATGCTAGAGTTACTAAAAGCCGCCGAAAATCGCGGTGGAAAACTTAGCGTTACTCAAGGAGTTATAGAAACAGGCGCAACATTTTCCCAGGTAGAAGCAACTTTAAAAGAAATGCATAAATCTGGTTATGTTGGTATAGGTAACAACCCCGAAAATGGAGCCGTTACCTATATTTTTCACGAACTTACTTAATTTCTTCCCAACCACTTTTGTCCGTTTAGACGCTGTACTACTCCAAATACCATTAAGTCTAGAGTAATTCTACGTTCATCAATTAAAAACGATTCGAGGGTGCTGGGTGTTTTGCCTTCGTTGCAAGAAAACGCTTTTTTCCCTTTAATATCTTCATCAGGGAAGTAAACGTTAAAATGACGCAAGCCATTTTGGAACCCACCTGCAACTTGCCAGCATTCCTCAGCTTTTTCGTATCCAGGTACAGAAATTTTCTGCTTCGCAAAATCCAACTGCAAATCTTCCACCCCTTCACCTGCGATCGCTTTTTGTAGCGCGGGTACATAATGCTGACGCACAAATTCCTCAAACGGTTTATCTTCAAGGGCTGGGGGTTTTTCTTTCTTGGCTTTTGCTGCTGGGGCTTTGGCTTTTTCAGCCTTGGAGTTATCTCCCGCTTCGTTTTTATTGGTTTCTTCTGCCATTGGTTGGGTTAATCCTTCAGCTTTCGGTCATCTTCAGTCTAGCAACTTAAATTTTAGATAAGCACACAATTTTGACTAATTGATTCTCAAAACCGCCGAATAGCCCATCCCTCTTACAGGGTTAAACATGAAACATCCCCATTATTGGCATAACTACTTTAATTCATAAAAGTCGGTTTTTCACAACTGACTTTTATGAATCATAAAATAAATAGAATATATTTTAGCAAAGCAGTTATTAGCTATACAGTTGGATCCTATGCAGCAATTACTTGATCTCGTATACAGGAAATGGCAAGAAGCCCAGCTCAGATAAATTGGAAATAATTGGAATACGCCTGATTCTCAAGAAGAGCAAAAAAACCGAATTGATCGACGATAAATTAAGCGGAGCATGGTTATATGATTTACAAGAAACTTGCTTTTTCAACAAGAGTGCTTTCTTATTAGTTTTAATGGACTTATTTAATCAAATAGGGATTTCGAGTAGCAAGGTTTGATGAAAAAAAAGTAAAATCAAAAAAGTAATTTTAAAAATGGTATGTTGAAAATTGATCTTTATTCGAGTGGATGATTTATGAAAAATATACTACTTTTCCTCACTAGTGATACTGATAAAGTAGCTTTGAGTCTGACTCCAATAGTTGTGTCACAAAGCGCTTTTATTACAACTGCTGATGGCAAACCTAGAGATGTCCAAGGATTGAAGCAAATTATTCCTTTTTTTAATTTAACGCCGGGAAAAGGTTTGTTTTTACGCATTTAGATTCAGAAAATTAACTGAAAAATAGTAAGGAATCTCACGGGATTAAGGTAGATGTGTTAATTTGCAAGACAGGAAGTTTTTTCGATGGGAAAAACTGATGAATACAGCGCCGAAAAATTAGAAAAAGGATATTAAATAAAATTTAAATACTACTTTTTTAAATGTAAGTGCTACTTGATAAATATATCACATAAAGTCTACGGAAGTACTGTTACTATAGGTTCGCGAGGTGCAGTACAACCATAAACAGGAGGGGGTTCGGGCGCTTATAAGGCTGCTGTTGTTGCTTTAACCAAAGCTATTACAGATGAAATTAAGGATACCAATACTGCCTGCATAATGTTGTCCTGATTAGCGTTATTGATACACCCTGCTAACCATGAAGCAATGGGTGCTGAAAATACTGCATCTGTAAGTAAAATTTTAATCCTTAGCAGAAATTATGTGTTTTCTAGCTTCTAAAGTAGGAAAGGATATTCTAGGAGCAGCAGTTCCTGTTTACGGTAGTATTTAAGAGAATACTTGATAAAAACAGGCATATATTACCCGTTTTTGTACTCCAATAGTATGTTTCATACTTGAGAATCAAGCCTGAATGACATTTCACGAAATTATTTATGTAGCCAAAGTTTGAAGCCGAATAGTCAATTCTAATTTTAATTTAGGGTGAATGTTCCAATAAATTATATACATATACAATTATCAGTGGTGCCTACGTCTAACTCGCTGTCTTTACGAGTAGGAAGGCGAGATTCAAAAAAATTAAATTAAATTTACTTTTTTCTTGTTAATTTTTTTTCTCGTTTCTCCTTTTTACTTCCTTGAAAGCGCCACAATGAAATATCATATTTTAGAAAAAATTTTTAATAAACACAATGCACCACGCAAATTTGAAAGCTTGGAATTAGATAGTGATTTTCGTATTTTACATATATCTAAGCAGGTGCAATCTTTTGCTTATTATCCTCAAGAGGTAATCTTACAAAAAGATATCCGTCTTAGTTTTCCCGAATTTGTCGGACTTGAAGATGTGATGATATCTATTTTAAGAGGAGAACAAGAGCTATTTGAATTAGAAGGTATTCACCGTTTCAATGAAGAAAAAGGTGATTTTTATATAGATATATATATTGTCGGCGAACCGATTGAAAATAGATTAATTGTTTTAATTGAGGATGTAACGAATCGGATGCTATTAGAGCAAAAGTTAAATCAAAGAATGAATGAAACTAATTTGCTCTCAAGTACTTTAGTTGCCTATAAAAATTATATGGATAAAGTTATTACTTCAATGGCAGATGCCTTGATTGTAACTACTAAATCTGGAAAGATAAAAAAAGTAAATAAAGCAACGATTGAATTGTTCGGTTACAAGGAAGAAGAATTAATTGGTAAACAGATTTCTCTAATTATAGATGATAATAAGTTGTTACAAAAAGCGATTCAACAACGTTCTTTATATAAAAAATATTTCCAAAATGTAGAAGTTGTTTGTCGGACTAAATCAAAAGAAAGAAAATTAATTGCTTTTTCTTGTTCGGTAATTAGTAAAAAAATCAATGGTATAGAAGATATTGTT
Organism: Richelia sp. UBA3308; assembly: GCA_002361335.1. Taxonomy (GTDB): domain Bacteria; phylum Cyanobacteriota; class Cyanobacteriia; order Cyanobacteriales; family Nostocaceae; genus Rivularia. The sequence goes on from DESS01000083.1 coordinate 8,275, forward strand.
TATGTTGGTCGAGATATTACTGCTAAAAAACGCCGACAGCAGCGTAAAAGTGCACAATATACAATTACTCATATATTATCGGAATCAATTACAGTAAAACAAGCTATGCCGCAAATTTTGCAGGCAATTTGTGAAAGTTTGGGATGGGATTTGGGGGAATTATGGACTCCGAGTCAATACCTAAGTGTAAATCAGCAATTTACGAACAATCCTGTTTTAAGATGTGTAGAAATTTGGTCCTCTAGAAGAGTTGACGTGCGCGATTTTCAAGCAATTACTTGGCTAACAACTTTGTCTCCTGGCGTTGGTTTAGCTGGTAAAATCTGGGAAAATCTTTCTCCTTTATGGTGTGAAGATATGGCGAACGATGATATTTGTCCCCGATTTAGCAAGGTAGAAGAAACACAACTACATGCAGCTTTCGGTTTTCCTATTTTGAATGATAATAAAATTTTAGGTGTGATGATTTTCTTCTGCCGAGAGGTTTTATTTAAGGACGAAGATTTGCTACAAATGATGGTTTCTATTGGTAGCCAAATCGCCCAGTTTTTACAACGTAAACAAGCAGAATCAGCACTTTTAGAAAGTGAAGAAAGATATCGCGATCTATTTGAAAATGCTAACGATTTGATTCAATCTGTTAATCCTTACGGACGTTTTTTATATGTTAACCGTGCTTGGAAAGAAACTTTAGGTTATAGCGAAAGCGATATTAAGAAAATGAGCGTATTTGATATTGTACATCCCGATCATAGAATGCGCTGTCGAGATATTTTTTATCGCGTCATGTCGAGTGGTAATTTTGAACAACTGCAAGCTGCATTTATGACTAAAAATGGTCAAACTATTTTTTTAGAAGGAAACGTTAATTGTAAATTTGTTGAAGGAAAACCCGAAGCCACACGTGCAATATTACGTGACGTTACCGCCAGAATCTCCGCTGAAAAAGCATTACGCCATCAACAAGAACAAACCGAACGCTTGTTACTCAACATTTTACCAGCTAGCATCGCCAATCGTTTAAAGGAGGGAGCCGGTACCATCGCCGAAAATTTTGACGATGTTACGGTTTTATTTGCAGATATTGTCGGCTTTACTCAAATCGCTGCTTCGGTGAGTGCTACTACTTTAGTCAGTTTATTAAATCAAATTTTTTCAGTATTTGACCGTCTTTCGCTAAAATACGGTTTAGAGAAAATTAAAACCATCGGTGATGCTTATATGGTTGTTGGTGGTTTACCTAAACGATGTTCAAACCATCCCCAAGATGTTGCTTTGATGGCGTTAGATATGCAAGCTGCTATAGCTACTTTTAATCAAAGAAATAATTTAAACTTAAATGTTCGCATTGGTATTCATACTGGTTCCGTTGTTGCGGGAGTTATAGGACTGCGAAAATTTACTTATGATTTATGGGGAAATACGGTCAATATTGCCAGCAGAATGGAATCTCACGGTTTATCTGGAAAAATTCAAGTGACTGTTGATACTTATAAGAGATTATGCGACGAATTTATTTTAGAACCCCGTGGTGAAATTTTTGTTAAAGGAAAAGGTAAAATGACCACTTATTTATTGATTGGTAGAAAATAATCGGAATAGCTCAAAATTCTCTTTAAAACTAAATTATCTTAAAAAGTAAATTATCAAAAAATGTAAATTAATAGTTAAATTCGGCACCCCCCGGAGCCTAAATGTATCAAAATAAAACTATTTAGCCTGCCTCATTAGGAATTAATCATCATCAAATTTGATCGATATGACTACACAAACAACACCGATACCAGAAATCTATCAAGGTCAATTTGGCGAATTTACAATTACCAAAGATGACCGTAGTGGTGTAATTATTTACCGTGCGAGTTTAGCGATCGCAGCATTTTGTTTTGCTGTTGCTACGGGTTTAGTATTATTCAAAGATAATCTTAATTTACAAGTAATTACACTTTTGTACGCTGTTTTCAGTCTTGCTCTTGGTGTTAGCTTATTAAGCATTCATATATATATGATAGAGTTACACAGACTGTTACAAGTTTTTTGGGCAATTGGTAGTATTTCTGCAATTATTTTTGCTTTCTCTAGCAGCGAAACTTTAGTAGAAACTGTTTACAATTATCCTTTAAGTATATTAGGAATTGGTTTCACTTTTGCAGCTTTAACGGGTATTTATTTTAAAGAAGCTTTTTGTTTTAACCGTTTAGAAACTAAAATACTTACTCCTATAGTTCCGCTATTGCTTTTGGGACACATGACTAATATTCTTCCTTTAAGGATTGAAGAAGTTTTATTATTATTTTGGGCTGTATTTTTTATCGTTTTTGCAATTCGTAAAGCTATACAAGCAATTCCCCCAGATATTGGTGATAAATCTGTATTTGAATATTTGAAAAATCAAAAGTGAATTAAGCATGGAGGGAGATTGCTAATTTTAAACCGTTCCTTTTAAGAAACACTAGCTGAAAGCCTTGTAAAAAGTAGCTTTTTGATTAGCGAGTGTTTATTTAATTCCTAGCAAGGTATTTAATACTTTTGAATGCCAGACTTTTGAATTTTGACCGGAAAATAAACTGGATACAACGGAA
>DESS01000035.1 GCA_002361335.1 Richelia sp. UBA3308
AAGGGCATTGGGCATTGGGCCGAAAGGGCATTGGGCATTGGGCCGAAAGGGCATTGGGCATTGAAGAATATTCAGTTTTAAAGTAAGTCGGCACAAATTAATTGAACTAATCCCCCCATCTGCCTTACTGTGCAAAGTTTGGTACAAAGTCTTAAAATTAAGTTACATTTAATTAAGAATAATAATAAAATCGTGGCAAATGTCGTAATACACCCTCAAGGGAATGCGGCAAGTCATGGAAAAGATGAAAATTAAACAACTGGGGATTTATAGACATCCGTTTCACATAACTTATGTTAACGGGGTGATGCATCCCATTGGTATCTAGAGGCAAATTAAAATGAAATTCTCCTGGAGAGTCCTAGTTCTTTGGACGTTACCTGCTTTAGTTATAGGCTTTTTCTTCTGGCAAGGCGCTTTTGCTAATGCTCCTGCTGATATGAGTCGAAATACAGCTAGTACCCGGATGACTTACGGTCGTTTTCTGGAATACTTAGATGCCGGTCGGGTGACTATGGTAGATTTGTATGAAGGTGGTAGAACTGCAATTGTGGAAGCTGTTGACCCCGATCTTGATAACCGGATTCAGCGGGTACGGGTAGATTTACCTGTTAATGCTCCAGAGTTGATTAGCAAGCTCAAAGAAGAAAATGTCAGTTTTGATGCCCATCCTGCAAGAAATGATGGAGCTATTTGGGGTTTGTTAGGTAATCTGGTTTTTCCAATTTTATTGATTACCGGATTATTCCTTTTGTTCCGCCGCTCTAGCAATCTTCCTGGTGGCCCCGGACAAGCTATGAATTTTGGTAAGTCTCGGGCACGTTTCCAAATGGAAGCGAAAACCGGAGTTATGTTTGATGATGTGGCTGGAATTGAGGAAGCTAAGGAAGAACTTGGTGAAGTTGTTACCTTTCTTAAGCAACCTGAGAAATTTACTGCTGTCGGCGCACGTATTCCCAAAGGTGTATTATTAGTAGGACCTCCCGGAACTGGTAAAACTTTATTAGCAAAGGCGATCGCTGGAGAAGCTGGAGTACCTTTCTTTAGTATTTCCGGTTCCGAATTTGTGGAAATGTTTGTCGGTGTGGGTGCTTCCAGGGTTCGGGATTTGTTTAAGAAAGCTAAAGATAACGCTCCTTGTATCATCTTTATTGATGAAATTGATGCTGTAGGAAGACAGCGGGGTGCCGGTATCGGTGGTGGTAACGATGAACGGGAACAAACCCTCAACCAGTTGCTTACTGAGATGGATGGTTTTGAAGGTAATACTGGTATCATTATTATTGCTGCTACCAACCGTCCCGATGTTTTAGATGCAGCCCTATTGCGTCCCGGACGTTTTGATCGACAGGTGACAGTTGATGCACCCGATATTAAAGGTCGTTTGGAAATTTTGCAAGTCCACGCCCGTAACAAGAAGTTAGATAAAGGCGTATCTCTTGAGGCGATCGCTCGTCGTACTCCTGGTTTTACTGGTGCAGATTTGGCGAATTTGCTCAACGAAGCGGCTATTCTCACTGCTAGAAGACGTAAGGAAGGTATTACGCTTACAGAAATTGATGATGCTGTAGATCGGGTGGTTGCTGGTATGGAAGGCACACCTTTGGTTGACAGCAAGAGCAAACGTTTGATTGCTTACCATGAAGTCGGACATGCCTTGGTAGGAACTTTAATTAAAGACCACGATCCGGTACAAAAAGTTACCTTAATTCCTCGTGGACAGGCACAGGGTTTGACTTGGTTTACTCCCAGTGAAGATCAGGGATTGATTAGTCGTTCTCAGTTGAAAGCCAGAATTGCTGGTGCTTTAGGTGGGCGTGCTGCTGAAGAAGTAATTTTTGGTAGAGATGAAGTTACCACTGGTGCCGGAAATGACCTGCAACAGGTAACGGCTATGGCACGACAAATGGTAACCCGATTTGGCATGTCTGATTTAGGACCTGTATCATTAGAAAGTCAACAAGGAGAAGTATTCCTTGGTCGTGATTGGATGTCACGTTCGGAGTATTCCGATTCCATCGCCGCTCGTATTGATGCTCAAGTTCGTGCGATCGTTGAAGAACGTTATCAAGCAACTTTACAGATGATGCGCGATCATCGCAGCTTGATGGATAGATTAGTTGATTTACTAATTGAACAAGAAACCATTGATGGTGAACAGTTCCGTCAAATTGTGGCTGAATATGCTGAAGTACCTGACAAACCACAATATGTTCCATCTTTGTAATATTTCTTAATCAAGTTTTTCACATTTGAGACGTTTTTGAAAATAGAAGGATTCTGGGGATGCAATTATATTGCGTTCCTTTTTTTTGAGTAAGGAGTAATACGGCATATTTCAGATTGGTGAGGTACATTTGGACGGGCTAGAAGCCCGTACCACAAGAGTTTTAGACAATTTTTTTTACCTCATTAGGAGGCAAAGTGCTGTATGATGTCCGCCAAATCACCCATAATATGTCGAAGCAACCCCAAGGTTTTGGGATTGCTTCCCGGATTGTCGCAATGACGGTTATTTAAACGGACAGGTATAATAAGTAATAGGGAGCAACGGGATTTTGTGAAAACCAGTGGCTCCAAAGCCTTGTTGCTACTCACCCCATCACTACTCACTAGTCCTAATTACTATTTTCAACACCAACCTACTTACTTGTTTGGAATGTTTGTAGTATTTCAATTGTTTTAGATACAATTAAATAATTACAAGGTTTTTAGCTTATTTTTAGTGAAATTAATTAACCGGATTTTGTATAAGATGGTTTTGTATAAAATAGTTTAGAATAAATAATCCTGTCGTAGTTCCTGTTTTTACAACGATTTGAATTATTTTTTGTTTCTCCTCTTCTGTTAATTCACTTAAATAGCTTGGACCTTTTTGAAGTAGTTCTGAAACGTGCTTTATTAGTTCTGAACTTCCACTAATTGATTCTCGCCCTTCTTTTGACATTATCAACTTCAATATTAATTCATTTATAGATGGTTCTTTAAATACAACTAGACTAATATTTGAAGGAATATCAAACTTAAAATTGCTTTCTGTTTCCTGTATTGTTCTTTCAGTTAGGGAACTGAATTCACTCTTGCTAAGGATTTGAGATGGAAGCTTATTAGCTAGAGCGTTAGAAGGATTTATTATTAATAAAAAACATAATCCAACTAATACTACTATTCGGAATATTTTATTCTTCATTGGTTTCAATAAATTAAATGCTATTAATTTAGCTCAAAGCTTTTTGAACTAATTTTAGTGTAACCCTTTGTTATGATAATATTTTGTACACTGAAAAACCTATTTGTAATGATCATAAATATTTAATATTAGCTGATTTTGACTATTTAAAAATAAAGTTGTTTAGATAAATAATCGGTTTTATTAATAAGTTAAATAACATTTAAATACCAAAAAAATCTTGCTTTAGCTTCAGCAATGGCGATGTTACAAGTATTAATATTTAGTAATTAATTCTTATATTTTCAAAACAAATCATCAACCCCCATCCATGATTGACAAGTTAAGGTCATAAATCATTTGTCAATAAGCAATAATGCTTAAAATTTACTCTCAAAACGAGGTAGAGAACACAATTTTTAGTGGGTTAAAAACTCAGTATGAGAGTTAATTTAATACTCTATATTGACCTTATTTTTTAGAGTAATTACGAATTGACATAATTAATTTAATTTTAAAATGTTACAAATAAATATAGACAAACTCGAAATTTTACTGTAATATATTACTTATTAATTATGTGACTGGGTAGTCATATCATTGGCGACTAAAATCATGCCGTCCCAAACCTTCTTTAATTTGCCTCAAATTAAACGACAGAACATCACAAATGCAGCGATCGCTGAGTTCGCGAACCATAGTTATGAATCAGCCTCGATTTCTGCTATTGTGAATCGGGCAAAAATTGCCAAAGGTAGTTTTTATCAATATTTTAAAGATAAGCAAGACCTCTACCTTTATCTAGTCGATCGGGCATTAGAAGCCAGGAACGCATTCATTGCTAAGGCAAATTTACCAAGTGTCCAATCTGGCTTTTTTGTTTATTTGCGAGCACTATTTCAAACAGTTTTAGAGTTTCAATTAGCAAATCCAGATTGGACTCAAATTCTATTTCGAGGGCCTCATCATGGTGATGTCCCGTTTAGAAAAGAAGTTTTCAAACGGACAAAGGCTGACATAATTATACTTATTAAACAAAGTATACAAGAGGCGATCGCTCAGGGGCAGCTTAAAGCCGATCTTAATCCTGATTTTGCTGCCTTTATGATTGTGACTTTGGGCAGTGAACTCAGATCGTTTATTCCTTTCTATCTAGGAATTGATGTCCATCGGTTAGTGAAAGACAGTCCCGATCTACCTCTAGATGCCATCGGAAAAATTCTAGATGACTATATTCAAATTTTAGAGCAGGGGATTGGAGGTAATTAATAATCATGCTTGATGCGTTACCGATATCGATAAAAATAATCGTCTTTCTATTTCTTTTCACGTTTCTGTTTTCAGTAGCCTTAGAAGAATTCCAAGGCGAAGTGATTACTAGCCTGAAATCAGGCTTGATGGCAAAATCCCTATTGATTAACTTTATTTTGCTACCGCTCACAGGCATAATTCTGACTTGGCTATTTCATTTGTCCGCAGAAATCTCTAGCGGTTTTATGATCGTTGCATGCGCCCCTGGAGGCTTATTGTCATTGCATTTTGCACGGGTTGCGAAGGGAAACTTGAGGTATGCGATCGGATTGGTTTTTTTGTTGTCAATTCTTTCCATTATTATTACTCCCTTGTTGATTCACTTGATTTTCCCTGGCATTATTGTAATAAACTTACCTATTTTCTCTCTAATAGGTCTTCTTTCTCTATTAGTTCTTCCTCCCCTTCTTTTAGGACAGATAGTTCGATATTATCTAAGAGGAATTACACCCATGCTGCAAAAAATAGCTTCTTTTTCCTCAATTGCCTTATTCATTGCCTTGACAATTTTGACCTCGACACTGAAGGTTATAGATGCTGAAATTCTGGCTTGGAATGGTATAGCAGCAATTATCATATTTATTTTGGCTGCCTGGAGCATAAGTTGGTGGCTTAGCGGGGCTGATCTGGAAAGCCGTAAAGTTCTAGCGATCGGCACGAGTATGAGAAATTTTGCGGTATGTTCTGCGATCTCAAGTATAGGTGTATTAAGTTCCAAAGCTGAGGTGGTGATCGTCGGATTTAGTGCAATTTCTACTCCCATGAATTTAGTCTTTGCAATCGCTATGAGACGAATTAATCAAATGGCACTATCGAGCAAGGATCTTGACTGAGGATTCTAAATTAATAGCAGATGGGTTAGCCTATCTTATCAACGATGATTTGGGCAATTCTTATCAGAAGGTTCTCGTTAGACTCTCAACTCACTTACATTGTTCAGCTACATAAATAAAAGGAGACTTATAATGCTTAAAAGACTTACACAGGTCATTGTTACAAGTTTAGCAGTGGGTTATTCTATGGCTGTATTTGCTCAAACAGAGGATAATTCGAGTCAACAAAAAACGGTCGATCCCTATGTATTGTGTGCAAAATCCCCTTTGAACTCTGTTTGTCAACCCTACCATCTCAATCCAGTTGCCTTGAAAAATCGACCCGGGGAGGAAGTTTTAGGCTGCCAATTGAAGGTTGAAGAGACTGAAATCAAAGGTGCTTGTAAATATTCGATTGAATCAAAAAATTTGGTAGCTTACATCGAAGAAGGTCCAGAATTGGAGTCTTTGGAAGGTGAAAAGCCCACACGTATTGTTAGTGTCTCAACTAACAATATTGTTAAGTTATTCTATGAAGAAGACACAATGAAAAATCGACCAAAACTCCTTAGTCTTATTGCTCCTCCTCCTGTCCGTATTGTAGGCCGAGTCTTGAAGAAACCAAAGAAAGTTTCTATTATTTCAGTTGTATTTCCAACAGGAAAAAAGGCTACCCAACTACAACCAGCTATTTTAACCCTAGTTACCAAACGGAAAGCAGGTGGCACCGTGAGGTCTCAGCTAGAGAATACCACAGGACTTCCCTCCGAGGCTCCTCCTGCTAAACCTTAAAAAGCCTCTAAAACGGCTTTATTGTGACTTAGTTATCGTTGTATACGTTGGATTGCTGGATGTTGGAATCAATTCTATGATTCTATTTTAACAGCGCTGGTTAAGCCGATACAGGTTGCATAAATTATACCAAATATTCTTTTTAGTTCTTATCAATGTAATAATTATTACTCTTGTTAAGGGTATCTTTTGCTGATTTTATATCTATAAGCTACAGAGGTGTTCCCCCTAGGAGACACACCTCTGTTTTATATGACTGTATTAATACTGATTAAACTGTATTATTTAATTAAAAATTACTTAATTTTTTTTGTTAGCAATCAGCTTCGCTGGTGCCGGAGGCAATCGCGGTATTTGGGTTAAAGTTCACAAAATCGCGTTGCTCTCTAAGTAATATCAAATCCGTTGGCATCGGAATTATATATATTTGCAGCCTCGGGGCACGGAGGTACACCCAAAGGGGCGCAGAGTTTTTTTTAGCTAATTTTTTATAATTCCGATGTACCCGGAAAGGAAATAATAAGTAATAAGTAAGGAGTAATAACTAATAATGGATGGTGCGTGACACCAAAAGCCTTATTTTTCGTTTGAAATTGATCGCAGTGTCACGCACCCTACAAAAATGTGTGTTCTTCTGGGTTAATACAGACGGTTAATTAAACGGACATGATATGATGGGGGATAAATTAATTTTTGCGAATGTCTTCATGGGAATCAATAACCAATCGCATAGTTTCCACAGCTAAATCCCGTAAATCGTCATTTAAAGGAATTGCGCCCTTGGGTCCAAACCAGCGATCAAATATGATAACATGTTCACTTTGATTATTAACAAATCCTTGCATAAAGTCATAGAAAGTAAAATTGACAGTATCGAGAAAATCGGAATTATTCTCAGGAACCATGCAAGCAATACCTTCTCTAGAATAGGGCGCGTCTGGTACAAGTTCAAAATTTATTAAATTTGGTCTTGTTCCCAACCATGCTTCTAAAAGAATACCATCAGAAGCAAAGCCATCTATTTTGCCTTGTTGTAAAGCTGTATATGCTTGTTCTCTATCTTTGAAGTATACTAATTTTGCTTGGGGTTGTACTCTGGCGATCGCCTTTTCGTTTGTGGTTTTTGCTAAAACTCCGATTCGTTTGCCAATCAGGGATTTGGGTGAACCTAGATTACTGGCTTTTTTTACCAAAAGTTGGGTACCAGTGGCACCATAGCTAAAGGAAAAATCGACATTTTTATTTCGATCCCAGGTAAAGCTACTAGCGTCGCAAACTATATCAACTTTTCTGTTAATTATATTAGGAATGCGTTCATCTGTATTCAGTGCCACTAATTTAAGTTGGACTTTTTTACCCAATTCTTTTTCTAACTGTTGTTGGATAAGTTTAAGCATATCCACTGAATAACCAATTAATTGTCCTTGCTTATCTCTATAAGCAAAAGGAAAAGCATCTTTACTAGTTCCTGCAGTCAAGATACCCGTGCGTTTTATTTTTTGCATCACGGTTTCCGCTGAAGCGACAGTGGGTATGGCTGCCGTTAACAACAAACTTAAGGCTGTAATTGCAAGTTTTTTAAACATCCTCACGGTTTATCTCTAAATTTTTACGTGGCTTCAAAATACAGTAATTACACTGTAAGATTACACGTTAAGGAGATACAAGTTATAATTTTTTTTGTTTTCAAAGAGGTAATATCATGTCCGGTTAACCAGTTATCATATCTGTGGGGGTAAATGAGTAACGAGTAACGAGTAACGAGTAACGAGTAATGAGTAATGAGTAATGAGTCTTCATGGTTATGTTGGTAAAAATGGTCATTCTTAAGTCTTGGTTATATAGTAAGTA
>DESS01000326.1:0-12023 GCA_002361335.1 Richelia sp. UBA3308
TACTTGCTTTAGAACCCTTTCTTAGACAACAACAGCCTCTTGAGGAAAATCAAAATACATCAGAAAATAATTCAGAAGTAACAGAATGGTTTTCTAAACTTAATTCAACATTGATTTCAATCAATGTATTTGAATCACTCCCCAATAATCAAATACCTGAAAACGCACCAACTTTAATTACTAAAAATTGGACGACAGATAACCTCACCAATAATACCTATAACTTTTCATCATTAGTAGCCGTACAACCTTCATCTTTGACGGATAATTCCGAACAAAATTCCTCTGAGATGAAATTAGCAGCAGGGTATAACTCATTTAATTCTGGGGATAATCGTAACCAAGAATTTACGAGTACTAGCATTTTGGCAGCTTATTCCAAATCTCCCTTTGCATTACCTAAACCCGAAAATTTAAATCCCAATTTAGCACCAAATTCTACTGAATATATCTCCCAATTCCCCAAGGATATTAATAATTCTTCAACAGTAGTAATCCTCTCACCAACACCCGATGCTCTTGTAGATGTGGCTGCTACGCCAATTATCATCCAGTTTCCCGTCGGTAATGAGGTAGAATTACGTGTTAACGGCGATTTATCCGATCGCTCTTTAATTGGACGTACAGAAACAGATCCAGAAACAGATTTAGTTACCCAGACATGGTATGGGGTTTCTCTACAAAATGGAGAAAACATCATTTCTGCCCAGGTTATTGGTTCTAAAGAGCCTGCCGCTACCGTGAAAATTATGGTAAGGGGTGGAGCAGAAGAAATTAAAATCAATACCGTAGAATCACGTATTCCTGCTGATGGAAATTCTACAGCCACAATCAAAGGTACCTTACTTGATGAAAACGGTAATATCTCCAACCGGGATGCAATTGTTACTTTAGCATCTACAGCAGGTAAATTTCTCGAACCCGATTTCAAACCTGGGCAACCGGGATTCCAAGTACAGGCAAAAGGCGGACAATTTACCGCTACTCTCAAATCTGATTTAGAAGCGAAAACTGTCCGAATTAGAGCAAAAGTTGGCAAATTAGAAGACTTTACTCAACTGCAATTTAAAACCGCTTTACGTCCAAGTTTGATGACAGGGGTTATCGATTTCCGCATCGGCGATCGCGGTACTGACTTTTACAGTAGATTTAAGGATTTCCTCCCGGAAGATGAAGATTACGATACCGAAGTAAAATTCCGTTCCGCGATCTTTGCCACTGGCGCGATCGGTGAATGGTTAGTTACTGGTGCTTATGATAGCAGTCGCTCCCTAAATGAAGATTGTAATTGCGATAATCGGTTATTTGGAACTTACCAATTTAGCGAGAATAATTATCCTACTTATGGCGATAGTTCTACAGTTAATAAAACGACTCCATCTATTGACAGCGTATATTTACGGTTAGAGCGTTCATCCAACCTTGTGGGAGCTAGTCCCGATTATGCGATGTGGGGTGATTACAATACTGAAGAATTTTCTCGCTCTTCACAACAGTTTACTTCTTTGACTCGTCAGTTACATGGTTTTAAAGGTAATTACAATTTTGGTAACCTCCAAGCTACGGCTTTCTACGGAAATAATGTGGAAGGTTTCCAACGGGATACTATTCCCCCTGACGGAACAAGCGGCTTTTACTTCCTTTCTCGTAGGTTGCTTGTACCTGGTAGTGAAAATGTCTTCATAGAATTAGAAGAACTCAATCGCCCTGGTACTGTATTACAACGGGAAAGATTGAATAGAGGCCCAGATTACGAAATCGATTACGATAGAGGAACAGTTTTATTCCGCGAACCGATTTTACGTACTGATGTAAATGAATTTGGTCAAGTATTGGTAAGACGCATCGTTGTCACCTATCAATACGAAGGAGAAGAAGCTGGAGACGATACCGATATCTATGCTGGACGTTTACAATATAATCTCTCTCGCGGTGAAACTAAAGATAGTTGGTTAGCTGCCACTTATGTTCAAGAAAATCAAGGCGATCGCGATTTTGAATTATATGGTGCAGATGCTCAGCTTTCCTTTGGTAAGTTGGGGAAATTTATTGCTGAATTCGCTCGTTCGCGCAATGATTCTACTGAGATGGGTATGGTGGAAGGTGAAGCTGTGAGAGCGGAAGCGGAAGCGGAATTTATTAAAGGTTTACGCGCTCGTGCTTATTACCGTTTCGCTGATACTGGATTTTCTAATGATGCTACCATCAGTTTCGTTCCCGGACAAACTCGTTACGGGGCACAAGTTAACGGAAGAGTCACCAAAACAACTAATTTACGCTTCCAATACGATCAAGAAAACAATTTTGGTGTCGCACCCCAACCCTTAGATACCTTTGAAGAATTATTTACACCCCGTACAACAGCTACTCCAGGAAATCCTGTTGATAATTCCTTAACTACAATTTCTGCTGGTATCCTACAGAAGTTTGGTAGAGCTAATTTATCTCTAGATTGGATTCAACGTGAACGTGAAGATAGAATATCCCCCGAAACTCTGGATACAGATTCGAGTCAATTACGTTCCCGTCTTGATGTTCCTTTAGGAAATAAACTCTCCTTTGTAGCCCAAAACGAAACCACATTATCTGACGATACAGATGCAGTTTATCCAGATAGAACTATCTTCGGGGTTAATTGGGAAGCCATTAAGGGAATTAATCTTTCGTTAACGCAACAGTTTTACACCGACGGACAATTTGACGGTAACTCCATCACCAGTTTCAATGTCAATGGCGAACATAAATTTGGTACAGACACCACAGTTACTGGACGTTTCTCTGTTTTAGGAGGCTCAAATGGGCCTACTACTCAAGGTGCTTTAGGATTAAAACAGGGTTTAAGTATAGCGCCAGGGTTACGATTGAATTTAGCTTACGAACGCGTCTTTGGTGACTTCTTCGGTAATAATGGTACCGGACAACAATTTAGACAACCCTTTGCTGTGGGCCAAAGTGCTGCAGCTTTAGGTTTCAACTCCGGTGATAGTTATAGCGTCGGCTTGGAATATACTGATAATCCCAACTTTAAAGCCAGCGCCCTATTTGAACGCAGAAATTCTACCAACGGTAATAATACCGTAATTTCCGCAGGTGTTACTGGTAAAATTTCACCCAGACTTACCGCTTTAGCACGCTATCAACAAGCAGGTTCGAGCAACCAAGGTTTAGGAGCATTGGGAGACACCGCTAACCTAAGAATGGGTTTAGCATACCGAAATCCTAAAGATGATAAATTCAACGCCTTATTGCGTTACGAATATCGTAAAAATCCGTCCACAATTCCCGATACTATCTTATTCGGAACTGGTACCGGTGCAGAAGATCATACTTTTGGTTTAGAAGCCATTTACGCACCAAGTTGGCAATGGGAATTTTACGGAAAATACGCTTTACGCAACAGTACCACTTATCTAGCCCAAGATTTCTCATCCAGCAATACCACAAATCTCGGACAGTTACGGGCTACCTATCGCTTGGGATATAGTTTGGATTTAGTTGGTGAAGCACGGGTGATTAGCCAATCAGACTATACAGAAACCGGCTTTGTCGTCGAAGCAGGATATTATCTCACGCCAAATTTAAGAGTAGCAGCAGGTTACGCCTTTGGGGAAATAGACGATCGCGATTTATCCGGAAGTCGCTCTGCAAGTGGCCCCTACTTGGGTGTTTCCATGAAACTCAACGAATTATTTAGCGGCTTCGGTTTACAGAAAAGAGTACCCCGAAGAAAAATAGAAGCCCGACAATCTTTGTTAAATTCTCTTAAAAACACAAAAAAACAGAGAAAGGTTATAAGCACCGAAAAAAATCCCTTAGAAACATTAGCCGAAAGAATTAAAGGAGCAAGTAAAACTAACACAGATAAATTTAAGAAACTTGAAAAAACGCTGTTGCGAAAACTGACGACAGGGCATGGGAGATAAATACCAAACCAAAATTGCCGCGTAGGTGCAGGCAGGGGGAACAGGGGGAGCAGGGGATCTTGGGGAGAAAAATTAACCCCGCAAAGTAATTTTGGCGGAGTACTAGGCAAAAACTCTCCGCTCTAATGTCTTCAGTAAAAAAACGGCAAATACAATGTATAAAATTTTTAGAAAAAAAACTGTTGAAAAATTTAAGCAGCCCGGTAGCTTGGCTATCAAGTTAAAACCTTTATTTACAAGCCTACCAATTTTATTATTGACGACTCCCAATATCGCTTTCGCTCAACCTGCTAGAAGTTTAAATTTACAGGTAATAGTCAACAGCGATCGCGATGGCAAAATTCAAGCTGATAATGCCCTGACATTACGGGAAGCAATTGCAATTGTCAACGGAAATTTACCATTAGAACAACTTAGTAGTGTTGAAAGAAGTTTAGTATCATCCAGAGGAAATCGATCTCGAATTACCTTCCAACTTCCTCCCGGACAAACTACAATCCGTTTAGAAAGTATTCTGCCACCCTTAATCGCTCCCGGATTAATCATTGACGGTACTTTTCAACCCGGTTACGACAGGAGTAAATCAGCAACCGCTGAAATTGAAATTCCCATTCCGATTGTAGAAATAACTTCCATCCCTGACAAAGAAATATTTCGTGGTTTAACGGTAAGTGCCGACAATATCACAATTCAAGGATTGAGCATACACGGCTTTAGTTCCAAACATGGCGACACCGCCACTTTACCGCCAGGAGATATTATTATTACTCCCTATAGTTCTGTTTTAATAGACAACAGGATAAGGGGACAAGGGGACAATTCTTCTGTACCTCCTAGAAATGTGACTGTGAAAAATAATTGGTTGGGTATTACTCCGGAAGAAGGGTTTCCTCAAAAGACTTCTGCTTTTGGGGTTTCGGTGTTTAATGCCACGGGTACAACTATTAGCCGTAACCGTATTGCCAACCATGAAGGAAGCGCCATTATTACCGGCAAACTCGCAGAAAATACTCAAATAAAATCAAATATTATCGTTGGTAACGGCATTGCCGGAATGCCCGATGCCATTAGATTAGAAGGTAAAATTAATAATTCTCAAGTTACTTCAAACTTAATTTGTGCCAACGATGGTAGTGCTGTGTACTTATTTAAGCCAGAAGGCTCAGTAAAAATACAGTCAAACAATATTAAATTTAATGGTAGACGCTTGCGACATGCAGGGGTTTATTTAATGGGTAAAAATCATCAGGTTATTAATAATCTAATTACGAATCAAACTGGTTCCGGAGTTACAGTTACATCCTATCCCGACAGCGAAGGAAATATTATTAGAAATAATAGCTTTGCCAACATAGAAGGATTGAGTATCGACCTCAACACCAGACATCATACAGGCGTGGGCGACTTCCAACGAGGAGATGGCCCCAACCCTCCCCGCAACTCAGGAAATCGCCGTTTAGATACAGCTAACGCCGCTATTAACGCGCCACAGTTTCTCAGTTCCGAATTTATTATTATTGACGGCAAAGTAAATATCGATGGTAAAGCCGACCCCGGTAGCGAAATTGACATTTATCGGATTATTCCTAATAGCAAACAGCAAATAGATTTATACCCCGCTTATTCAGCATTAGGGGAAGTAATTGCCAGAGTCACAACCAACGAAAAGGGTAGATTTAGCGCTACATTTACCGACTTACAACCAGGAGAAATAATAAGTGCGATCGCCACTTTGCCAAAAACTGGAACCTCAGAGCCAGCAGCAAACGCCATCATTAAATCCGTTAATAATTCCCAAACAACCCAAAATGTAGAGACGCGATATGGGGACAATGTAGAGACGCGATATGGGGACAATGTAGAGACGCGATATATCGCGTCTCTACAACCAAACTGTACAACACGTCCGGTTGTTGAACCACCACCAATACCCGAACCAATACCCCAACCACCCAAACCAATTACCCTGCGGGTACCCAGAAACATCCACTTTGCCCTAGATAAAGACTTTATTAGTGCCAAGAGTGCCGCAATTCTGGATCAAATCGCTGAGGTAATGGAGCAATATCCCAACATAGTAATTGAATTACAGGGACACACAGACTCTCGCGCTAGTGTTACTTACAACCTAGACTTAGCAAAACGACGAGCTACAAATGCCAGAAATTACTTAGTTAAAAGAGGTATTGCACCCGAAAGAATGACAATCCGTTCCTTTGGGGAACGACAATTATTGACTGAAGAAAATAATCGCCTTGATTATGCTCGCAATCGCCGCGTTGAAGTGATTTTCTTTGATGTTAGGGGAATAGATATTGAATTTGAAAATCAGGAGAACGATTTACAGATAGAAATGTAGAGACGCGATATATCGCGTCTCTACAATATACCGGAACCCGAAAATTCCTAAATCAACATGAAAACGTGAATACCTAATTTAATTAATCTGTTACAACCCCAAAATGTAGAGACGTGAAATTTCACGTCTCTACAATAATCCGCGATAGAACCCAGAAATCCACAAAAATAACAACCATGGACAAACCAAAATTTAAAGGTAAATACCGAATAGAATCCACCCGTTTACCAGACAGGGATTATGCAGCAAATGGTTGGTATTTTGTGACAATTTGTACAAACAATTGTATTTATCATTTCGGTAATGGTGTTGTTTCAGGTGAAGTACAACTAACACCAATTGGTGAAATTGCCCAACAATATTTTATAGATATTCCCAATCATTTTAAACATGTTTATGTAGATGCATACGTAATTATGCCCAATCATGTCCACGGAATTGTAGTTATCGATAAACCCCAAAATGTAGAGACGCGATATATCGCGTCTCTACAACAATCAACCGATGAATCAAATAAATTCGGTCCTTTAAAACCCGGTTCCTTACAGGCAATTCTTCATTCTTATAAATCAGCCGTTACTCGTTGGTGTCATCGCAATAAGCATGAATACTTTGCATGGCAAGAACGTTTTTATGAAAGCATCATTCGTGCAGATGGTTCCGTAGATAGAATTCGCCGATACATTATTAATAATCCCGCCAAATGGGAACAAAACAAAAACAATCCCCCTGATTTATGGATGTAACCCCACAATGTCCCAGACGCGAAATACCAACAATGGAGATTGGAAATTTCAAAATTTAATATTATTACTACTAAACTATGTATTTTCACTGAAATTAAATCATGAAATATTTATTTAGAAATTTGTATTTAAAGGAAATTGACCGCCGCAAGCCTAGTATCTCCAAATCTATTTTGGTTAAAAAAACTCTAAGTATAGCTGGAGCATTGTTAACTTCTGGAGGAATGATTTCTTCAGAATTACTTTTACTCCCAATACAACCAGCCAAAGCACAACAAACTTCAGCTTGTCCAGTACCCGGAAAAGATGGAGTAGGTAATATTAGTGGTATTGTTAATACCTATTATGCGGGTGCGTCAGAAACAGTAGTTCCATCTGGAGTAAATTCAATTCCTGTTGGTGCGATCAACCCTAACGGGAATCAAACCCCGATTCAAAAAGGGGATTTGTTGATAGTGATTCAGATGCAAGATGCTGATATCAATTCTACTGATACTGATGCTTATGGTGATGGTGTAGGTGGAGATGTATCTAGTAATACTGGTAATGCTCCAGGACCTAATGCTGCTAGCGGTTATACAAATTTAAACAGTACCGGACTCTATGAGTATGTAATTGCGGATGGACCTATAAGTGGTGGAGCAATACCAATTGAGGGTACTACCCAATATTCCTATAGAAATCAACAAGCCACAACAACACACGGACAGCGTACTTATCAAGTTGTCCGCGTTCCTCAATATTCAAGCGCCACAATTGCAGGAACCTTAACCACCGCTGCTCAATGGAATGGTGCATCCGGTGGTATTGTTGCGATTGATGTGGAAGAGGAACTGACTTTTGCTGCTGGAAGTATCGTTGATGTCAATGGTTTGGGTTTCCGTGGTGGTGGTTCCAATCCAAATCCTTATACTGGTGGTTCCAAGTCACCCTCTCCATTCCGCGCAACATCTCAGGGTAGAGGCCAAGGACTTGACGCACCTAAAGGAGAAGGTATTGCTGGTACACCTCGTTTAGTTGCGACACAGCCTTTCGGTCAGTTTAACGTCCGTTCGACAACGGTAACTACTGACCTTGGTAGACCAAATTACCCCAATGGTGATGAAGGACGTGGCGCACCCGGTAACGCTGGTGGTGGTGGTAACGAACATAACTCCGGTGGTGGAGGTGGTGCCAATGGTGGAAGTGGAGGTATGGGGGGTCGGTCATTTGATGGTGTTGGTAGGAATCCTCCTCGGTTTGATACTTATGTCGGCGGTTTTGGAGGTAAAGCTTTACCACCAAATCCTCTACGTTTAATGTTCGGTGGTGGTGGTGGAGCAGGAGACACCAACGACCAATCAGAACCATCTGGTGCTGGTGGTGGTGGCGGCGGTATAGTCATCATTCGTGCTGGTAGCATTAGTGGTAACGGCACAATCAACACAAGAGGTGCAGACGGTATTGATAGTCCCCAAGGTGCAAAACCTGATGCTGGTGGTGGTGGTGGTGCAGGTGGTACCGTCCTGGTCGCTACAGCCGCTGGTAGTGTAGGAAATTTAACAATCAATGCTACTGGTGGTATAGGTGGTGATTTGAATGAAAACGATACCCCAGAATTGGACGGACCAGGTGCCGGTGGTGGTGGTGGAGTTGTTTATACCACCGGTACCGTGACTGCTAATTTAAATGGGGGTCAGCCAGGTATAGTTGAGGATAACACCACAGATAGAAACAATACTCCAAATGGTGCCACAGCAGGTACTAACGGGTTCGTTCAGCAAATTAGTCTTGCAGACCTTACCACTAGTATTTCTAATAGTAATAGCAGTTGTTTCAATATCTCGGGTACTGTTTACGAGGATAGCGACGGCAATGATAATTTAGGTAATAGCGAACCAAAATTAGGAGATGTTACTGTAAATCTGCTTGATAATAACGATAATGTCATCCAAACCACTACTACCGACGCAAACGGTGCTTATACCTTCACACAGGTTGTTAACGGTAATTATAAAATCCAAGTAGATACCAGCGATACAGATATTCCTAGTGGATATACTTTGGGAACAACTAATGATTTACCAGTAACTGTTTCCGGTAGTGATATTACAAATCAAAACTTTGGTTTTGATAAACCCCCGAGTGAACTCACAATCAGTGGAACTGTATTTAGTGATGCGGATGCAGACGTTACTATTAACGATAGTGATGCAGGTACAAACGCCACATCGAGTAGTTTGACTGTTTACGCCATCAACAATACAGGGAATGTGGTGGACAAAACTACTGTTAACGCTAATGGTACCTACAGCCTGACTAACGTACCCGCCAATTCTAATTTGACGCTGCGATTGTCGAATAACGCTGCTGTGGCCATCGGCGCTTCAGCTCCGGCCTCTCCCAGTTTGCCGAGTGATTGGTTTCACACCGGTGAAAACCTAAATGGAACCATCGATGCGGATATTACTACTTTAGGCGACATTGCGGTGACTACCAATACCACCAACATAACTAATCAAGACTTTGGGATTCGGGAAGCCTATAAAATCAGCCCAGATCCGGCTCCGAATACTTGTAGTCCAAATTATACAGGCGCATTAAACACCGGCATCAGTGATTCAGGGGGAGTCTTACCCTTGGGCAGCAACGATTTAAATTGGACAGCAGAATGGATTCCGGCAGAAACTTTAACTGGTTTTGGAACAGGTCATGCCACCCCCCGCCCAGTGGGACCGATGCCAGCTGTTGTAGTCGGCAAATTGGCAGGGGTTTGGGTAGATGACTTACCCGATGCACAGTGGATTGCCTATCCTTTTCGACTACCTGGCAACAGTGATGGGACACACCAAGATGCCGATCTAGATGGCGATATCAATGAGGTCGATCCTAGAACGGGTAGCACCTCGGATTCCATACAGGTGAAATTTACCTCATTTGTAACCTTACCGGCTAATGCCAATGCAATCTCGGTTTCTTTACCAGTTGGTATCGCTGTTGATAATCAATTTGTCAGCGTTAGAGTTAACGGGGTAGAAAACCTAACGTCGGTGCCAACTGGGGGATTGAGCAATCTCACTGAGGTAAGTTTACAAAATGGGTGGCAACCCGGTGTAAATACCATTGAAATCGTAATTAATTCTGGTCCCGGTCTAATGGGCTTTTTCCTGAAAGTGAATGCTACTAGTATTCAGGTGTGTGGCAACCCCAATGTATTGCTAGTAAAACGCATCACCAAAGTAAACGGTAATACTACTACTAATGACGGCGATAACCTGGCAATTTACAACCAAGATAATTCAAACCCCTACGACGATAATGACATCACAGTTCCCGAGCCCGCTAGCGAAACCGATCCACGAAAAGATACCAATTTTTGGCCAGATCCCAACACCTTCCTCATTGGTGGAATTAATGGTGGAAAAGTAGAACCCGATGATGAAGTTGAATATACCATCTATTATTTATCAACTGGCGATAGCGAAGCCAACAATGTTCTAGTTTGCGATCGCGTTCCTGCAAACGTTACCTTTATCCCCAACAGCTTTAACAATCAAACTCCGGCAACAGGAGGATTAACAGGAGCAAATAGAGGAATTATGTGGCTCAAAAATGGTGTAGAGCAATCTTTAACTAACGATCAAGATGGCGACGCAGCCCAATATTTCCCTCCTGGAGTTGAACCATCTACCGTTTATCCTAAAATTAAATGTGACGGTACAAATACTAATGGTGCAGTTGTTGTGAATTTGGGTAATTTACCTAATGCTACAAATCCAGGTACCCCAAATACTTCCTACGGTTACATTCGTTTTAAAGGAAAAGTGAAATAATTCGTAATATCTCTCATGCTATTAACAACAGTCAATGAAAAGCAAGCTCCCGAAGAAGCTAGGCATTTATTACAAAGAACTCAACAGGAAACTACTCAACCATATACTCAAGCCATAATAGAACTGATAACCACGATAATCACCTACAAATTTAAACAACTTAACCGAAGGGAGGTAGAACAGATGTTGGGAATCACCTTTGAAGAAACGCAATTTTACCGAGATATTAAGCAAGAAGGGGAACTATCCCTCGTTCTGCGTTTACTAAACCGACGGGTAGGAGAATTGTCCCAAGAAGTGCGTTAAGCGAAGCTCACCGAAGGTATCGCAAGTTGAAAAACTTCCTTTAGAACAATTAGAAAACCTTGGTGAAGCATTGCTTGATTTTAACAGCATCGCTGATTTACAAGCTTGGTTGGATGGGCTTGAATAAATGTACAGACGTAGCACTGCTACGTCTCCTCGAACCACAAAACCCACAAACAACCGTTGAAAAAACATTGCCCAAAGTTGGACAACCACCTCACACCAACGGCGATGCAAGGATTCCCAGCTTTGTATTTCACCTACCACCGGAAGTGCCACTTGGGCAAGCTCATCAGGGTATTGTCATCGACTCCAACCTGTAAAGCTTGACCACCAGGGTGCTGTTAACAGCATAGGCTTCTCCTGGGAATATCACTACACTACCAAGGGTAGCCCCAGAATTAGGCACTGCTAAATCTGGGGCATTATTTATCTATAATTTTTCAACTTCTTCAAAAGTTAACCCCGTTGTTTTGAGAATTAAATTAATTTCTATCCCTTCAAGTTTCATCATTTTAGCAATTTCAATTTTTGCTTCTTTTCTTCCTTCTAATGCTCCAGTAACTTTTGCACTTTCAAGCACGCTGATTTCATATCTTTTATTTTCAAGATACTTTTTATATGCTGCCCTTTCCGCTGGCGGTAAATTTTCAATTAGCAAATTATCCTTTGCTTGAGCCAATCCTCTGGCTTGAAACTCATCTTTAATTTCGCTATTTTTTAAAAAATATATCCATTCATCTAAACTGTCTTTAGCGACATCATTAAAATTATTGACTCTTAAAACATAATATTCCGGGAATATTTCATAGACTTCTTCAATTTTAAATATCTCTTGCTGCAATTCTGAAGGTTCTAATTTATCATTGATATGAAT
>DESS01000326.1:12162-12903 GCA_002361335.1 Richelia sp. UBA3308
TTTTTAACTTTACTGTAAGCATCACCTTTACTAAGATATTCGCTAATTAGTGCCGAAACTCCATACAACATCCGATGAAAATAATCATTTTCAGCACTGTTTTGCACCTCAATTAACAGCAATTCATCATTAGTATTTTTCGCTAAAATATCAACTCTATTCAGTTTATTTTCTTCAGTCAGTCGATTACTTTCACTTTCTAAAATAGAATCAATTTTGATATCAACTTTAAGTAATTCGCTAATAAATCCTTCTAAAACAACATAATTAGCTTTATCTCGTAATAGCTTTTTGATTGCCCAGTCGAAGCGAATGTGTGTTGCTGCCATGATTATACTGGTGATTAAAAGCAGAATATTATTTTTAATTTTATTGTAATAGGATTGATTGTATTGTAATAGAACTATTTTAAAAAATCTTGGACGGGCAGGGATGCCCGTACCACAAGAGCCGAATTTTTCTTGATCAATTATCCCCCACTGACAGGAGGAATCAAAACCACTTCATCCCCATCCTGTAGGGGAGTATCTGGTTCGACAAAATTTAAATTAACACCAAACCGCGTTACATCCCGCCACCGTTCGAGTTCGGGATGTTCCTTGATTAAATGTTCTTTTACTTGCAAAACCGGGGTATTTTCGGGAAACTCCAATATTAATTCTGGTAGGTTATAAGCTTCTTGATAAGCAGCGAATAATTTAACGGTAATTTTTATCAATTTGGGCATTGGGCATTGGGCAT
>DESS01000326.1:12913-14272 GCA_002361335.1 Richelia sp. UBA3308
GGCATGGGGCATGGGGCATTGGGTATTGCCTTCTTTAAGAATTATTATTATCCAAAAGGGGAGCTTAGTGGTGAAAACACCAAATCTCAAGAAGATGCATCTGAATTAAGTCTGGAAGTAGTTGACAAAATTAAACATGCCCCTCCATTGACAGCACAATTCGAGAATAATCCCCAGAAGAACTTAAAACTAACCCCGCTGTATCACCCGAAATGTTAGATAATCGATAAAAAGTGCATGTCAAAGGTAAATAATTCTAAATTCTAAATTCTAAATTCTAAATTCTAAATTCTAAATTCTTACCACTCACTCCTAACTCTTCCCATGCCCAATGCCTAATTCCATGTTTCCCCTAATTTACTCCGACGAATTTCTCGAACACCTTACCGGAAGAGAACATCCGGAAAAGCCAGAACGTTTAAGCGCTATTACTTCGGCTTTGAAAGAAGCGCCTTTTTCGGCACAAATTGAATGGATCTTGCCAACTCCGATTACCGATAATTCACCGATTCCTCTGATTGAGGAAATTCACTCACCCCGCTATATCCGTAAAGTCAAGGAGGTTGCTGCTGATGGCGGTGGTTTTTTGGATACCGATACTTATGTTTCTCCTCGTAGCTATGATGTAGCGTTATTGGCGGTGAATGCTTGGCTGGATGGGGTGGATACCGTACTCGAAACTGGTAAACCCGCTTTCGTATTGGCACGTCCTCCAGGGCACCATGCCGAAAGCGATTATGGTATGGGATTTTGTTTATTTTCCAATGCCGCGATCGCAGCTTTCCATGCTTTGAAAAAACCGGAAATTAACCGCGTGGCTATTCTTGATTGGGATGTACATCACGGTAACGGTACTCAAGCGATCGTAGAGAATAATCCTCAAATTGCTTATTGTTCCCTGCATCAATATCCTTGTTATCCCGGAACGGGTAAATCTTCAGAACGGGGTATAGACAATAATGTTTTAAATTTACCCATTCCTCCCAGTAGCGACATTAGCATTTATCAAGCGGCATTTCAGAAAGAAGTATTGCCTTTTCTGTCCAACTTTCGACCAGATTTACTCATAGTTAGTGCCGGTTACGATGCCAATGCCGACGATCCCTTAGCAAGGATAAATTTACAACCACAAAACTACGGTTTATTTACGAAATATTGCTTAAACATTACTCGTAAAATTTTATTTGGATTAGAAGGCGGTTACGATTTACCAACACTTTCTCAATCAGTTGTAGCAACCGTTGAGAGATGTTTAGAATCGGAATTTAGTTATTAGTTATTAGTTATTAGTTATTAGTTGGAGCGTTGGAGCGTGCTTTGCCGTGTAATCAGTGAAATCCATCTAATCCGTGATAGTTG
>DESS01000326.1:14353-25075 GCA_002361335.1 Richelia sp. UBA3308
AATCCATCTAATCCGTGATAGTTGGAGCGTTGTGAGTTGTTATTTGTTAGTAATTAGTTATCACCAATGCCCAATGCCCCATGCCCTTTCGGCCCTATGCCCCATAGTTATTAGTTATTAGTTATTACTCATTACTCAGATCAAATATGAAATTAAACCGACGCTTTTGTTTCAACAGTAGCAATGGAAGCTTCTTCAAAAACATCTAAATCAAACCAAAATGTGGTTCCGATACCCACTTCGCTAATCAAGAATACTTGAGTGTGATGTTTATCCTCAAGAATATTTCTCACAATTGATAATCCTAAACCGGTACCTTCAAGGGTATGAACTAGATTTTCAACGCGAAAAAAACGGTCGAAAATCGCTTTTTGATCTTCGGAAGCGATACCAATTCCTGTATCACAAATTTCTACTCGCACTCGGGGTATTAAAATATTTAATTCTGATTCCGATTCCCCTTTGGGCACTGGCTTGCAAGATCGCAATTGGTAGGCGCGGAGTGCGACTTTTCCACCGGCTTTGGTAAACTTGAGTCCGTTACCAATTAAGTTTGCCAATACTTGCAACAATAAATCGTAATGTCCCCTTACTAAAGGTAAATTTTCAGCTACATCTTGAATTAATTCAATACCTTTATCTTTAGCATTTAATTGATAGGTACGTAGGGTTTGTTCGATGGCTTGTGCTAAATCAACTCCATCCATGCTGTAGCTGCGTCCGGATTCTAGTCTTGATAAATCTAATACATCATTAACTAAACGAGCAAGTCTATCAGTTTCATTATTAACAGTTTGTAAAAATTCCTGTCGTTGTTCGATACCTAAATCTTCGCCGAATTCATGCAAAGTTTCAATAAAAGATTTGATATTAAATAAAGGCGTTCGTAATTCGTGGGAAACGTTACTAATAAATTGACTTTTAGCTTCATTAAGTTCTACTTCACGGGTGATATCTTGTATTGTAATTGCAATACCTTTGATACTTTCTCGCTGTTGATTAATAACCGTAGTTAAAAGAATGCGAATAGTTCTTCTAATGGGTTGATTAATGGTAATGCGAAACTCAGCACGTTCTAATTCCCCCGACTTCATTTCGTGCAAATAACGGTTAATTTCTAGCTGTATCGGCGGAGGTAAATAGTCCAACACGCTATTACCAACCACTTCTGCTTCTTCCCAACCAAAAATCATTTTTGCCGTAGGATTGACTAATATTACCTGCATATCGTTGTCAATCAAAACCGCACCATCGGCAATAGTAGAAACCAAAGTTTCCAATTTAGCTTTTTCAGCAGTTAATTCTTCAATATTTTGTTCCTCATAGCGCTCCAAACGCTCAGCCATTTCATTAAAGCTGGAAATTAACTCTTTGAGTTCTCCGGAAAATTCTAACTCAATTCGCTGCTTAAAATTCCCCGCAGCAATTTGTTTCACTCCTGCCAACAATTCTGTAATGGGCTTAGTAATAGTCAAAGCATTAATTACCCCTCCCAAAATTACCATTACCCAAATCGAGATAAACACCGCGATCGTCACATCCCGGGTAAAATTAGTAGAAATGACAGCCGTTTGATTGGGATTAATTCCAACCGCCAATACACCCAAATATTTACCATTCGCCTTCAAAGGCACAAACACATCAGTAACTTCCCCATCCGGCGAATCATGGTGGCGCACCATTGGCTTTTCCACATCAGCAGCATAATTATCTGGAAGCTCGATGGTGCGTTTAATAGTCAGGGAATTTCCTACCTCCGGTTCCCAAAAAGGAATACCAAAAAAGATTTTTCCAGTTTCATCACCATAAAGCATATAGCGCACGCTAGAAGTGCTGCTGTAGAAACGTTGAGAAAATTGAGCTATCTCAGTGTAATTTTCCTCAGCCAAGAAAGGCGCAACATTAGCAGCCAGCAACAAAGCCAAATCCTGCCCAAAACGAGTATCATTTAAACGGGCATCCTGCTGAATAGTATTTACCGCCCAAAAGGTCAAACCGCTCATCACTAAAGATACAATTAAAGTGACAGCCGCCAACAGCCTTGTTTGGAGGTTAAAATCTGACCACCAATTGGCGATCGCTTCTTGAATTGTTTTTGTAATAGCCAGCATCTTAAATTAAGTTGTCGTAGTTTTTTAAAAGACAACCCCAACAACTAAAAATTAACAGCTAATTCGACAAACAGGGAAGAAAGTTGTGAATTGGGCATGGGGATGGGGAGATAAGGTGACAAGGAAGGGGAGATGGGGCAGATAATTATTAACAAGGCGTGTTACTAACTATTCCCCATTCTTAAATCGAAAATCTTAAATCCAAGATCTTAAATCCAAAATCTAAGATCCAAAATCCAAAATCCGATGTCCGATATCTCGCCGATAATACATTCGATCAAAGTTAATTTGCTCGATACCGGCGTATGCTAATCGTAATGCTTGCTCGAAGTTTTCTCCGGTAGCCGTTACATTCAAAACTCTACCTCCATCTGTAATCAATTGTCGATCTAACTTTGTCCCGGCATGAAATACCGTTACTCCCTGTGCTTGGGCTTCAGTAATTCCCGTAATAACTTTACCTTTTTCATAAGCTTGGGGATATCCTCCAGAAGCTGCAACGACGGTAGCCGCTGCTCCTGATTTCCATGCTATGGGTGGCATTTGCTCTAATCGCTGCTCGATACAAGCAAGCATTAATTCTTCTAAAGGTGTTTCTAATAATGGTAATATTACTTGAGTTTCTGGGTCACCAAAACGACAGTTAAATTCTAAAACTTTGAATTCACCACTTGCACTTACCATCAACCCGGCGTAAAGCACGCCTCGATAATCAATATTTCTAGCTCTTAAAGCATTTATGGTTTTTTCTAAAACTTGTTTTTGAACCCTTTCCATGAAATTAACGGTAGCAATTGGTGTTGGGGCATAGGCTCCCATTCCACCTGTATTTTCTCCCCTATCTCCTTCGCCAATGCGTTTGTGATCTTGGGCTGGTAATAAAGCTCTAATGGTTAAACCGTCAGTTAATGCTAAAACGGATACTTCTTGCCCACTCAAGCATTCTTCAATTAATACAAATTCTCCAGCTTTGCTAAATTGACCCTGAAAAATTGCGTCAACTGCCTCAACAGCTTGATTTTTAGTTGTCGCCACCGTAACCCCTTTGCCTGCGGCCAAACCGTCAGCTTTGATTACAATCGGTACTCCGTGGTCTTTAACGTAGCTTTTTGCTGGTGTTGGACGGTTAAATACCGCACAATTCGCTGTAGGAATATTAGCTTCCTGCATTAGTGTTTTTGCCCATACTTTGCTAGCTTCTATCTGTGCTGCCGCTTTTGTCGGACCAAATACCTTTAATCCTTTAGAATTTAAATAATCTGTAATTCCTTTTGCTAAAGGTACTTCTGGACCTATTACTACAAGGTTAATTGCTTCTTTCAGGGCAAAATTACTTATTCCTTCAAAATCATCTACCGCCAGACAGAGATTTCGACAGCGGTTCATATTAGCCGTACCGCCATTTCCCGGTACGCAGACAACCTGCTCTACTTGACTCGATTGAAGCAATTTCCAAGCCAGAGCATGTTCTCTTCCTCCACTACCTACGACTAAAATTTTCACTTATTATCCTCGCGAACGGTGTACTTATAATCGGCGAAAAGCTGCTAAATTACTGAAAATTACTCAACAATGCACAAAAACACTGTCTGAAGTACGCGCTTCGCTGACGTTTTTATCCGCAAACATCTCCTTAATTAGAGTGATTAGCCCATAGCCTTGACGATCCGCTTTATTTTTTTCACCAATTTTAATACTTATCCGGCTTTAACGGTATGTCTTGTTGTCAGTTGTTGACTATGTGAAAAAAAAACATCAGAATTT
This sequence comes from Richelia sp. UBA3308, assembly GCA_002361335.1. Classification (GTDB taxonomy): domain Bacteria; phylum Cyanobacteriota; class Cyanobacteriia; order Cyanobacteriales; family Nostocaceae; genus Rivularia. The sequence goes on from DESS01000326.1 coordinate 18,229, forward strand.
ATACTATTTTTTTTCCGAATCAAGTCGATTAATTCGTAAATTCATCAATACAAATCTAATTTTTTTCAATATAAACACGGAGATTTTTTCTCAATAATTATTTAGCACAATAATTCAAAGCTAGCAACTGAATATTTAAAAATTAAAATTTACAAAAAAAATCAAAAGTAGTGGCAACTCACTGTCTACAGGGATTAACCTGTGAATACAGAGTTAACAAAATATAAAAATAGAAACATGACTAAAAATATTGTTACAGGCGCGGCAGGATTTATTGGTTCCCATTTAGCAGAAACATTGTTAAAACTTGGAGAAGAAGTAATTGGTATTGATGAATTCAACGATTACTACGATACTTTTTTCAAATATAAAAATATTACATCTTTACAAAACTATGATAAGTTTCAATTAATTAAAGGAGATATTCAGTTTTTAGACTGGAAATCATTGTTAAAAGATGTTGACGTGGTTTACCATCAAGCGGCACAAGCGGGGGTAAGGGCAAGTTGGGGGCAAGGTTTCCGTTTTTACACGGAACGCAATATCAGTGCCACTCAAGTTTTATTGGAAGCTGCAAAAGACGCGAAAAATTTGCAAAGGTTGGTTTATGCTTCTACATCAAGCGTTTATGGCGATGCCGAAACTTTACCAACGAGCGAACAAATTTGTCCGAAACCAGTTTCACCCTATGGAATTACAAAATTAGCCGCTGAAAGATTGTGCGGGCTGTATCATAAAAATTTTGGCGTACCTTTTGTAGGGTTGCGTTACTTTACAGTTTACGGTCCTCGGCAGCGTCCGGATATGGCATTTCACAAATTTTATAAAGCTGTAATAAAAGATGAGGCGATTTCCATTTACGGTGACGGATTGCAAACCCGAGATTTTACCTTTGTTAGCGATGCAGTTGCAGCTAATTTATCTGCAGCTATAGTAGAAGATGCTGTGGGAGAGATATTTAATATTGGCGGTGGTAGTAGGGTAGTTTTAAAAGAAGTGTTGGAAACAATGGAAGAAATTGTTGGTAAACCCATCAACAGAAACCATATTGAAAGAGCCATGGGAGATGCACGTCATACAGCAGCGGATGTTTCTAAAGCTAAGAGAATTTTGGGTTATCAGCCACAGGTTAGCTTAACAGAAGGTTTGACAAGGGAATGGGAGTGGCTCAAAAGGTTGTATTGATCGTACAAATTTTAGATTTTCGTTCTTAGCGTGTTTTCAAAGTCGCCGTCACCCTAAAGGGTGCGGCTACAACTACCGGAACCCTCCAAGACCCTAATTTCTAATTATGGGAGCAAGGGCTGCGGGAATTTATTCCCCGTGACACTCTAAAAAACGGCGGACGATATTTAGAATTATATGTATAATGTAATTAGGAGGTGATTCAAGTGTTTAATCTGACTTACGAATTCAAGTTAAAGCCAACTAAAAATCAAGCAGAGGTTTTTGAGGAATCGTTAGAAACTCATCGTAGAGTTTTCAACCATGCTTTAGCAGAACGTAAGGACTAGTATAAATCCAGGTCATGTCAGATTAAAGCTTGTAACCTTCATAGTTGTTACATTATTCCTACTGAGGCACCACGTCCAACTTTTGCTTCTCAATGTAAGTCTTTGACCGCTGCACGTAAAAATAATGAGTATCTAAGCAAAGTTAACGCTCAATCTTTGCAGCAAACATTGAGAAGACTTGAGAAAGCATTTGTAAGTATGTGGGAACAAAACCACGGGTTCCCACGGTTTAAAAAGGTTGGACAGATGCGGTCTTTTTCTTTTCCTCAATTAGGTAAAAACCCATTACAAAATGGATATATTAAATTACCTGTAATTGGGAAGATAAAAGTAAGACAATCCAGAGAAATTCCCGACGGTGGTGTTTTAAAACAAGCTCGTGTGGTTAAACGTGTTTCTGGTTGGTACGTAATGCTAACCGTACAGTGGAACGTAAATCCACCACAACCAACACCGCACGGCGAGGGAATAGGTATTGATGTAGGTTTAACATCAATGGTTGCAACTTCTAACGGTCTTTTAATCAAGCGTCCGAGGTTTTTTGTTGACGCACAACGCAAGCTTAAATTGCTGCAACAGCGCGTTAGTAGAAAGCGTAAAGGCTCGAACAATTGGTTAAAGGCAACTAAGAAGGTTGCAAAATTACATGAATACGTTGCTAACTGTCGCAAAGACTGGCATAGAAAGTTATCGCATCAATTGTGCGATAACGTTGGGATGATATTTGGGGAAGATTTAAATCTAGTTGGTTTATCTAGAGGGATGTTAGGAAAACATTGTCTAGATGCTTATGTCTTATTAAAATATTTATATAAACAACAACAACAGCGTTCAAAATTTATAGCATTTCACAACGCTGTAGATATAACAAAGCAATTAAATCAACAACGTATACAACGAAATCATAATTACAAAGAAGCCCGGTTAATGACCGGGCTTTTAGCAGCAAGAAGTAACTAGATTTATTTTGGGGATGATACAGATTTTTTAATGCTTAGTCTTGCTTTTCATCGTCTTCTAATGCATTAATGACCTTCTCTAAATTATCTTTGAGTGGAGTATTCTTGTTGATTTGTAGTTGCCATCCAAGACTTTGAGCCTTCTGTAAGACTTTATTAGTACGCTCCAAGGTGTCTTTAAGAACAGGCAGGAAGTTTTTATTGGTTCTCCAATGGGGGCAATTGTAACAACCATCAAATCCAGAAATATCGCAATCACCTAGTACTTTTGGTCTTGCACAATAACCATGTTCTAATGCCCTCGCTTGTACATTCTTTTTAAACCATTCCAAATCATCATTACTAGATAACACTGCCTCTTCTAGTTCAGTAGTTTCACCTTGAAAATTAACTACTTTTGATTCATAGTATTTTTCAATTTCTTTTCTCATAGTTTGGTCATGTACATGAGCATAAACTTGAGTCATTGTAGGTGATTCATGTCCTAAGTAACGTTGAACAATATGCTGTGGAACACCATTATTTATCATGCTTGTTCCTACAGTATGACGGCATTGATGAGACTGAAACAGCCATAGTTTACCGTTAATATCTCTTATTTCTTTGTTGTATATTAATTCTTTTAAAGCATCACAAAATGCTGTATAGCCTATTGCTTTATACTTAAGTTTATACCGAGGAGAAGGAAACAGTATATTGCAATCATCGCCATATTGTTGTTTAACACATTCTTGTTGCTCTTGAATAATTTGGGCTACTTGTAAAGAAATGGGAATAACGATATCTTTTTTCATTTTAGATTGATGATATTGTAATAAAAAATTTCCTTTGTTATCTTGAATAATGCAATTAAAATTCATATTACATAATTCACTAATTCTCATCCCACACTCTATAAGAATCAAGAACATTCTTTTATAAACTGGTTTTTTTATTTCATCTAAATTGTTTATAATTTGTTGGATTACTGTTTCAGGAATATAGCGAGGGCTATAATTACGTCTATATTTAGGTAAGTCATCATCATAGATTATTTTATTGCCCGTAATATCTGCCCATTTTTCTCTAAAACATATTTCCAAAAAATCTCTTAAGTCAGCTATTAAACGATGATGGTGTGAGCGATCTACATTCAAAGTAGGTAAATATCCTAAGTAATCTACAATTACCTGACGATTTATCTCTGATGGTTGTATATTGGGATAATTCAAAGACAAAAAAATGTAGAATGTTTTTAAAGAATTTAACTTATGTTTGCAAGTCACTAAAGCTAGTAAAGCTAATTTATATCGAATAAATTTTTTTACTGGTTGATAAAGCCAAGATTCTTTTAACTCAGTAAAATTAAACCAACGATATTTTGTTGCATTAATATCCTTATCTTCAAATCCAAATTTATAAATATCCCAAATGTCTTTTTCATATTCATCTGTTTCATCATAAAAATCTATTATAAATTTATAGATTTGTTTAAATTTGTAAATGCAGTCATCCTCCTGTTTATAAGTTGTAGGTTTATGTGTCCTAAATGATTTAACCCTACGGCAGTCAAAATATTTATTTTCTTTTATCAAGTAAGTGCGTAAAGATAAAAGCCATTCATCTAATTTTTTATCTAATAAAGAATGTATTTGTGAATGTTGACTATGCAACCATTTACAGATTCTATTCAATTTAGAAGCATTATGATGAAGAGTTGATGGACTCCAATCTTGATTAATCATTCTTTGATAACAAGCAAATTTAATTTCTGTTTTTAATTGACAAGGACATTGTTCAAAACGTAAACAAGCCCCTAATACTTTATTTGAGTTATCTTTATCTCTAAAAGGATTTTCTCTTGGATGCCATACATCTTCCAGTATCCAGTTAACTGACGTTTCATTTCTAAATATTTATTTTCTGACCATTGAACTTTATTTTGAGTCGCTTGTGACTGTTTTAATTGTTGATTAGTATTTTTCATTTTTCTATTAATAGCAGATTGTAGAGAATAAAGTTAAACAAGAAAGCCCCATCATAATTGATAGGGCAATTGGATTTATTAAGCTATTGATAAAGTGAAGATTCGTGTAAATCTTCTACTTGTGCAACTTGAGGATGAGTTACTTTTTCGTCAAGTATTACTCGAATAGTGTAATGCCAACCCGAACGAGCGAATACTTTATTGTCTGAATAACAAAGACCTATAATTAGTCCATGAAAATTATAGGTCTTACCATTTAAGTTCCATTTCCACTTAACTATTTGACCTAAAGAGAATTGGGGTAACGTCCAATTTAAAGGAATAGAAATACTTTGAATATTGTCGATTGATTGCGTAAATTGATGAGTGCAATTGTACGACTGTAATTGGTTCTCATTTTTTGACATAATAAATTTGCTCCTTGCGTAGCTGAATTACGGGAGGGGAAGTCGTCTCTGAGAGGTGTTACCAGCACCTATTCAGGGGCGCATATTTAGTTGTAAAAAGATTATACAGCAGTTCTAACTACTCAACACCTTATTAATCGAGCAGTTGTAGTTGGTATTAGCTTTGGTTTTAGAAGAATTGTTAATTGGTTGCAGCTACCAATAAAGAAGTAACAGTTGAAACCACCGTATACTAAGAGTTAGAGCTATTATTACCAAAATTTACCCACAGTTTTAAGGGCTTTTTAGGTTTAAGAATTGAACCACGACTCGTTTAGCGAAGCGGCGTAGAGGCGGGCTATGAGTGGTTGGGGTTTTTACAAATTAATTTTCTAGCCCGTCTCTACGCAAACGAGGAGAGCGTAGCGGTGGTTCAATTCGCTGTGCCTACAAATCAATTTGGTTTAGTCATTAACGTTGTAGAAAATGACAACAACGTAAAACAACTGTCAGATAAACCTTGTAGACGTTGTAAACGACATAATGATGCTGGATTTGGGCAATTCTTTAATATTTTAGAGCAAGTTTGTTTTAAACGTGGCGTTTATTTCCAAAAAGTTGATGCTCGAAAAACTTCTCAAATATGCCCTAACTGTCTGCACGAAACAGGTCAAAAAACATTAGCTGAACGTGTTCATAAATGTGATAATTGCGGCTATCAAACCGATAGGGATGTTGCAGCCGCGCAAGTAGTTCTAATTAGAGGACTTGCAGCCGTAGGGCATACGGTGAAGATGCTTAGTGAGGGCAAGTTCGTTGGAATCCCTGTGAACTAAGAATCCCCTTCCATTCATGGATGGGGAGTGTCAATTAATTGTGACTTCGTATATAATATATTTCGTCGTCGTCGTCGTCTTCGTATTCTTCATCTTCGTCGTCGTCTTCGTATTCTTCATCTTCGTCGTCGTCTTCATTCGACCATGTAATTTCCAATACCGAAAGCGCCGCTTTTAAACGCTCTTTATAAGCTGGGGTGAAATCAATATCTTCTGAAGTTAATGCCAACTCGACAAAATTGGCAGATGCCTTCGCGGCTTTATATAGCGCGTCTAGGGCTTCGTTAAATAACTTTGAATCTGACATGGCGTTTCTGATGCAAAAATATGAACTAGGACTAACATCTTTAATATGATGCAAATGTGACCTTGATCGCAAATGGTAAGACGAATAGCATCCTTATGGGACTCTTTCATGAATTATTAAATTATCTATGAGATTAGAAAAACAACCTGCTCAAAAATTGTTTTCCCTTGTTTTTTCGGCAGCCTTCGGCGCAGCCGTAGGGCTTCTAGCTGGTTGCACTAACGTAACTACAAGCCAATATGAAGCTACAGCACTTACCACTTATACCTGGCAAGTAAAATATGCCAATAATCTAAATTCGGAACCATCACCACGTATTGAAGAATTTGCGACAACTTCCCTACTCAATCGTAATGGCTTGAAACCATCGGGAGCAGTTACAGGACCTGATGACCGAGGTTTGTGGTGGCCAGCATTACCACCGCGACCAACAGTTGATGAGGTAGAAGAACGCCAAGGCTCTGAGCAAGAGGCAAGCAGACCCGAATTATTAAAATCTGTAAAGTACAAATTTATTTACTCAGATGGTACGCAACAAACGACCTTACCCACAAATTACGATGTTTACAGACAAGTAGTAAAAGCTTATCCAGAGCGAACGCCCTTAGAACTGACTTTGGGAGTAGGGGATAATTCTGTTGAGAAAGCTGAACCAATTATTAATTGAGAAGATTGCAATTTAAAAAGCTGATTGCATGGTTTTAGAATTCATAATTGATAATTTATAGTTTAAGCGTTGGGAGGGACTTTATCCCCCTTTTATAAGGGGGAAGGGGGGATGCAAAAATTACGCTTAAAATGATACTTTTTAAACTACTCCTCTGGCCGCTCTAAGATTTCCGGCTAAAAATCTCTCCCTCATATCAAGTCCGGCTAATT
>DESS01000326.1:25180-38492 GCA_002361335.1 Richelia sp. UBA3308
CTCATTACTCATTACTCGTTACTGTGTACTTGTTACTCATTCACCCCCACAGCTTGGGCGCTTATTAACCGGACATGATATCACTCCCTCTCTCCCTCAATCACCACCGGTAATCTTTTACCGGGAAGCGACTAATTTTCGGTCTACTGAAATTCTAAAAAGTAAAAGTTGTACGCAACAAACCTACTGTCGTCGTGTCGTTGCGGTCATCTCCTTCGGGATTAAATAACACAAATGCACCGGGAGTAATACTGAGATTATCGTTTACTCTAAATTTGTAATAAGCCTCCAAATGATAGGGAGTCGTGCGATCGACACCCTCAGCAGCTAAGTTGCCATCACCATCAGCTTCTGTACGGTATAAAGGTTGACCGAAAAGAATTCCGGCGGTATTACCTTTTTTGATTATATCTTGGAAGTGTAAGCCCACCATCCAACTGGTGAAGGTAGTGGAAGCATCCACCCGAGATGAGGAATCATCGACGAAAATTGCTGCTCCGTAACCTGATAGAGCAATTTTTGGAGCAAAGCGCCAATTTAGGGTACCACCCACAGAATTAAGTTTTACCGGAATCCCTAGATTTCCATCTGCCAAGCCTAAAGCATTGGTATCAGCACTCACCAATCCCGTACCCAAAATATTGATTTCGTGGTAGCTGTTGGCATAGTTCAAACCAATATCCAATGAGTTGCTGGGTTTAAATGTGAGTTGGGCTGCGGCAACGGTACTACCACCAAACAAACCCGAACCTAAAGGTGTACCAGAAACTCCGGGAAGAATATCGTCAGCGGTGCTGGGAATATTGGCATTGACGCTAGCGTAGAGAGCGCGAAAATCTAAGCTTTTGGATGGAGCAAAGATAAAACCTGCTGCGGATGCTAAGCCAGAGCCGGAAGTGCCACCGGAAACCCGCAGTACGGGATTTAAGCCAGCAAAGCGGGAAATTGCTTCCTGCCCTTCTCCTGCGAAGGGAGTAATGGTAGGGAAAGCATCGGAAACTTCCGCAGCTGTACCAGCAAATAAAGTTAATTTATTGGCTACGGGGAAGATGTACAGAAGTTTGTACAGTTCCACATCATTAGCACCTCTAGAAGATAAATCTTTGGGATCGAAGCCGGGAAATTGGGGTTCAATACCTGTGCGGGCACTACTTGCAGCCAAGTTGACTCCCGGTGCTGTCAATCCCAATTCTTGTTGCAGACTACCACTACCATCGGCACCACCGCCGAAATTATGGGCTTGCAAACCAGTAATTAACAAGTCTTTGCCAGTAAAACTGGTATTAAAGTTCAACCGTAGCCGATTCGTCAGGATAATATTAGGATCGTCACTATCGGGAGCGCCACCAGTTGCACCGATAGCAGTAAAAATTGCCTCTCCTTGAAGTTTGGTGGTAGTAGAAAACTGTGAAGCTTCTAATTCAGCAGTGCGAGCTTCCAGGGTATCTACACGTCCCCGCAAAGTTGCTAATTCGGCACTAAACTCTGCTTGTAAACGCTGTAAAGATGCTAAATCTTCTTGAGTAACAATACTCGCTGTGGCTGTTGCAATCAACTCATTAACCCGCTCTAAACAGGCATTCAATCCTGCTGCAAATTCGTATCTAGTCATTGCCCGATTGCCCCGATAGGTACCATTGGGATATCCTGCAATACAACCATACCGTTCTACGAGGGATTGCAATGCTTGAAAAGCCCAATCTGTGGGCTGTACGTCGGATAGTTGGGAAACCGATGTAACTTGCCCTACCGATGTTGAATTTTGTTTTTGGTTTTGGGTAACCTGGGCAATTAGAGTCGCATTTTTATTTAGTTGTTTATTTGGTTGGGCGATACGCCTTCTTCGTCTAGCTTTGCTAATCGCATTTTGTTTTTTCCCGGAGGCTGCTGTTTCCTTTGTTGTCAAAATGCCATACTCTCCCAAGGAGTGGCTGTCGCCATCAAAGGTTAGTTGATTATTTACTTTTTCGCTAATAATTGTGTTCGTGGATGGAAAACTTTCCTGGGATAGTACTTTATTCGCTGTTATTTTACTGCTATTTATTGCTTGGCTGTTGCTGATTTTTTCCACAGCTAATGCTTTTAAGGTTGACAATCCTGCGAGTAAGTACAGCAAACTTACCCCACTAGCAGAAATTAGTAGATTTCGTTTCATGGGAACTCCTCACAACTCTAGAAAGAAGATTCAATATTCTATCGGGGCTTAATGATTTACTAATTCCAAGAATTCTATTCAACCTCGATATTTACTTTTGAAAAGTCCAATTTGAGCTTATAGCAATTTCGCATTCGTGACAAGTTAAGCTTGTATCGCAATTGTCAACTGGGTTGAAGAAAGATGCTTGAAAGAAAAATTCCGTTCGTTATGTACTTCTGGAAATTTTTTTTCAAAGTAGGTTTGATTTCTTTGAATAATTACATCCTCACTAAGGCGGATTTGCTAACAAAATCTTCAACTTTCTATTATATCATGTTCGCTGACTTACGATATTTCCAATGGTAGCGATTCAGGAATCATTACAGATATAACTGAAGTATAAATATATCATTTCGGTACAAGAATAATGAAAATCAAAAAAAATTGCTTAATTGGCTCAATTATCTGTATCGTCATTGGTACGGGAACACAACCAGTTATTAATCGTGCATTTGCTCAAACAACACCACGAAAAGCACAACTAGAAAATCAATTATCTCCACAACTCCAACCCAAATCCCAAATCAAATTAATTACAGCAGGCGCACAACCACGTCAAACATTACGTTTTACACCTCAAGCCGGAACAAAAGAAACTGCCGATATGCAAATGGATATGGATATGTCTATGTCTATGAATGGTAATCGAGCACCCGAATTCAAAATCCCGGGAACTAACTTAAAATTCAATACTGTTGTCAACAAAGTAGAACCGAATGGCGATATTCACTATGATTTTTCTTATACCAATGTCGATTTAGTGGGACAAAGTAACTTACCACCCACTGCCATTGACAGTATGCGCCGTGAAATGAAGAAAATCGAAGGCTTTAAAGGAAATGTAATTGTTGATAATATGGGACACACAAAAAAGGCAAATTTTATCCTCCCAAAAAACTTTAATCCAGCCTTAAAACAAATGTTGGATCAAATGACAAATTCCATTGAACAGCTATCAGCGCCAATTCCCAAACAAGCAATCGGTAAAGGCGCAAAATGGCAAGTTAGTTCCCAAATAGACTTTAATGGAATCAACCTCCAACAAACCGCTACTTACGAACTAATTGATATTCAAAATGGTGTGGCAACAATCAACGTTAGCCTCGCACAACAAGCACCCGGTGCTCAAAAAATGGTTCTACCACAAGTGCCAAAAGGAATGTCTATGACATTGCAATCTTATAACGGCACCGGCACAGGGCAAATCAAAATGAGTTTGAAGCGAATTATGCCTTTAAACACATCAATTAACATGAATACAAATACTCAAATGCGTACAACTGTGCCTAATTCCCCAGAAGAAATGATAATGGATCAGCAAATATCGATGCAGATGAATATTAAGTCAAATTGACTAAAAAATTTTTGATTCAACTACGAATGGTTTTAAGCAAGAACCTTTTAATTAGGTAATAAATCCCGGCATCCAAAATCGATTCACATTTTGTTGTAGAAAATTCGATTTTTTTCAACAGCTACAGCATTAAAGCAAGTAAATGAGATATTAAATCATATTTTCCTTGCTTTTGTGGTACGGGCATCCCTGTCCGTACTGCTTATTAAATCATATTGTTAATCAATAAACATTTTTAGTTACAAACGAATTTATACTACAAAATATAAATATTCCTAAAAATATTTAGTAGTGGAAAATTTTTCATTCTATTTATAATTTCCTAAAAATGCAATAGGCTTGTGCCATTATTTAGTCAATTTTAAACAAATTTTATTTTATTCTTATATGTTTCTTATACTTTCTTAGATAGCTGGATACTAGAATATTAATAGTGGAATTAAAGACAAAATGAACATCCGAGTGTATCTAGGAAAATAAACTCAAATTCTGACTCCGGTATTTATATCTGTAGTAATTATATTAGCTAATTGAATTAATTAATGAGTAAATAACTGAATGTAAGTTTTGAGTTGAGGCTCTGAAAACTAAATATAGTTTTATACTTTTATTGCTGCTTTGATGAATATTTTCTTTAACAGCATTTAGCCTCATGAGATGAGATACACACGGGGTGAACTACTTCAAGACTGATTCGTTTGAGAGAAATATTGGCCACGATTACTTATTGTAGCCTAAATCAGAGTCTGTAATTATACTCAAATATCTATCACTATTTGGTGCAAAAACCAAGCTCGCAAACAGCATTTGAGATAGTGCTGATTTATATGCCTATTTCCGATTATTCATAAGTTTTAAGTTCGCTTTCTTAGGTGCGGATAAGAGATAAATCCTGAATCGGAGAAACTAAATGAAATATAAAGCGCTGTTGGGCTTTGGTGTCAGCTTAGTCATGTTAGCTGCTGTTTTGTCATCATGTTTACAGGTAAATCCTCGTAAAAAAACAGCAACAGATTCTAAACAGAGTTCACTTCAAAGTTTAACTGAAACGCTCCCAGATTCAATTAGCATTAAAGCTGTTGGAGATATGGTTCCCGGTACTAATTTTCCCTCCAACAGGCTTCCGGCTAATCCTAATCAACTATTCCCGAAATCCGTTAGAGAAAAACTGCAAGGTGCCGATGTTTTATTTGGCAACTTTGAAAGTACTATAACTAATCATCCCAACAGTATTAAAGATATCAGTCGCGGACAAGTTTTTGCATTTCGTTCTCCTCCCACATATGCCAAGCTTTTTGCTGATGTTGGGTTTGATGTTCTGAGTCTGGCTAACAACCATGCAATGGACTTCGGTACAGTGGGATTCCAAGACACGATGAATAATATTGCAGCTGCTGGCATGAAACCAGTAGGTGAAAAGAATCAAATAGCCTATCTAAAGGTTGAAAATATACCTGTAGCTGTAATCGGATTCTGTTTTTACGAATACTGTAATACTGTCCAGGATATAGAGAAAGCAAAAGCACTGGTAGAAACGGCTCGAAAAAAAGCCAAAATAGTCGTCATCTCCATGCACGTTGGAGCAGAAGGAACCAACGCTCTCCACGTCAGGAATAAAACAGAGTTCTTTTATGGAGAAAATCGCGGTAATTCCGTTAATTTTGCTCGCACAATGATTGATGCAGGGGCAGATTTGGTACTTGGCCACGGACCTCATGTTCCTAGGGCAATGGAAGTTTACAAAGGAAAACTCATTGCTTATTCATTAGGCAATTTTCTAGGATATCGAACCTTATCATCTAGGGCCCAAACGGGTTATTCGATGATTTTAGAAGCCAAGTTGAATCCAGAAGGAGATTTTCTCTCCGGTAAGATTATCCCAGTTCGTTTGAATAATCAGTCTATTCCTTATATAGATCAAGGTTTCCGTACAGTGGGATTGTTGCGCTCTTTGAATAAAAGTGATTTTCCCAATAACCCTCTAAAAATTAACAACAAGGGTGAAATCTTCCTGGGCAATACAGAATCAACAATAGTCGAATAAACGATTAACTCGACATTGCACTACCGTCGTTATTACTCAAGAAGGCTGCTAATCGATTAGCTATAAAAATTTCTCGCTCACTCCCTCCCTCTCTCACTCTCTCACCTTTGGGAGTTGGGTAATCATAAAGCCGGGAAGGGAGTACCTTTACTCTGGGATCTCTAACTTTTAACCGCAACATTATTCAGGTTTTATAGAGAATATTATGAAGAGAATTCTCATACTTGTTTTGACTATCCCTGTTGTATTTATTGCATCATTCCTAATAACTAGAGAAGTTCTCCAAAATCAAAAAAGCGATCGCCAAGTCAATTCTGAGTCTAAGGTATTAAACAAAGCAACTGATCGAGCTACACTTGCAGCCGAACTAGGTAAATCTGCAAAAACCAAGAATCAATGGCGCACTGTTGCTAAAACCTGGGAAGAAGCAATTACACAAATGAAGACTATTCCCACTAAAAGTGCAAATTATGATTCTGCTCAAAAGAAAATAGTAGAGTACCAAAGTTATCTCAACATCGCCAGAGATAAACAAACATACGCTGACTCTACCATGACTCTTGTTAAAACTATTCGTGGTGACATCAGCCCCAAATCTGTAGTCCATTCCGGTAATGGTCTATTTTTCGCCCAAAATATGATGTATAGCCATACAATCACTGTTTACGATCGAGCATATAACTTGGTCAAAACCATTAGTGATAAGGTGAATTTATCAGATTATGGTCATGGAGAATTTCAGGGAATTCATAAAGGTTCTCCAGTAGAAGCATCTTTTTCTCACGATGGTAAATATGCTTGGGTATCAAATTACCAGATGTATGGTACCGGATTTAACCGCCCTGGTAAAGATGTTTGTCATCCTTCTGGAAATTATGATTCTAGCTATTTATATCGCATCAATACAGATACTTTAAACAAGGAACAAGTTATTCCTGTGGGTTCTGTTCCTAAATTTACAGCTACTTCTCCCGATAATCGTCTTGTTTTAGTCAGCAACTGGTGTACTTATGATTTGAGTATTATAGACACCAAAAGCAATCAAGAAGTTCAACGTATAAAACTAGGTAGATATCCTCGTGGAATAGCCATAGATGCTAATTCAGAGAAAGCCTATGTTGCAATTATGGGTTCAACTAACATTGCTGTAATTGACTTAAAAGGGGTTAAACCTTTTGCTGTTCAATGGTTGAGAAATATTGGTGCTTCACCACGTCATTTAAATATTGATCCAAAAGGTAACTATCTCTATGCATCTTTAAATGGCGAAGGAAACATAGCGAAAATTGACCTCTCAACAAAAAAGGTAGTAGGCAAAATAAGGACTGGAAATGCTCCTCGCAGCATGGTTATTTCCGATGACGGAGAATTTCTTTATGTTGTTAATTATCGCTCAAATACTGTCAGTCAGGTTCGCACCAAAGATATGAAAGTAATGCAATCTGTTAAAACAGATTCACATCCAATTGGGATTACCTACGACTCCAAGACTCACCAAGTTTGGGTAGCTTGTTATTCAGGAAGTCTGATGGTATTTCAAGTTTAAATCTCCCAAACGTAGCACTCACCCTCAGGTGAATGCCACGTCTGGGTTTACTATCAACCCTTACCCTAAATTATTAAATCAATACCTTACCTTACTAAGATTATGTTATTTCCAACCTACGAATTTCTGGGTTTTTTTGCGATTGTTTTTACCCTAAGCATTTTTCTCAAAAAACAAGTTTCTGCTTATAAGTATTTTTTACTATTCACCAGTTTAATTTTTTATTCATTTTGGAGTTTCAACTTCCTTGGTTTATTAGTAACTGATACTGCAATTAACTATATCATTCTCCAAGAAACTGCCAATAAACAGAAAAAAGTATTTCTTGTAATAGGATTAGTTATTAATTTAATTTATCTAGGAATTTTCAAGTATTACAACTTTTTTGTTGACTCATTGTATGAATTTTTAAATGCAGTTCAACTACAATTTAGTTTTCCCGTATTACAAATACTTGTACCGGTAGGTATTTCATTCTATACCTTTAGAATAATTGCTCATTTAGTTGACTGTTATCGCAATCAACAAGAGATTCCCAGCTTTCTAGATTATGCCGTATATGTCACCTATTTTCCGCAAATTGGTTCCGGTCCAATTTCCAGAGCAAAGGAATTTTATAGCCAACTTAATAGCCGCGAAAAATACAATTACCAAATTGAAAATGTAATTATTTTAATTATATCTGGATTGTTCAAAAAATATACATTATCCAGCTTCTTATTCAACTTCACTCAACTTCCCTTCAGTTTACCCGACCAATATTCTAGCTTTGACCTGATCTTATCAGCATTAGCTTATTCTTGCTTGATTTATGTTGATTTTAGTGGCTATTCCGATTTAGCTAATGCTATTTCAAGCTTGTTAGGATTTAAACCAATCGAAAACTTTAATATGCCTTACCGCTCTCTGAGTTTACAAGAATTTTGGCGTAGATGGCATATCAGTTTATCCGAATGGTTGCGAGATTATTTATATATCCCATTAGGAGGAAGCAAAAAAGGTAAATTTAGAAAACATCTGAATTTACTTTTAACAATGCTTATTGGTGGATTTTGGCATGGTGCTGGTCTGAATTTTATCATTTGGGGTGGACTTCATGGATTAGGCTTAATTATTAATCATTTGTGGAAAGATTTTTGCAAAATGATTCAACCGAATTCTAATTCTACAATCACATCGCCAAAAACTAGCTTAGGGAAACTTGGAGCGAAATTAGCACAATTTTCTTCTTTTCTTTTAACCTTTAGTTTCGTTACCCTATGCTGGATATTTTTTAACACTCCCAATTATAATAATGCAATTACATTTTTGCAGGGAATTTTTAATTTTAATTCTCCCGTTTCTGTAGTTCAATTTAACGTTTGGCAATTGTATGCCGTTTTCTTCATCGTTTTCTTAATGAACTTTGCTGGAGATAAAATAAGTGAATATTTCCGCAATTTTCTATCAACTCAGTATATCTTATTACAAGTAGCATTTATTTCCGGCTTCTTGTATGTAATCTTTAGATTAGGACCAAATACACTTCCACCTTTCATTTACTTTAACTTCTAAGAAGATGATTATAAAGGACTTCAGATTTTTACTTATTGCTAGCTTGGGAACTATCTTTTTAACTGCCTTCAATTATCCTCTAGTTATTAAAAGCTTAGGTTCTAGTAAGTTAGCAAATACCCAACTCAAACAAGTTGCCAGACAAATAAATATTCAAGATTCTCGCAAAACTGAAACAGAGTTTTGGAATACTATTAAAGAAATTGACTTTGACGACAGTAGTCAAAATAATCAGACTAGGAAAAAACCAGAATTGTCAAAGACAGCACAAAAACCAAAAACTCAATTAACAGAGGTGAAAAAACAAAAAAAACCTCTGACTGAATTTTTATTAGTCGGTGATTCAATTATGTACGCTTTCGGGATTGAATTTAAGAATGCTGCAAAAAAATCTAATTACAAATTCGATCAAATAAAAGTAGATTCGAGATATTCTACAGGATTGAATAGAATTGATTATTTTGACTGGTATGCGAAAACCCCCAAACTTATTAGTAAATATAACCCAGAGGCAATGGTAGTGCTTTTTGGTGGAAATGACGATCAAACTATCTTAGATACAGAAGGTAAATATAGAGATCCATTATCACCAGAATGGAAAGCAGCTTACCGAGAGCGAGTTGAAAGATACGCAAAATTGATAAATCAATCTTCCGTAAGAAAAGCATATTGGATTGGTCATCCTACTTCTAGTGTGGCTCGATACCGTAAATTTTTCTTAATTGCTAATAAAATTTATCAGGAGGTTTCAGAGACTTATCCCAAAATGGAATTTGTTGAAAATTGGGATGCCTTTGCTGTAAATGGTAATTATGCTCCAATAGTTGCTAATAAATCTGGGAATAAAGGACGGGTTAGAACTAAAGATGGTTATCATTTTACCAATCATGGAGCATCAATTGTTGTTGAGAATCTTATGGATAAAATGCATCAAGATGGTGTTTTGCAACAGAAGGTACAGTGAGAGAACAATCAAATTTACCGTCTGAGTAACTAGTAGTTCATTTTATTCATTGTGACGGCTTGTAGAGACGCGATATATCACGTCTCTACACGGTTACAGCAAAAATTAACCAATCAAAATTAATGAAACGTACCACTAGTACCCCTGGGCGGAAGTTAAAATTATTAAGGTAATAAGTATTAATTTATTGAGGTTTAAACAGTTTTTAATGGATGCTAACTTTCTGCCATCCTGTACTAGTAATCACTTAATTATTATTGAAGATTTCTAGAAAAGTTCTCTGTTAAAAAATTTATATTTTTTGAAGGGACTTTTTTTATAACTTATTTATTTCCTGTAAATATCTATAAAATATATAATTGATATATAAAGATAACATAATACTTTTTAAATTAATAAATAAATCGCTAATCAAAATTTTTATTTGTTAAATAATAGTTTTAATCTATGGAGATATAAAGCATAATATAAAAAGAAATTCAATGAATTATTGCTATAGTTTTTACTTGAAAATTAACCTAAATCAGAGGCATTTTTAATGCGTTACAGATTTGCATTGATTGTTGTCTGTTGTTCGATAATTGTCGGATGCCTCGCTTATTTGAATGACGAATCAACAAGAGAAATTGTTGATGAGAATGTTCTTACCAAGATTGAGTTCTTAACAAGTTTTAACAAGGAGAAACAATATATTGCTAACATCAAGCAATCAGTTTCTATTCCAATAGTACAGTCCCCGATCGAATATAATTTCGATCAACTCAAATTTAAGACAAAGGAAATCTCTGGCACAGACTGTTATGCATCAGTGAACCCAAGCAGCTACATGACTCTAGAGAAAACTGGGAGAAAAAATGCTCTAGGGAACCCCCTTTATAAACTTTGTCTATATGCAGAAGGGCAACTCAAAGGCGCTTATCATACTGTTACAGGACGGTTCTATACTCAAAACAGGAATCGTAATAGATCCAAAACACAAGCACCTGCACCAGATGGTAAGTATAAAGTAGCCAAACACATTACCTATAGCCCTCTTCCCGAAATTGGTGTGGGCCAACGTTTTTTACAGGTAGATCCTCTATTTCCGACTGCTCGTACAGAATTAGGTCTTCACTACGATCCCTCCTTTGAAAAACGTAACGGGCAAGATGGTACATCAGGTTGTATTGCTCTGACAAGTAGAGCCAATCTAGACAAGGTATTCCAATACTTCCGCACATATCGACCTAAATATATGTTTGTCGATATTGAATAGCAACAAGTTCGCTGAATACTGAAACTCTGAAACTAAGGAGTATATATTCATGCTCAAAACTATCATGGCTAGTGCCTTGATTATAACTGCAACCTTAAGTGTCTCAACACCTTTTGTGGCAGAGTCACTACATTCCTTAGAACCAAGAAGTTATAAAGTCGCTACTACAGGCATGTGGTATGTATGTTCAAACAATGGTTTTGTCAGCCTACGAACTACTCCAAGTACACGGTATAGTAGGATAATAAAAATTCCCAACGGGCGCAGCTTTGAAATACTAAATGACTCGAGCTATCGCAATTGGTGGAAAATTTGGTACAGAGGAAGAATTGGTTGGATAAATAACAATCATATCTGCTGGCGATAAATCCGACTTTCCTTACTAATTCCTTCCTCTTCTAAGGGAGATTCAAAAAATCAATTGTCCCATCGTCGGTGTTGCCGGGTAGAGCAACACCACCAAAATCCTTAGTTCCAAAATATTTGTAAAACTGTGGGACAATTTCTTAGCAGGCAAGTGCCGAAAAACTACCTATATATAACTTCTGAATATCGCAACGAAACAACTAAGCATTAAGGATTTTTGATTATGTTCAACTCTAAAAAAGAGTCCGCTAGATTATCCCTAATTCAATTTACTGGCTTAATGACTTTAGTTGCTTTAATAATTACACTGATTGCTGTAGGAACCAGTAAAACAAAACAAGCCGCTTCAAATTCCGATCAAACTGTCCCTAAACCATCTGTACAACCACCGAAAACTTATAAACTTCCATCTCCTCCACCAGTATTGTCTTCACCTACTGCTTTATCCAATTCCTCACCCAAAAATTTCCAGCTAGTTTATCAGCCGAATCTACCTCCGAATTTGCAAAAAAGCCAGCAATTACAAAATATAGTTGATGATGTTGTTGCTCTTGCTCAATCGAAAAAGCTTCCTACAAAGCCATTATCAATCACTATTATTGATGCCAAAACTGGTAAATACGCAGGCTACCAACAACATAAATTGAGATATCCAGCAAGCGTGGTAAAACTTTTTTGGATGGTTTATTTTTATGCACAGGTCGAAAAAGGAATTCTCTCAGAAGCTAAGTTTCTCCATACTCTTAGCGATAGTATTAAAAAGTCTGACAATGGAGCAGCTAGTATCATTCTAGATACAGTTACTAATACAAAATCAGGTCAATATCTTGCAGGTAAAAAATACCAAAATTGGCTACAAAAAAGATTGAAAACTAATAAATTTTTCCGAGAAGCAGGATTTGATCAAATCAATGTCAGTCACAAAACTTTTCCTATACCATCTTTACTCAGTCCTAAAGGTAGTGATTTGAGGATGCGACTAACTTCTTCAAAACTACTTCGCAATCAAATGACAACCCAGCAAGTTGCTAGAATTTTATATGAAATATATAATCGTCAGTCTATATCCCCAGTATTTAGCCAAAAAATGCTAAATATATTAACAATTAATGCTCAAACTAGATACCTGAAGAAAAACGAAACAAAATGGAATGGATTCAATCCTGTAAAAGGATTTTTAAGCGAATCTTTACCAAGTAATGTTTATTTTGGTGGTAAAGCAGGTTGGACTTCTACTCGTCGTAACGATGCTGCAATTATCACTACACCCGATGGAAAAGCAGCTTATATTTTAGTAGTTTTTGGTGAAGATCGCGCTTATGCAGGCAATTTGAAAATATTTCCGGCAATTTCTAGGTTTGTACTTGAACGCATGACTAATAAATAATAGTATTTATATCATGTCCGGTTAAACAGTTATCATATTTGTGGGGGTGAATGAGTAATGAGTAATGAGTAAGGAGTAATAGACCTCTTGCAAAAATATTTTGTGGTATGATGTGATCGTTATTTATATTTAAAATTTTGGTGTTTAAAATAATAAGAAGCAGGCAGTTTTTTTTTGTTAAGTATTATCAGACTAAATGCCATATTTAAAAATTAAGATAAAAAAATGATTCAGTCATTTATAAATTTCTGAATTCTCCTGTTATATTTAATTTTTACTCTCAAATTATGCAGCTAATTCGTAATTATAAATACCAGCAATTAAATTGGTTCTCAAGCCAAATCTACGGTGACGATTTCTGTAGGGATAAGATAGGATTTTAAAAATTTTTAACCGACGATTAACAACCCGTATTGTCTTGGATTAGATCCGTTCTCAAGTGGTGTGGAAACCAAAATTTACCCACCGTCTTAGGGGCTTTTTAAGTTTAAGAATTGAACCACGACTCCTGAGCGCGAAGCGGCACCCGTGGCTTTTAGATGCTTGAGTGAAACGATATATTTTCTACCCCGTCTTGGTGCAAATGAGGAGAGCGCAGTGGTGGTAAGGAGCTGCGCCAACTAATTAATTTGCGCTATGGATATT
>DESS01000327.1:0-9924 GCA_002361335.1 Richelia sp. UBA3308
CCATGCCCCATGCCCTTTCGGCCCTATGCCCCATGCCCAACTAAAGTAGCAAACAGATTAGTGTAATTTTGTAATTGAGTTTGACGGGAGAAGTGTTGTTTGATTTTTTCAGGTAGGGTATTGCGGAGTTTTTGGTAAGTTTGAGGATTGTTGAATAGCTGTACGACTTTGGCTGCCATTGTTGCGGTATCTCCGGGAGCGGATAATAATAATTCTGGCAGTTGTTTGTCTAATAGTCCTATAACTTCTTCTAGTCCACCGCAAAAGGTTCCGACTACGGGAACGCTACAAGCCATTGCTTCGAGCGCTGCTAAACAAAATGATTCGGATTCGCTGGTTACGAGTTGTAAGTCGCAGAAACTTAACCAACGAACAAGTTCTAATGGGGTTGTTGAGCCTAAGAAAACAACATGTTCGGCTACTCCCAAGGATATAGCATGTTGTCTAGCTCTGGTCAAGTTGGGACCGTCACCAATCATTAATAATCGAGCGGGTATTCCAGCACCTCGGACTCTTGCTAAGACTGTAATTGCATCTAAGGGACGTTTGACATCTCTTAGATTGGAGACGTGACAAAGGTTATAAGTATGCTTTTGATTTGTATTCCATCTGGGTAATGGTTGGAATAAATTTAAGTCGATAGCATTGTGAATGACTGTGGGACGGGTTTTTAAGTCGAGGATTTTTACTGCTTGTGAGGCTAACCAATGAGAAACAGCAGTAACGCGATCGCAATTTATAATTGATTTTTTGAGTTGATATTTATACTCTACTTCGCGTCCAAATTTAGTAATATCGCTACCGTGTAATGTTAAACATACTTTTAAAGTTTTGTGTTTAGTTGCTAATTGTTGTTTAGCTAATAATGCTGCTTCAACTAATCCGACAGCGTAATGAACGTTTAGTATTCCGATATGATGGGTTTCAATGTGGTGGATAATTTCTTGAGCTAATGGTTCAACCCATTGGGGTATGCTTGGGGTTGGGGTTTTAGGAGCGCTGACGGGGATGTAATTAACGGATTGATTTTGGTTTACCCATTGAGCTTGGGGACTGGTAAATAAGAATATGGAATTTCCCGTTAAGGTAAGTTGTTGAGCTAGTTCGGTTGCTACTTTACCGCTACCTCCTAATCCACCAAGACATAAAATTGCTATTTTTTCTGATGGAAGATTTGAGGTAACGGGATAGTTATTGATGGTTGGTGAGGAGAGCATTTTTTTAGTTTTTGTAGTTTGTAATGGGTTGTGATGATAACCAATAAATTTAATGCAATTTAGGTAATCAAAAACTTTTTTTGAAACGCAAAGGAGCGCTGAGGTTGACGCAAAGGAACGCAAAGGGAGAGGGGGAAGAGGGGGGAGAATTACCAATGCCCTTTCGGCCCAATGCCCAATTACCTACTTATAATCAACAATCAATTTCCTTGGACTATCAATTTCGGAAATTCTAAGAAGATGTGAAACAATTGATGTACCGTGTTTTGCGATAAGTTCGGCTATTGAGAGGTTGCGTTCTTGTGGGGAGTTATTGGGACTAATATTTGCTAAAGCAATTATTCCGGGGGTGTTTTGTCGTCTTCCTTCTCGGAGAATGTTATTTTGCAAGTTACCCAATTTTTGAACCAATTTTGAAATTTTTCGTAAAGGGGGTGGATTTCCTGGTGTTCCGGAACGTTGTAAGTCTTGAGTAACTGTTGCGATTAAGGAATATAATTCGGTCTTAGCATGATTAAAGACTTTGGAAATCCGATTTGTACCCCAATTTTGTAAGATTGGTGCGGTTGTTACTAACCAATTTTCTATGTCTTGTTGAAGTTTGAGGGGTTTGTCTCCTACAGGTTGATTTGAAGAAGCGATTTTGTGTAATTCAAAGCTTCGCTGCTGCAATTGATTTAATTCTTCTAAAGCAAGACGGATATTTTTAGGTAAACCAGCTATTCCGATTTGGGAATTAGCATCGGAACTGTTTGAATTCAATAAATTAACTGTTCCACCTGCTCCCCGCAGTTTATTTGCGGTATTGCTATCTATGACGGTAAATGATGGTCGAGCTACTACGAACGGTATGGGAATAGTTGCCCATTTATAAACTTCGGGTAGTTGTTTAAAATATTTTTGTTCGGTAGGGCCAGCGACATAAGCAATTGTTGGTAAGACAGAATCCTGATACAAAGGACGTAATAAAGCACTGGGGGTAAATCTTTGGGGTTGCTGTTCTAAAATATTTTGCAGTGTATCGTTACTTATAAAAACATTGGTTTGTTGTAATAGGAAACCACCTTCAACACGACCTAAGCGTTGTCTAATACCCTTTTCATCCCGATAAAAAATCTGGGTTACGTCCCGGTCTGTTGGTATAATTTCACTGCATCCGATTTTTTCTAAAGCTTGTCGGGAGCGTTTAAAAGCTGGACGAGTTCCTTCACCATGGAATAATTCGCGAGCAATGATATTCTTCGCAAGTCGAGGGAATTCGGGTTGATTTGGGTCTAGAATAATTAGTCCCAGATCTTTGGTGAGATAATTTAGCCAACCGCCAAAGGCTTTAGCAAAGTTTATATGGGGTTGATAATTATTCCGCAATACTTTTACAACTTCTTGACTGTGGGGAAGGTTTACCAGCAGACGTTCTACTTCATCTATTAGCGAATCAATATCCGATCCTAATTTTGTAGAACCCACGGGACGCTTATTTTTATATAAACCCAGGTTAAGTGTTTCGGGTTCGGAACGTTTATTTAATATTTTGACCTGTTGTACTTCGTCTATATCGTGGTCGTAACTTGCCATCCAAAATATGGGAACTGCTGGTATACCTTCTTCTGATAGATTTTTCGCTAATTTAATTGCTCCCAAAGCTTTGTAGAGGGTGTAAACTGGGCCTCCTAATATTCCGACTTGTTGTCCGGTGACTACTGCTACCGTTTTGGAATCAAGGAGTTTATCGATATTCGCTTTTACTTCTTTTGAATTTCCCCAGATTTCTGCTTGTTGTTTCAATAATTCTACTAATTCATTTCGGGGATAATCTCGTTGTTGGATTGAGTTATAAGTGGAATTCCAATCTCGGTTTGCTGTCTGGGATTTTACCTCACCCCTTCGGGTGTCCGATAGGACGGGGAGCCACTGCGTTGCGGAGGTTCCCTCCGTTGTAGCAAGTGGCGTGTGAGGTGATGGTAGAGGAATTGCTGTAATTAGATTGCTACAACATCGTCTTTGGAGGATTTGGATTGTTTCAAAGTTGGCTTGGGGATTATCGGATTGGAGAAACGAAATTAATCTTTGGGTGGAATATTTCTGGGTTTGATGAGCTTGGATAGCTTTTAATTTCAATTCTTTGTCAATTTCAACTGTCCGAATTCTATTTTTTGTATCACTATCTGTAGCGCTAGAGTTTTTTGAAATATCTGGAATAATTATTTTCTCATTTCTATTTTTCCTATCACTATCTGTAGCGCTATAGTTTTTTGAAATATCTGGAATAATTATTTTCTCATTTCTATTTTTCCTATCACTATCTGTAGCGCTATAGTTTTCTGAAATATCTGGAATAATTGTCTGGTGTTCGTCAACTGACCAAGGTAGTAATTTAGGTGAATCTGGAAGAATATATTTTGGATCGGCTGCGAGATGAAATCCTACAAGTGCTGCGACTCCAAGTCCGAGGTGATGTCCGTGTAGGGAATAGTTCGGGTCAACTTCTGGATGTAGAGTTAATAAAATTCTTGGTCGATGTTTACGAATTTGATGTACGATGAGCGCTAAAGTTTTATCTAGTCCCCATTCACAAAGAGTATCTGCTGAAGTTATGGGTATAGTACGAGATTGATTACGATATTTACCAAAATCATCTAATCCTAAACTCTCAACCCCTTCGATACCTAAAATTTCCGCAGCATTATATAATTCGGAAATTCTTTGATTTACAGCACCTCGTCCACCTTTACCATCGGTTGCGACTACCAAACGTACTTTATATCCTGCTGCTGTTAAAGCTGCTATTGTTCCACCAGCGTAAATTGATTCGTCGTCAGGATGGGGCATTAATACTAAAATATCGCACTCAGCTATCCCCTGGCGCGAAAATGTTGCTGTGACTTGAGTTAAAGGCAAATTTTTCGGCTCAATCTCACCCCCGACAATTTGCAATCGCAATGTTTTGACTAAATATTGATTTTGCTTGTGAATTTCTTCTAAATCATCGCTCCACTGGGTTTGACTAATACCGCTCATCAAAGGTTGATTGACAACAGAAATCAGTCGAGAACGGTCTACACAAGCTGTCCGGTCAATATTAACTAACGATTCTGGTAAATTATTCTTTTCCCGAATACAACTAGCGACAATCAATTGATAGTATACCGGATCGTCGATATCACCATTATCGTAATAAGCTAAAAATGATTGATGTTCCAGCACTTGGAACTCAAATTGCTCCAACATCCTTTCTATATCAACAGGGTTATGGGGTTTTGTCGCTTTACTAAAAATTCTATCTTGAGGAGGAATATAAGTAAAAGCAAGAATTCCACCGTTTGCGATCGCCCATCTCAATTGTGAAAGCGTTTGTTGTAAATCAGAAGCAAAATGAAGCGCTCCGCTACTGATTAAAACATCAAAACTTTCCTTTAATAAACCAGCTTCACTCAGAGGAATATTAAAATCATGTTCTATCAAAGCATGAAACTGAGGATTTTTAGCCCTAGCTTGTTCCAACATCGATGCAGAAATATCAATCCCAGTTACACAAGCACCAGCTTCCAAATAAGGAACACTAGCTTGTCCCGTTCCTACACCAATATCAAGCACCCGTAAATGACTTTTCGGAGGAGCGTGACCTAAAACAGCTTTGAGTAAATATTCCGGAGCAGACCAATTAAAACGACTCGTCCTCTCATCATAAGATTGGGCCCAAGCTTCATAACGTTCGCGGGGAGTTGTCGTAACACCTGATAACATATTTGAAGACATTTTAAATTTTTTATTTGTAACTGGTAATTGGTAAGAAGTAGTAATCCATTATTTACAGCATAAACAGACCAAAACTGTTGTCAGTACTCGGCTTTTGCGCTGTAATATCGAAATCTTGCCGTCCTATTCAAATCTCACAGAACTTACGCAATCGCAACCAGAAATTAAGTATTTCAAGCATTGAGATCCCCCCAACCCCCCGCTACATTGGGGGGCTTTGCGTAAGTCCTATCTCAGAAACAAATACACATATCGATTATTGAGAAAGGATTTGTGAACTTTTAATTCGTTTTCTATATTTTGATTATGAATACAGAAAATGACATGAATATGACAGTTATCTAATCTTTCGTGAGTGGTGAGTAGAAAAAATAGTACTACGCAAAGTTTCCTTGGTGGAGTACTAGCCAACAGTCAAATGCTCGCGTACCAATCTCCATTCACCGTTTAGACGTTTCCAAGTATGGGTTCCATATTGTCTTGCTTTTACTTCTTGTCCGTCTTTGGTTTTCCCACCACCAACCCAAGAAAAGGTAGTGACAGCTAAATCCCCATCCACAGAAATTTCCAAATTGTCTTCTATTTCAATTTCCCAGTAACTAAAATTCTGCATTACCGAAACCCAAGTATTTATATATTCTTGCAAACTACGTAAAACTACGACACCGCTATATTATCAAATACGAGAATTTCGTTTTCACCAGTAGCAAATATTTCCTCCAAACCTTCTCCAGTAAAAGGTCTATTTTTAGGACTCCAGATATTAACCCATTTCTGAGTTAATTCCCTAATTAAACTAATGTCGGTTGATGTTTGCTTAGGGATTGTTGTATCCATTTTGTTCATCTGATTAAGAGATTGAGGTTGTTGAATAGTTGGCTTATTTGTATTTGCAATTGCTACTTTCGGTTTAGATTGAGCAAAATATGATTGTTGAGTTCCTAGAAGCAATAAAGTTGATAGTGCTGCGGTTGTAAATTGCGATTTAAAGTCTTTCATTGCATTCACCTCATGATTCGCAAATAAACGAAATACTGCATCAAGCTTTCAACCATGTTTGAAATAGCTTGGTTAAATTTGGCATTACCCAGTAAGTCATCAAGTAAACCAATACTCCTGTCAAAAGCAATGTTCGCAAAGGTAAAGGTAATAAACTTAAATACTGTCCGAATAAAAACAAGATGACGGTAATTAGGGGATAAATTGCCAGCCAGGTTAACAAAAATAACTTATATCTCGGTGGCCCAATTTTGGGTTTGTTTGTTTTCCACCGTTTTAAACCCGAAGACTTACGACGAGAGATTAACATGACATTGCTTGGTTTTTGCCTTAAAATAATATCATTACGTTTCGTTTTAATATTATTAATTTAGCAGTGAGTTTGTGAATATGTCAACAAATAAAACTAAAAAAGCTCAAACCCCTGTCAAACAAGGGCGCGGGCGACCTCGATGTGAGGAAGCGCATAAAAAAATCCTCAAAGCAGCTTACGAATTGCTTGATGAAGTAGGATTTATGGATTTGACGATTGAAGGGGTAGCAGCGAGAGCGGGAGTTGGGAAACCGACGATTTATCGACGTTGGAAAACTAAAGCGCAATTAGCGATGGATGCGTTTTTATCAGCAGTGACTCCAGAAATTGCTTTTCCAGATACAGGTTCGGTAGAGTCAGATTTTCGAGAGCAAATGTACAAAATTGTCAAGTTGATGAATAGTTCGAGGGGAGATATTTTAGCAAGTGTAATTGGTTGCGGACAAATGGATGATGAGTTAATCGGGGCTTTTCGGGAGAATTGGTTGTTACCGAGAAGGGAAGATGCAAAACGAATTTTTCAGCGTGGGGTGGAGCGGGGAGAATTACGTAATGATGTGGATGCAGAAGTAGCTATTGATGCTCTTTACAGTCCTCTTTTTTATCGTTTGCTGTTGAAACATTTACCTTTGACTGAGAATTTTGTAGATGAATTAGTTGATGTTGTAATTAAGGGATTGGAATCATAATTAATTAGCAGAACTTGAAGATAGAAATATGAATATTTGAGTCTTGTGTTAGTATCTTATGTTCTTACAGCATATTGCAGCTTGCGGTGAGGTACAGTTTTATATTTAAAACTCTTGTGGTACGGGCATCCGGGGCCCGGTCAGAATGTACTTCATTAAAATAAAATCTGCTGTATGTTTGACAAGAAAACTATTCCACATCGGCAAAAAACTGCAGATTCTTACACTGGCTACACCTGTACCATTTCTTTATAAAGATGCGCCGAATTTAACCCACCCCACCGGTGGGTTTTGTTTGGGTAGCCCCACCATAGCCTTTTGGAGGGCGCTGCCCCCGCAGCCTCATACAGAATTCGTATTACGTTTTATTTTAGATTCTTGTCTAATTAATTAGAAAAATTCTAATTCTTCAATTATTTTTAAAGCTTCATCGCACCAGTTTAGCCAATCTTGTTCGTAACGAATACCCCGACGCACGGCTAAATATCGTAGTTTTTTTTCTGGTGCTAAAGGTTCACCATTATCTAAATAATGTTTTTCCATTCCTTGGAATTTAGCTAAAGCATCAAGATGTAGTCGTCGATGACGCTCTAATTCTTCTTGCAATACCTTTGGTTTAACGAGTTCCCCAGCCAACATCTTTAATATCAAATCTTCCCGTAAAATTGCTGGTTGAGAAGGTTTGCTTATACAGATTATAAGGCTGCGATCGAGATTTTCAAAAGTAATTTGATTGAGCAAGGGCGTAAAGGCTATCCCCCGGAGCGTGTAGGAGAGGTGATTTATAAAGCTTTGAGTGTTAGTAATCCTCGCCTTCGTTATCCGGTTGTACCAAATCACTTGTTTAATTGGACAATTCCTAGAATACTTCCAAAACGGATGCTGGATAAAATTATCGCCAAAAGGATTGGTTTTCGCATATAGATAGACTATTTGAATCGATTGTGACAAGTGAGTAGTGATTAGTGAGTAGGAATAAGGCTTTGAGGCTAATTCTAATCATTTCGGGGTTTTATATTTAATTGTGCCTACCTACTTACAGGTTTTTTAAACCACAAAAATACAAAAAAATTAATTAGATAAAAAAGGATAATTTATGATGCTGTTGAAATCAAAGTGGTTTAAGCGCATTTCTTTGGGAATTGTCGGTTTTGTTGTGGCGCTAATTATCTATGGTTTGTTGCAACTAATTGAACCGGTTCAAATTGCTCCTATTACCAATTCCGAAGTCCAGTTTAATGGACGTGCTTTGTTGATAGCTTCAGATGCTGATATGGTGGCGACAGCCTATGCTGATGCTAAATTAGATAGGGTTGCTGGTATTGAAGATACTTTAACTGTAATTGATTTACCGCTAAATCAAAAACAACCCCGAGTTAGCCAAGTACAAGTATCTAATTCAGTCATGTCTTGGCCGCAAATTATTGCTACATCTCCCGATGGTAAAAAAGCTTACATCGTCGAAGTGCGATCGCGTCCAGCTGATGGTATTGAGGAATTTGAATCGATAGAAGAAATGCCGGAAGGACGAAAAGTAACGGTGGTAGATATTTCTGACCGCGCAAAACCCCAAGTAATTGAATCGATCGATGTAGGACGCAATCCGGAACATATCAGTATAAGTCCTGATGGTAGATTTTTAGCTGTAAACATAAGTGAGAAGGGACGAGAGCTTTTAATTATAAGGCTTCAGCCTGACGGTAAACTAGGTAAGCGTTTTTATTTCTCAATTCCCAGTATTGATATTGATAGAGAAAATCAAACAGCAGTTTGGCATCCATCGGTCGAATTTCTAGCAATAAACCAAAATAGCGATACGCAAGTTGGATTCTATCAAGTCCAGACTGATGGAAAAAATGAAGTGACAGTAAAACCATTAGGAGAACCAATAGAAGTAGGGAATCATCTGAGTAACGGACGCTTTAGTGCTGATGGTAAATTTTTTCTAGTACCCGATCTTAAATGGAACACATGGGGAAATTTCAGACAAGGGAATTTTTTGATGAATCCCAAAGGTGAAATGATTGCAATTCGTTTTCAACCTGAGACAGGTAAATCGCCAGAAATCGCCTCCAGAAGCGAAGTTGGTTTGAGTCCCGAAGGCTTCGCTCTCAGTCCGGATAACTCCTTAATTGCCACAGTAAATATGCGCCGTACTTACTTAAGTGCTAACTTTCCGCCGGTTTGGCGAGGTAAACCTTATAGTTCCTTGTCATTGGTAAAGTTTGATAAGGATTCAGGGAAATTAACCACCCTCAAAGAATATGGTTTTGAGGGTTTATTACCAGAGCAAGCTAGTTTTGATGCTGATAGTAAATCCTTAGCCGTGGTTATCTATAATTACCGTGAAAAAAGTCCCAAAACAGGTGCGGTGGAATTTTGGAATGTTGTTGGGGGAAACAAGCCAAAGTTAGAGAGAACTGGATTCAAAATTGATGTGGTGCGCGGTGCTCATGATATTACTTTAGTTAAATAAACCAGGACTTACGCATTTCCTGCTCATCTTCAGTTAAAGCATTCGAGCGTTCCATTTTTACCCAAGATGCATCTGGGGAGCGGTTTGCACCATTGCTCCCGTATAAAACCACCAGAGGAGTCGAAAGTTTTTCCGAGTTTATTTTTTCGATTCCAACTTCTTAGCTGGTAAGTTAAATCCGCATTTCTGTCGCTGGTGATACTTCCTGTTGGTGGCATGATAATTAGTTCTCCTGAAGCAGTGCGCTCGAATCTTAAATTTGGGTTATTGTGACAAAGCTGAAAAAATTGCTCGTCGGTAAAATTGATGTTATTAATATCTAATTCTAAGATGGAAGGTAAGGTAATTGTGACGGTGTTCATGATATAAGTCAAAGTAATAGTAATATATATATTTTAGTTTTCTTCTCGTTTAATATAAAAAGTCTGTTGTAATTATCCAGGACTTACGCATTATAATTTATAATTTATAATT
>DESS01000327.1:10019-11292 GCA_002361335.1 Richelia sp. UBA3308
ATGGATTACACTGATTACACCGCACAGCACTAACAACTAACAACTAACAACTAATAACTAACTTTTCAACAACGGTAAAGTCACAGTAAAAGTACTACCAATTCCTTCTTGACTTTGTACATAAATTTCACCACCATGAGCTTCAACAGATTTTTTAACAATTGCTAATCCCAAGCCAGTACCGGGAATTTTCCCAACATTAGAAGCCCGATGAAATGGTTGAAAAAGTTGCTTTTGTTCTTGTATAGGAATCCCAATTCCTGAATCTTGTATCCGTAAAATTACTGCTTGAGATTGAAAAATTAAATCAAAAATAACTTTACTATTGGATAAAGAATATTTGACGGCATTGCCTAATAAATTAGTTAAAATATGATGCAATAATTTTTCATCACCTAATATGTTGATGTGATTTCCTTTAATATTAAAAACTATATCTATATTCTTTTGAGCAGCAGTTAACTGGATTTCATCAACTATTGCATGACAAAAACCTATTAAATCAATTTCGATTAGTTCGCAATTCAGTTTACCAGAATCGGCTTGACCAATAAAAGAAGCTTCATCTAACAGTAAAGACATATTTTTAATTGCGGAACGAATCATCTGATAATGAGCAACTTTTTTATCTGGAGTTAATTGATCGTCACTACTTTTTAATAATCCGGCTGAGAGTAAAATAGCATTTAAAGGATTACGAATATCATGAGATAATATAGATACAAATTCCGATTTAAATTGATTAACTTCTCTAGCTTTGATTAATTCAGCCGTTCTTTCTTCAACTCGATTTTTTAAAGATTCATTCAGGGCACGTAATGTCTCTAAAACTTGCTTGCGTTCGATAGCATAGCGTAAAGAACGTATTAGTAATTGCGGATTTATCTGTCGTTTAACAAGATAATCTTGTGCTCCTTTGCGTACTGCTTCTATAGCTAATTGTTCATCATTGGTATTAGTTAAAACTACAATTGGCAAACAAGGAGCGCGAGTTATTAAAGGTTTGAGGGATTCTAATCCTTGGCTATCTGGTAGAGTTAAATCGAGCAAAATTAAATCGTACAAACAAGGGGCACAAATATCATCACCGATTGCATCAAGTGCTTCACTCAATCTTTTGACATGAACTAAACTAAACTCTTTGAAAGAACCTTCCTTCAAAAACTCTTGTAACAATCTAGCTTCCGCTAAATTATCTTCTATTAACAAGATATGTATAGAGTCTACTGTCATTGTCAATTAGTTGTTAGTTGTTGGTTGTTAGTTGGAGCGT
>DESS01000328.1 GCA_002361335.1 Richelia sp. UBA3308
AGCCGAGGCAGCGCGTTGCGCGGAAGCGCGTTGTAGCGACTGCCGTACAGCCTTCCAGGCTGCGGGCGATTAAGTGCAGCCTCCGCCGAGAATTGGTATCACGGGCAAGGATGCCCGTACCACAAGAGTTTTTTAATATAAAACTGTACCTCACAGAAGCTGCAATATGCTGTAACAACTAACAACTAACTATCGAGTAACGAGTAACGAGTAACGAGTAACGAGTAAAAAGTAACAAACAATAATTAACAACTAACAACCAACAACTAACAACTAACAACGAATAATGTTACCAACTGATTTACTGATTTCTCGTCAAAATGGGGAACAAATAATTCCCAAGCGGTTAACTATTGATAAACTAAATTTGAATTTGGCCGTTGAATTAATTGATTGCTTCAGAAAAGGTGTTGGTCAAACTCAGGGTGAACTTGAACGTCAGCTTTCAGAATTAGAAGGAGATAGTACCGATTATAAAATAAAACGGGGTTTGGCTCATATTCTTAAAAGTAGTTTTTCTACTTTTGAGATAGTAAGTCCCCTTGAACCTCGGATGTTACGAGAAAGGGTTTTTGCTAGTGCTGCTTTAGCGGTTCCCAGTCGTCATACGACAAAGTTTACTTTAAAAAAAATCGCTGATGAATTAACTCACGAACTTGAACGAGAAGTTTTACCAGAACAAGTTAGTCAGGGTTTATATGCTGACTTAAATGAAAACAAAATTTTAACAGCTTTTGATGCTCCTACCACCGAAGCTTTATTACATCGATATAATATTTCACAAACTCAAGGTATTTTCTATAAAGCTAGTCAATTAATTATCAATGCTCACCGCAATACACCAGGTGAATATAAAATTTTATTTCGCTATCTCAAATTGTTTCAATTAATGTCCTATATAGAAGGAGATGCCGACCACGGGTTTACAATTACAGTTGATGGTCCTTCTAGTTTATTTCATCCTAGTACCCGATATGGTTTAGCGATCGCCAAATTAATTCCAGCTTTACTTCACGTTACAAGATGGAGTTTAGCAGCGACATTGCAAATGCGCGATTTTTACTCGAAAAATTGGAAAACCGGACGTTTTACCCTCAATTCTGAATGCGGTTTGGTCTCTCACTATCCACCGGGAAAACCTTACGATAGTATGTTGGAAGCATCTTTTGTTGATAAATGGAATTCTACCAAAACACAATGGGTATTGGAACGTGAAGTTGATTTAATTCCCATTCCCGGTAGCGTGATGATTCCCGATTTTCGATTAGTACATCCCGATGGTAGAAGCTATTTGTTAGAAATTGTAGGATACTGGCGGCCTGAATATTTACAAAAGAAATTTTCTCAAGTAAGACTTGCCGAACGTGATGATTTGATTTTAGCAATTTCCCAGCGTTTAAATTTAGATAAAGCCGGAGTTCAATTAGATAATGTGCCTGCAAAAATAGTTTGGTTTAAAGATAAATTATTACCGAAGTCTGTTTTGGCTGTTTTGGATTGAGAATCGAGCCGAAAGGACATTGTTGATTGATACAGCATAAAGGCAAGTTGGCAGGAGGTAGATAAACATTTTCTAAAACTCTTGTGGTACGGGCAGAGAAGGCCCGTGACAATGTATCGGCGTAAATGAAATATTGTAAATTGTTGATTGACAATTGTTGATTGATAACTTTTTATTTATAGATACCATCAGGCATAATCGCTCCAGTTAAAACAGCTCGATTTAGATTCGCACCTTCTAAATTCGCTCCTTGTAAATTCGCTTCTACCAAAAAAGCTCCCTCTAAATTCACTCCCCTTAAATCTGCTCCCCTTAAATCCCCATAAGTCAAATTCACTTGTTGTAGATTAGCCTGTGACAAAACAGCGTGACTCAAATTGGCTTCTCGTAAAAACGCCCTTTGTAAAATAGCTTGACTCAAATTAGCTCCTTGTAGCTGAGCTGACTTAGCAGAAACTTGATATAGTAGTGCCTCACTTAGATTTACCTCTCTTAAATCAGCTTTTGTTAAGATAGCTCGGCTCAAATTAGCCAATTGCATAGAAGCTTTATACAAAATCGCCTTTTCTAAACAAGCTTGGGTTAAATTAGCTTCAGTCAACAATGCTCGGCTTAGATTAGCTTCAGTCAACAATGCTTCACTGAAATTAATACCTTTAAGATTGGCTTGAATTAACATACTCCGAGAAAAATTGATTGAAGGCAAATTCGCTTCACAAAGAATTACTTGACACAAATCGATTTGTTTAAAATCTCTTTCTCCCGATAGATATTGCCTCAAAACTTCTTCTTTTTCCATCACCTCTTGCGATTAATATTTTCTGATAATAGTAGATTTTTGGTTATTGTTCATAAAACTTAACATGAGATTTTAAGCATAAATGCTCAGTTAATCTTTTGTTAATGATTGTTTTCTGAAAAAGAAAATGATAAAAATTACAAATTGTTAAGTAAAATGTTAAAATAGTAAAGATAAGATTAAATTATCAAGTAAATTGTAATCATATATTATGGAATGGGTGTTTCTTGTCTGAACTTATCTGGGAAACCCACAAAAAAATATCTGCATCTCAAGTAGAACGGGAAAGATTGTTAGCAGCAATTGCCCTGCGGATTCGGCAATCATTGGATTTAGATTCCATAATCAACCAAACAGTAGAAGAAGTAAGACTATTTTTGCAAACAGATCGAGTGCTAGTTTATCGTTTTGAACCAGACTGGAGCGGACTAATGGTTGCCGAATCAGTTATTGCGCCCTATAAAGCTGTTGTTGGTTCCAAAATAAAAGATCCCTGTCTTACTTACAAGCACTTAGAAGAATATAGGCAGGGGCGAATAAGAGCAATAGATAATATAGAGACTGCTCGATTGACACCTTGTTATGCCGATTTGCTGGCAAGTTTTAATGTCAAAGCTAATTTAGTAGTACCAATTATTGCAGACGAAAAGTTATGGGGATTGTTAATTGCTCAACATTGTGAATGTCCTCGTAAATGGTATTCATCAGAAATAGAACTGCTTAAACTGCTAGCAAATCATGTAGGAATAGCAGTTAAACAAGCCGAGCTTTATCAGCAAGTGCAAAGTCTTAATACTTATTTAGAAAGGAAGGTAAAAAACCGTACAGCCAAGTTACAAAAAGCCCTTCAATTTGAAGCTTTAATAAGGCGTGTTACCCAGAGAGTTAGAGATAGTTTAGATGAAACTCAGATATTACAGAAAGTAACTCAGGAATTGGGAGAAGTGCTGGATATAGAACGTTGTAAAATCGAACTTTACGATAATTCTCAGACGGTAGCAAGTATTGTTTATGAGTACGCAAAAACGGAGCCTGTTTGTCAGGGAACAAGTAGGAGAATAGCTGATTTTCCTGAAGTTTACCAACAGTTATTACAGAAAAAATTCCTACAGTTTGTAGAAATAATTCCTCAACTGAGTCCTGACAAAAATCAACTTACTCGACTAGTTTGTCCTATTTTTGATGACCAAGGTATTTTAGGAAATATTTGGTTACTTAGATCGAAAGAAGAACTATTCGATGAATTAGAAATTCGTCTGGTAGAACAAGTAGCCAGTCAGTGTGCGATCGCCATTCGTCAGGCTAGACTTTATGAAAAAGCTCAAGCTCAAGTAAAGGAATTAGAAAAACTCAATACTCTTAAAGACGACTTTCTCAAAACTATTTCCCACGAATTACGTACTCCTATGAGTAGTATTTTATTAGCTTGTCAAACCCTTGAAAAACTAATTAAAACTCAGGGGATAAGGGGAATTAAGTCGGAAAAATTTCAGCGTGTATTCAAAATTTTTAAAAGTTCTTGTCAACAACAAAATAAATCAGTCAATGACTTACTGACACTTTGTTATATTGATGCTGAGAATGCCACTTTAATTCCTGAATTGATTGATATACGAGAATTTATTTTTGAATTGGTAGAGCCTTTTAAGGAACAATTTGAACAACAACAGCAACAGTTGGTTATTAATACTTCAGAAGAAATATCTTTGGTACAGACAGACATTTCTCTCTTGAAAAGAGTGATAAATGAATTACTGACTAATGCCTGTAAATATACTCCAGCAAAAGAAATAATTACAGTTAGTACTGGAGAAACTGAAGAAACAGTTTTTTTGAGTGTTAGTAACTCCGGAGTAGAAATTCCTCCAGAAGAGCAGGAATATATCTTTGATAAATTTTATCGCATTCCGTCTCACGATCCTTGGAAACATGGAGGAACTGGTATTGGATTAGCTTTGGTTAAAAAACTAGTAGAACTTTTAGGTGTAACAATTCAATTAGACTCTCAAAAAGGTCAAACCACTTTTACAATTCAATTTGCGATCGACACTCAAAATTAAAAATGGATTATTTTATTGATTTTTTATTTTAAAAAGTAAATAATTGCATGTAAATAGCCTTTAGTAAGAGGAGCATTTCTACTTTAGAATGAAACAAGATACTGATAAGATACGTATATTGACTAAGGCTTTTCTGTATGGAATCCAATATAATAATAGCGAAAAAAGACTTAAAAGTAAATCGTTGCAGATATCATAGAGAGTGGGGATAAAAATGTTGAAGATTAAATTTCTGACTGCTTTAGGAATAGTAGCAACTTTCTTCTGTGTCACCAACCCAGGTTTTGCAGAGCCTTCGGAAGAAGTTGATGGAAAAGGTTATAGTTTATCTGGTGATTCGCTAACGGGAATCAACGAAAGAACAGCAAATCAAGATTTTCCAATCTTCTTTACTACCGAAACGAACGGTACAACTCCAGTTAATAATGTAGAGCAAAATACAGTTACCAACACCGGTTACACTCAAGTAGAACAGCGATCGCTGCTAAACACCCCTATTATATTAGAACCGGATGAACAAAACTTTAATGGTAATGACGGATTGCAGGTAAAATTTGATTTGACTGAAAGTGAGTAAATTAGTAGTAATTTGGCAACGCACTATATTTATTCTCAGGTACCTTACAACTTAAATTACAGCAATGAAACCCGTGTTTGCGGGTTTTAATTTGAGTCATATCAGGTGATTATTGAAGAATTCATCCTAGTTCCTATCCTTCGGGTAGGATCTAGGATGAATGCTGCTATTGTTAAAGGCGACAGATAAATAAGCTATAGAAATTTATTAATCCACAAAATCTGATTGGATGGGCAACTACCAAATCGTAATTCCCACAGATTTTTAGTAGCCGATATATAATTTGCCAGTATTTTTGTCGATTACAAGTGTTTCCAAATTTGCACTAGAGGGAGCGGTGGAAGCATCAGGAAGCTGTGTGATTTGGACGGTAATTGGATTATCATTTGAGCCTGAGTAGATTTTAAGAACTCGATTTTTTGTATCGATGTTATTGATGTTGTCGTAGGCTCCGACAATCATATATGCTGTAGGATTTTCAGTTGTACCAAAGTTAACACGTGGCCCACCACCTGTGGCTCCACTATTAGCAAATTCTGCCTGATATGCAGCATGAGCTGGAGCTGCAGTAGCTACAAAGGTTAAAGATACTAAAAGTACTCAGAAAAAAACAGAGGCAAGCTTTTTGATGATTTTATCCATTTTGAATTCCTAAATTTGTTCAAACCTATCAGCATGTTATTAAGCGTACTTAGATTTGTATGTATGATGAAAAACATATATTTTTTTGTAATCTAAAATAAGAAGACGGCTTTTTGCTTCGATATGGATTGGAATTTCAGTTGCCATCAGCTTCGGTGCTCACTTTGTGATAAGGAGCTCACCCATGGGCTAGGCGTAAGCCGCATCTTACGGATGAACAGCTTCGCTGCGGCGATTCGCCACCTTTACTAAAAGTCGCAGTCTTTACCCTGTTAAAAATATGGCATTCAACTCTCGTAAGATGATTTAGTATATTTGATACCTAATTTCCTATACCCAATTCTAAATTCGGGCATTCCTAATTCTTAATTCCCCATACCCAATTCCCAATTCTTAATTCTAAATTCGGGCATTCTAAATTCGGGCATTCCCCATGCCCAATTCCCAATTCCCAATTCTAAATTCGGGCATTCCCCATGCCCAATGCCCAATGCCCTTTCGGCCCAATTCCTACCCATTTTAAAGTAAAATTATTTGTTGAGAGAAAGGAGGGGAAAAATTGACGCGAGTAATTATAGTCCGCCACGGTCAAAGCACTTATAATACAGTTAGGCGGATTCAGGGACATCTAGATGAATCGGTATTAACCCAAAAAGGTTGTGATGATGCTCTAAAAGTAGGTAAAGCACTCAATAATATTTCATTTGATGCGATTTATTGTAGTCCCCTCCAAAGAGCAAAACAAACAGCAGAAATTATTCACCGCGAAATCAAAGCTAATTTAAATGATCTTCCCGCTCTACAAGAGAATCATAAATTAAAGGAAATTCATTTACCTTTGTGGGAAGGGATGCTGGCTTCCGACGTGCAAGAAAAGTTTCCCGAAGATTATAAAAATTGGAAAGAAAAGCCCGATAAGTTGCGGATGCTCATAAAAGATGGTGAAAAAACCGTCGAATATTTTCCTATTTTGGCATTATACGAACAAGCAAAGGAATTTTGGCAAGAAATTTTACCACTACATCAAAATCAAACCATACTTTTAGTAGCTCATAGCTGTATAAATCGCTGTTTAATTGAAGCTGCTAATAATATTTCTCCGGCTTACATGCAGCATATTCAGCAATCTAATTGTTGTATTAATATCCTAAATTTTGCCGGTATTGGTAATGGTAATTTAATTGCAGAAAAGGTTCACATCGAATCATTTAATCAAACCCAACATATGGGGGAAAGTTTACCCTCTTTACGTCCCAATCATCGGGGAGTTAGATTATTATTAGTACGTCACGGTGAAACTGATTGGAATCAGCAAAGTAGGTATCAAGGACAAGTTGATGTTCCTCTCAATGAAAACGGGAAATATCAATCTGAGAAAGTAGCTGCATTTCTCAAAAATGTTTCTATTGACAAAGCCTTTAGTAGTTCTTTGTTGCGTGCACAACAAACAGCAGAAATTATTTTACAACATCATCAAGATGTACAGTTAGAATTAAACGATGGATTTAAAGAAATAATTCACGGATTTTGGGAAGGAAAAGAACAATCAGAAATTGAGCAAGAATTTCCTGGAGAATTTCAGCAATGGCGCGAAACACCAGAACAAATTCAAATGCCTGGGGGAGAAAGTTTACAGGAGGTTTGGCAGCGTACAGTTGAAGTTTATGAATCAATATTAGATACAGCTTTCACAAATAAATTAAATATTGTGTTAATAGTTGCTCATGGAGGTACTAA
Organism: Richelia sp. UBA3308; assembly: GCA_002361335.1. GTDB lineage: Bacteria > Cyanobacteriota > Cyanobacteriia > Cyanobacteriales > Nostocaceae > Rivularia. Next base: position 7,317 of record DESS01000328.1, read on the forward strand.
TCAAATTTTACTTTGTCATATTTTAGGATTATCACCAAAATATTTTTGGAATTTCCGTCAGAGTAATTGTTCTTTGAATGTCATTGATTATCCCAAAGGTAAAGATGGGTTACCCATGGTACAAGCAATTAATATTAACTCTTATTTAACAGGAAGCATTTTAGATAAAACGGTTGTTGGGGCTTTGTGAATGCCCGAATTTAGAATGCCCGAATTTAGAATGGGGCATGGGGCATTGGGCATTGGGCATGGATTGCTAACAACTAAGGAGTAAGGAGTAAGGAGTAAGGAGTAAAGAGTAACGAGTAACGAGTAACGAGTAAAGACTAACGAGTAAAGACTAACAACTA
>DESS01000036.1 GCA_002361335.1 Richelia sp. UBA3308
CCAATGCCCTATGCCCCATGCCCCATGCCCCATCCCCATTACTTATTCAATTTGAATCGATGTCGGCGCATTTGGACTGTTAATAGTCGAACCGATGATTGGTTTGCGATATTGGGCGTAAAGTTTCTCGCGCCACTCAAAAAATGGTTGGTAAATCGGATTGTCTGCCAAACCTGGTACTCCCTTACCTCTAATACTTTCTGGTAAATCTAAATAAGCACCATCAGGGAACTTTAACAATATCGATAAACCTGCTACTGCAAAATCAGCAAGACATGGTTCATCCCCTAATAAATAAGGGCTACCTTCTAATATTAATGTCAATGCTTCCAAATCTTGCTGTAAATCTTTCATCGCAAGTTCTACAACATCCGGGCTATAACCTACCCCTACACCCAAAACTTTCAGAACATCACCGGGTACTCCTTCCACTAAGGTTTTCAGTACATCTGGCGTGGAATTCGGTAACAAAGATTTACGGAAATTCTGGTCTTTACTAACAGCAGAAAATAAGGCTTTTCTACTTTTAGTTCCAATGGATTCATCTGCCCATTCTTCCATCATTAAGCATAATCCCCGAAGTTTGGGGTCTTGTGGCATCAGAGCAGGTTCGGGATTCTGTGCGTCTATATACTTAATAATGTCAGTAGAATCTGAGATATATCGACTACCATCTTTTAGTACGGGTACTTGACGCTGACCTGTTTTCTGAAATAATTCTACCTGTCCAATTCCTGGCGTAACCTCTATTTTTCGGTATTCTAGACCTTTGTAATCTAAAATCAGACGTACTTTTTCTGAGTATTGAGAAAGTTCAAATTGGTACAACTCTAACATGATGATTTTTTTGGTAATTTATTTACCTATAAATTTTACAACTTTATTTTTGTGAAAAATAATTTAAACTTATAATTTCAAAGTTTTATTACTTGGTTTTATCCTTACTTTGAGGAGATGGCAACTCTATTTTTTTGTAAATAAGCCATCTACTAGCAAATAATCTAACTGAAATTATCAAATCCTTCTTATTTTTTAACTCTTAAAAAATGCTTAAATATTAAGATTTTTATTGATCGACAATGTCAAAAAGATAGTTTTGATAAAATTTATAAAATTGATAAAGGTTTATCGTACATGATATTGCCGACTTTCACATCTGTTTCACATCTAAATTTTGATCGAATCAATGGTAAATAAATCCTCCAAGGCAATTGAAAACTTACACCATTTTTTTGATTTGACTAATGTCTACCGAGTTTGTCTGTAAAGAAAATATCTTAAATAATCTGCGTATACTACAATAATTACAAAGAAATAAAATTTATCGGATTTATCGGAAATTGGAACTGAGAAAATAGACTTATAAGTATTGACAGATTGAGATATAGCTCTAAATTAACGACCTGGGATGATTATTTGATAAATAGATTACAATAAAAGTTAGCATAAAGCATTAAAAATGTGATTTTACTAGTTAGATTTTTAGCCTAAGAAAATGTTATAAGTCTTTAGTGTAAAGTGTGGAATAAAAGCCAGATATAATCAACATGAAGGTATACTACAGCAATTTGCTGACCAAATTAACTGGCATCGTGGGAGTGACGGGCATCAGTCTACTGATGAGTTTGCCAGTGAGAGCAAATAAGGCACTCAATCAACATCCGAGTGTTTTTACAGAAGCTGCTTATAATCGGGATCGAAAAGTTGCGGCAAATGCTGATAACAATAGCGAAGCAGTTATACAGACAAACAAGAGTAATAAGCCAGGAAAAAGATTATTAGCGCAAAACAGCGGAGCACTCAATCCTAACCCCAGCATTTTAAATGAGTGTCCTTATAACCGCGCTGCTTGTGGAAATATAGCACCTTCAACTGTGCCTGCACCGTTGCCACCTACAACAACTCCCCAGCCTGGAGAAATTCCAACAGAACCTACGGTAACTCCACCGGAGGCAGAAACTCAACCAACAACACCATCAGCAGGAACTGAGAATCAAAATGTGATTGGCGTAATCCAATCAAATCCTTCATTTACAATGCTGAGTAAGGCTTTGGAAGCAGCAGGATTGGTTGATGCATTGAAAGGAGATGGTCCTTTTACAATATTTGCACCTAGTGATGCCGCATTTGCCAAGTTACCACAAGACGCGGTACAAGATTTATTGAAGCCAGAAAATAAAGAAGTATTGGTCAAGATTCTGACTTATCATGTAGTAGAGGGTCAAGTACTTTCCACCGATTTGGAATCTGGTGAAGTTAAGAGCTTTGAAGGTGGACCAATTAGCGTTAAAATTCAACCAGCTACGGGTGTACAGGTAAATGATGCTACGGTGGTTCAGCCTGACATCAAAGCTGGCAATGGTGTGATTCACGAGATCGATAACGTTATTTTGCCTCCAGACTTATAAGATTCGCCTTGATGTATTAAAACTTTGATTTTTGTTTATATATTCTGTTTAAACCGGGTTTTCATTTGAAACTCGGTTTTTTATATGTTACTCGTTACTCGTTACTCGTTACTCGTTAGTTGTTGGCTTTTTAGTTGCTTTTTATTGCTTTTAAGTTGTTTTTTATTATTTATTAGTTGTTG
>DESS01000203.1 GCA_002361335.1 Richelia sp. UBA3308
TTACTCATTACTCGTTACTCGTTACTCGTTACTCATTACTCATTACTCGTTACTCGTTACTCATTACTCATTACTCATTACTCATTACTCATTACTCGTTACTCGTTACTCTTTACTCGTTACTCATTACTCGGAGCGTTGTTTGGATTTAATTTGCCTATTGCCTGTTGCCTATTCCCTATTTCCTATTTACTACTTATTATATGAATCCAACTGTTGCTATCTCTAATGTAAATCATGCTTTTGGTAAAGGTAATTTACGCAAAACAGTATTAATTGATATTAATTTAAATATTAATCCAGGTGAAATTTGTATTCTTACTGGTCCCTCTGGTAGCGGTAAAACAACTTTATTATCTTTAATTGGCGGATTGCGATCGCTACAGGATGGTAGTCTGAAAATTCTCGATCAAGAATTACAAGGTATTTCTAAAAGAAAGTTAACCAAAATTAGAAAAAATATTGGTTTTATATTTCAACATCATAATCTTCTCAACTGTCTGAGTGCTTACGGTAACGTGCGAATGTCTCTCAAACTACATCCAGAAATTTCTAGATGGCAGTATCGTAATCGCGCTGAAGCAATTTTATCCGCAGTGGGATTGACTGAATTTATCGACTCCTACCCTGAAAAGTTATCTGGAGGACAAAAACAAAGAGTGGCGATCGCGCGTGCTTTGGTTGCTCAACCCAAACTTGTATTAGCTGATGAACCAACCGCTTCACTAGATAGTAAAACAGGTCGAGATGTAGTCGATTTGATTCAAAAACTCGCCAAAGAAGAAGGTTGTTCGGTGTTGCTCGTTACCCACGACAACCGAATTTTAGATATCGCCGATCGCATTATTCATATGGAAGATGGTAAGTTAGACCAAACATAGGAATATAGTCGAAAACGGTCTAACCTTGTCCACAAAATCAACAGCTAAGTCAAACTCTTAAAAAAAACCCAGTTTTTTTTGAAAAAACTGGGTATCTGCTACTTTACCAACACCACTCTCAAGTAATCCAAATTTTAGGTTTAGTTGCATTAGCATGGAAGTAACAGCATTCTTACAGTTAGAAGGATTGCTTGCAATCTGATTTGTCTACCTGAGAGAAAGTGAACAAGACTTATTGATATTTAATATCAATAAACTATTTTTGTCAACTAAAAAATTGTGAAATATATATTCATCAACTTTGGGATGATATTTTCTTAGGGTTGAAGTACAGATAAACTGCTTTTTGTCAGCATTTGCAGTATTTTGGTTATCTGAAACGCCGTCCAATTATACTGAAAGTGTGTTTGTCCTGTTTCGATCCAAAATCTGTACACTATGGAGATTAGAATTGTAATAATGTATCATAAATAGGAAATAATTCTTAATAATTTGCTGATTTATAGCTTTTTTATTGAAAATAATATTTAATTAGATCCGAGTAAATTTAAGATCAATTTCTATGAATGCAGCCAAACAAGCTAAATCCATTGAACTCCTAGAGAAGATTACTAACTTAGGAGTAATTTTCAGAACAGAATTTAGTGAAGCCAATGCGGATTTTAAACCTTGGTTGAGCGACGCTAGAACTCAAAATATGGCCGATCCCAATTCTATAGACATCAGCTTTTTCTTCCCAGGAGAGCATTCTGGTTTTCATTGCGGATGTATTTTGATACAGGTTCGTTTTTCTAAAGCACTCTTAGCGCCTAATTGTCGGATAATTGGGATTGAAGCTTCCGGATATAATCATCAAGGCGAACAGTGGCGTTTTTCTACTATAGGAGATTGGCAATTTGAAGGAAAAAATCAACCTATTTCTTTTTGTCAAGAAAAGTTTAGACGTTTTGCTAGACAAGTCTTTATTCTGTTCAAGCATCCGATACATTCTAATTGTTCATAGTGGGGGTACCACACAAACATTGCCGGGTAAGGGTAGGCAGAGGGAGCGGAGGGAGCGGAGGAAGCAGGGGGAGAATATTAACCTGGCATAGTTTGCTTGGTATACCACTAGTAAGTAATGCTGGTAATCTGAAGATGTTGATAATTCCAACAATAATTAAAATTTGATATACCTAGACTTAGCAACAGCTATCAATGACATCTGTCAGCAATGGTGTCAGCAAAACGGTTATACCGAACCCTTTTATCGTAATGGTGAATTATGGGCATTTCCTCCCAATGGAGTTATGCCAGTTAAAATCAAAGATGTGATGGACGAGGAAGACAGCAAACAAGTTTGGATTGGCCGTGTTTCATTGTTTATATTACCAGATGGTTCTGTAGCAAAAGGTAGGTAGGGTTTCGAGCAAACCCTATTTATTACTCTTTCTTTTCAAACCAGTTACCCGATATTGCTTAACTGGTTGCAAATGCAATTGGTCATATTTAGATGGTGCTGAATCCAAGGCAGTGATAACTTCACCATTCTCTTCGACTGTAGCTGTATATTGTCCCGACACACTACCATTGGGGGAAGCGAATTTGATGCTTACTTTTACCCAACTTGCGCCTTTACAAAGGCGATCGCAAATCAGTCGCGCTCTTTTTGCTGGAATTAATTTTAATATTGCGAAGAGAAATTTCTTAATTCCAATTCCACCTACATCAATAATCCAGCCTTGCTTATCATAGTTCAACCATTGCCAATTTTCTCGCAACCAAATTTCACCTTCAGCAATTTGCAACCATTTTTCCCAACCACTCCAACCTCGATAATAGGGACGCAGATCCTGTAAATTTCCATTGTGCCAAATTAGAGAATCAAGGGTATCAAACTCCAAATGTCCCCACAAACTACCTGTAGGTAAATCAATTAGGGTGGGAGCAAACTGATGACCGCTAAAATGAGAAGATTGCCATACTCTTAATTTACCGTTAGATGTTGGTGCATAATCTTTGCGTAGTTTTTGATAGATAGGAGTACCAAAACGACCACAGGCTAAATCGACTTGAGTATGAGTACAAACGATAATATCTCGAATATGTTTTGTTTCTTGGTAGTAAGGATTAAACTGATGTAGCTGTCTGGGTGAAAACAAAATAGTATCTAGTAAACTAATTACCTGTTCAAGATTAGGTAAGAGATATTCCTGTTTTTCAAACTCGGCAAACATTCCTTTGGGACGATAATAATAAATAATCCGAGTTTGTTCGGGTGTTGAATATTCTTTATCGGGAGCAATCATGACAACTTTGATTATTATCCCTCTTTGTAAAATCAGCTTAGTAGATAACTTCATCAAATGCTTTAATGGGGGATAATCCCAAAGTGAATCGTCCCAAGGACGAGGTACTTCAAACACAAACCAATAGTCATAACATTCTGCCGAACCAAGTGGATCTTCTCCATTCGCCTTGGAAACAACGCTACAATAACGGCAATCATTCATAGGATTTTTTTGCATACTGTTGAAGCTGGTAGTTATTTAGTGCAATAGAGAAGTATTGATTTAAAATACAATTGATCAATTTTTAATACTGTAATTGAATTAAATTATACTCTTTTTTACGTTTGAATACTGTATCCTGCTTTTTATAGAGCCACTTAAATAACTTTTACGAATTTCTAGTGATTGCGAATTAATTGCAATAATTATGGCAACATGATGAAAGAATCTGTCAAAGTAATACATATTTAAGTCATGACAAGCACTAAAACTAGCAATTCCTTATTGTTGACGATTTTCCAATCTACTTCTGTAGATAATATTGGTTTCCAAAGCCTTTGGCTAGTAGTAAGGGTGCTAGCTGGTTTATTAATGATTCATAACGGTTTGGATAAGCTAGCCGATGTTCAAGGATTTGCGGACAATGTTGTAACTTTTATTGGTTTACCTTATCCTGTTTTCTTTACTTACTGTGCTGCTTATATTGAAATAGTGGGTGCAGTATTGTTATCTGTTGGCTTGTTGACTCGATTAAGTGCTTTATCATTGTTTCTGACAATGCTAGTTGCCATTTATTTTCATTTAAAAGGTGATGGCTTACAAATACCACCTTTAGAAACAGCTTCTCTTTATGCCTTGTTTTATTTGTTATTCTTGCTTAATGGTGCAGGTATTTTTTCTTTAGATGCATTGCTGGCAAAATGGTTTATTAGCAAGGATTGAGGTTAAAAAAATATTAACTACAGATGTAGATTATCATATCTGGATTTGTAGTTAATGTTACAAGTAATCAGCGTTCTAGAAAATAGAAGCGGCTAGGATTCGAGTAAAATTAGACTTCAAAAACCTTTAATTAAAATGTACATTAGCTCTTATTCTGATTGCGCCGATGTATTCTTAATGATGGGAATTGCTCTGTGTCCGTTAGCTTTGCTTATCTTACTGATTTGGTTTTCACGAGAATTTTTTATAGCTGTTCGATATTGGATAGTAAAGAAACAACATATTGATTTAATCCCTTGCTATGGCTGTATTTATTACACTGGCTATGAAGAATTAAAATGTACTGTTAATCCTTGTATGGCATTAACTAAAGATGCTAGTAGTTGTTTAGATTTTGAATCAAATAATCTTCATAAAAGAAATAATATTAGGGTGTCTAAATAAACTTTGTACTATTAATGACAAACTGGCAGATACAGCATATTTCATCGAACAGTACATTCTCACGGGCCTTCTCTGCCCGTACCACAAGAGGTTTAGAAAATTTTTTTTAACCTCATTTACTTAATTAATTTTGCCTAAGTACTTAATCTTTCACCGGCAAAGGAGTAATTATAGGGGAGGCAAAACACGGTGTATATTTTCTTCCACCATTATATGAAGTGCGGCTAATTACTTACTATATAACCCTATTGAAAAGATGGCGCGTATTCTACTAATGATGAATACTCCTTACTCATTACTCATTACTCATTACTCATTAATCATTACTCATTACTATTTCTTAAATCCTAACAATTAGCGACAATTTTGATTAATTAATTGAAATTATGGAGATAAAAATTAATGCTCGCCATTGAAAAATTGAACAAGACTTATGCAAACGGTATTCAAGCGCTTCGAGATATATCTTTAGAAATAGATTACGGGATTTTTGGTTTACTCGGCCCCAATGGTGCCGGTAAATCAAGTTTAATGCGTACATTAGCCACCCTACAAGACGCTGACACTGGTTCGATAATGCTTGACGGGATAGATGTTCTTAAAAATCCCCAAGTGGCTCGTAGTATGTTAGGTTATTTACCTCAAGACTTTGGTGTTTATCCCACAGTTTCAGCAGAAGATTTATTGAATCAATTAGCAGTATTCAAAGGATTTATTAATCCTAAAGAAAGAAAAGAAGTAGTTGCACAACAGCTACAGTTAGTTAATTTATACGAAAAACGAAAACAGAAACTAGGAACTTTTTCTGGTGGAATGCGCCAACGTTTTGGTATTGCTCAAGCTTTGTTAGGTTCTCCTAAATTAATAATAGTGGATGAACCTACCGCAGGTTTAGATCCAGCAGAGCGGATTCGGTTTCAAAATTTACTCTCAGAAATTAGTCAAAACAGAGTTTTACTTCTTTCTACTCATATTGTGGAAGATGTAGCCGAACTCTGTCCAAATTTAGCAATCATGAATCAGGGTGAAATTATTCGCAGTGGTAATCCTCAAGCTTTAATTAATGATTTAAATGGTAAAGTTTGGACTAAAGTTATTCAATCAAATCAAGATACGGGTGACTCATCGGAATGGACGGTTATTACTTCTCGAATGTTGCGAGGAGAAAGATGGCTTAGAGTTTTGAGCGATTCTCAACCCGATAGTGATTTTCATTCTGTACAACCGGATTTAAATGATGTTTACTTTACTGCTTTATTAGAAAAAATTTAGAAATTTATTACTGTTTGAAAAAGAAATTATTCAACATTTGAATAAAAAACTCTGGGTACCTCTGTGCTCACCTCCGCGCCCCGAGGCTGAAAAATATAGCGGTTTTTAGTTGAGTAAATACAAATTAACCTCACCCCCTTCCCCTCGACCATGCTTTGGAGAGGGGAAAGGGAGGCGGGGTGAGGTTGCTCCAAGTGTATTGCATCCAACTGAAATTCGCTATATATAATTCTTTGTCCTCTATTCTCTATCTAACTAATTATTGATAATTTATCCTTGATAATTGTGATGAAAACATTTTTTCCAATCTTACGTTTTGAAACTTTTTATCATCTACGTCGCCCGACGTTTTGGTTAATTACAATCCTTTTTTTTGCCATTGGATTCACCGATATAGTATCTAAAGCAGGAGAAGGTAATGCCTTCTTTTTTGTAAATAGTCCTTCTCAAATTTTTCAAGTCACTATTTGGTATACAATCTTTGGAATTTTAGCAGCATCTGCTTTTGTTGCTGAAACTTTTGTGCGAGATACAAATCATCGCATGGAGTCATTAATTCTTTCTACTCCGATTGGTAAAAGTAACTATTTAACAACTCGGTTTTTGGCTGCTTTCGCGGTAACTTTATTAGCATTTTCTAGTTATATACCGGGAATGATTTTAGGTACTTTAATGCCGGGATTAAATCCTTTTGCATTAGGCGCTTTTCGTCCAGAAGCATACGCAGCTAGCTATATATTATTTGTATTACCAAATTTATTTTTAGTGAGTGCGATCGCCTTTGGATTAGCATCGCGCACCAGGAGTATTATCATTACCTATGCGGGTGCAATTGTTCTAGTCATGCTCTACCTTGTTTCTCTGTTAATGGTAGGAGTTGATGTTATTGACTTTGAACTATATCGCATTTGGGCAATGTTAGATCCATTTGGTTTTTATGCTTTTGAAGAAAATACTTTGACTTGGACGGTATTTCAACATAATACTTTGATGCCAAACTTAGGGGGAACCCTGATATGGAATCGGATTTTATGGGTTTTCATTGCTGTATTCATTTGGCTTTGGAGTTACCGCAGCTATTCGATGAAAGTCATAGAATCTCGTGGAGGAAGCAGAGGGAGCGGAGGGAGCAGAGGGAGCGAAGGGAGAATTAGGGAGCAAGATGCTCCCACTACGGGTAATTTTTCTAATTCCGGATACTCTTTAAAACAGGGAACACCACAAATATTATTTCAACAATGGATATACCGTACATGGTTTTATCTGGATACTGTTTTGAGAGGAAAAGCGTTTCTATTATTAACCGGATTCGGATTAATTAGCTTAGTTGTGGCTGCCATGGGGACTCGTTCCTTTAATTACTCCAATCCCAGTACCGATATTTTAATTCACTCAGCTAATATTTATCTGGAATATATTCTTTTCGCAATTATTGTAGTTTATTCCGGGGAATTGGTATGGCGCGATCGCCAACTTCGTTTACAAGCTGTGGTAGACGCAACACCTGTTTCTAACGCGACTTTATTATTATCAAAATTAACTGCGCTTTTCGCGATCGTTACAATTAATCTACTATTAGCGATGGCGGTAATGGTAGGTTATCAAGCTATCAATGGCTACTACTATTTTCAGTTTACGCTGTATTTTAAGATGCTGTTTGTAGAGCATGGACCGTATTTTTACTTAACAGCCATACTCGCCATCTTTACTCAAGTACTCACCCGTCATAAATATGCTGGTATGGGGTTGGTGGTGTTAATTTCTCTATCAAAAATTCCTCTAGATGCTCTAGGTTTATATCACAATCTCTATCGCTTTGCTGCTACTAACGATATTGAATATTCCTTGATGAACGGTTACGGACATTTATTAACCGGACATCTTTGGTATACCCTTTATTGGGCAATTGGTGGCGCTATTTTAATGCTTTTAGCTTATATTATCTATCCGAGAGGTACTTTTGATAAGAGTCTTGTTAAAGATTGGCAGCGAGCATGGAAACGTACTGGTAAGGGAGTAAAGCGTTTTTTAGCAGCTTTAGTATTAATGTTTGTTGGTGTGGGAGGATGGATTGGTTATAACACCACAGTAGTTAACGAATATCAACCTCCAGGAAAAGAAGAAACCGCAGCACAAATAGAAAAGCGTTTCAAAAAATATGAAAATCTCCCCATGCCGGTAGTTACAAATACTGAGCTAAACATCGAACTTTATCCAGATAAACGATATTTCTTGGCTAAAGGTGAATATACTTTAGAAAATCGTACCTTATCACCTATCCGCGAAATTCATCTATTAACTTTTATTAACTTAAAACTTGGCGAAGTTAAATATCCCGGAGCAAAATTACGGGAAGCACATCCCAAATGGGGATATTATATTTATGACTTAGAAAAACCACTAATGCCGGGAGAAAAGCAAACCATGCAGTTTGTTACCCGTACCGAACCTGCCAAAGGATTTCGCAACCAAGTTGATAGCGATGATGTCTATATGATTTATCCTAACGACGTGGTAGGAAATGGAACTAATTTATACAGTCCATTTATTTTACCCTTCGTTGGTTACACCAAGATGGTAGAACATAAAAAGGCTTGGTTGCGACAAAAACTGGATTTACCACCCCTTGATCAAAGAATGCGATCGCACGACGATCCTGTAGGATTAAAACAAGCTTTAATGGTGACACATTTAGGATGGGGAAATACAGACGTTACAATCGGTACATCTAAAAACCAAACTGTAGTTACATCCGGAAAACTGGTTAAAAAATGGCAGCAAGGAAATAGAAACTACTTCCGCTATCAGTCAGAGCAAAATCGTGGTAAATTTACCATTTATTCTGGACGTTACAAAATTTATCGAGAGAATAATTATCGAGTTCCCATCGAAATTTACTACCATCCACCCCACGAAGACAACGTAAAACTGATTGCGAATCAAATTGGTAAAGCCTTAGAATTCTACGAGAAAACCTTTGGTAAATATCCTTTTGAACGAGTAAGGTTAGTAGAATTTGTTTACTATGACGGGATGGTATTTTCTGAGGGTGGTACTATTGGTATTCCCGAAGTCTTAGTTTGGAAAAGTCAAGCCAAAGGGTTAGGAAAAGAAAGCATCATTGATTGGACAACATATCTTTTAGCTCATGCTTGGTGGGAAGATCAAATTATAGCAGCAGACGTAGCAGGTGGAATGACAATCCGTGAAGCTTTGAGCGCTTATGCAAATTCCCTTTACCAACGCTCCCGACGTACCCCAAAAGAGCAACTCTTAGCTAGAAAGCAATTGATGCGAGATTTCTTCCGTCAGCTAGGAAAAATTGATTTTAAAGAACCTCCTCTAACAGATATTTATAACGAATTGCCAATTGCTCGTCATAAAGGAGGTATGATATTTGAACTGATTGAAGATTTAATCGGAAAGGAAGCATTAGTATCTGGAATTCGAGAGTTTTTGCAAAAGTATAAATATAAAGAACCACCATATCCAACAGTACTCGATTTACGAGATGCAATTTTAAATAAAGCACCAGTAAATCAACGAGAAAAAATCAAAGAATTATTTTCCTCAGTAATTACCTACCAAGTAGGTTTAACCGACGCAGTTTATCAACAATTACAGAAAGGAAAATACAAAATTCGACTCAATATAGTAGCGCAAAAACTGTATACAAGTAACTTAGGACAGCAAAAATCAACAGCATTAAATATTCCATTTACTGTTTCCCTCAATGACGAACAAGGAAATCAAATTTATCTCAAAAAACATCAAATCAACCAACAGCAAGGAACCATTGATATAGTTACAAATAAACTTCCTACCTTTGCTGCTGTTGATGGTAATTATATTTTGCCTTCAGCATTTTTACAGGATAATACAAAGCGGCTTCGTCCTGCTTCGGAGAATTTGGATTAGTTTATTTGTAGGGTGGGTTTACCATGCCTACCTGTCACTTTGTTAGAGTCGATGCCCGGTATT
>DESS01000086.1:0-22236 GCA_002361335.1 Richelia sp. UBA3308
ATCATTGTTGTCACCCCGTGAGCCACTAGATACTCGAAGTGCATAAGTTCATAAAACTAGTACCCATAAAGAATATAGAAAGGCTAATAGTTTAAGTTTATCTTGTGTTCGGCAACCAGGTATGAAGACTTACAGCCTTTTGTAGTAATAAAAGAGGTATATATAGTAATTATGACTTTTATCAAGTACTTCAAATCAGCTACTTCAGAACCACAAAAGCTGACTGTAAAAATAGTACTGACATTGTTATCGATTTCATCACTCTTGCTTTTAAGTAACCCAACTTGGGGGCAAACTTCAGCAAATACAAAGGTATTGAGGCAAACTCAGCAGCTAGAAAGTAAAAGTACGTCAAATGTTCAAAGAAATTTAGATGAAATTGAGAAAATTGATGCTGCTTTACGGAAATATAATTCCCAAAATGCAACCCTTAACGAAAAACGTCAAGCAATTAATCTTTTTAGAAAAAATCTCAAAAATTTAGATCCACTGGTGCGTCTTGCTGCTACGAATGGGTTGAAAGCGATTGGTACAGGTGCTGATGACGGTTTGGAGGATCTGAAAAGTCTGCTCAAAACTGAGCAAGATAGGGATGTTTTGAGCAGTGCGATTGAGGCAATTCAATCTATTAATGCAGGATCTGCGATCCCAGAACTGATTGAGGTATTTAAAGATAAGGAAAAAGATTCACATGTGCGTTCCGCAGCACTTAGAGCCTTACAGACGACGAAGTTTAGTGAAGAACAAGCCGAAAAACTAATTCCTTTGCTGCTTGAGTCATTACAAAATAATACTATAGATAAAATGAACTTGCGTATAAGTGCTGCTTCTGCGTTATCACAGATGCACGATCATCTAGACTCATATCAACAAGATGCTGTACCAATTTTAACAAGCTCACTGAAAGACCCTGCTTGGCGGGTACGTAGATTTGCTGCTGATGCTCTCGGAGGTATGGGTGTTTACGCAAAATCCGCTGTCGGGGAAATAAAAACAGCCTATGAAAAAGAAAAAAATTATACTATGCAAAGGAGTGCGGTTGTAGCTTTAGGAAACATAGGTGAAGTATCAGTTCAGGAAGATCCCGAAGTTGCTTTGGAGGTTTTAGGTGTATTGAATGATGCACTATCACCAAATAAAAGCTGGATGGTGCGTAATAGTGCTGCTGAAGCCATAAGAGATATTGCTGCTAGATTTGAGCAAAAAGCAAAAAGCAATAAATTAAAAACCAAAGAGTTAAGGAATGCCATACCTAAGTTCGAGAAGGCTTTGGAAAATTTAGAACAGTTAAAACAAGAGCAAGAAAGTTATTTAAACCCAACTATTCAAAATATCAAGTCAAGCCTTGAAGAATTACAACGTCGTCAAACGATTAATCAGATTCTCAAAAACCCATCGGTATGGGGAATTGGAATTTACCTTGCTTCACTTTTTGGAATTTTCTGGCTGCGTCCTTTGTGGTTGCTGAAAGTTGATAAAGCCTTAAAATCTGTTGGCAGCTTTAAATTACCTGTGATTGATAAACAGATATCACTAAGCTGGTTGCTGCTGATGCTGAAATATCACCCCAGAGTACTAGATGCTTGGGTAGAAGCACACCTTAAATCAGTACAAGAGGCATTCGAGGAAAAAGATACCGTAAGCAACAGAAATGTTTATATTCCTACCCCTGTTATAAAGAATGGCAAGACTATTGCCCAACTCACGGGCAAAGAGTTAGGTTCAACTTTTAAAAGACAGCGTGCTTGTCTGCTGATTCAAGGAGAGGGGGGAGTAGGTAAAACAACCCTTTCGTGTCAAATTGCTAAATGGGCAATGTCAGATGATCGGACAGAACGTCTGTGCAAACACAAAATGTTGCCAGTGTTGATTGAAGAAGAATTGCAAATTCCAGATGAAATTGAAATTGAGGGGGATAAGGTAAGAAAATCGCCTTTTATTCCGGCTTTAATAGATGCAATTCAAGGTCAATTGCAGGACTTAACAGATGAAATGGAATCTATTTCTGAAGAACTACTAGAACGTCTGTTAAGACAACGCCGGATTTTAGTGATTGTAGACCATCTTTCAGAAATGAGCGAAATGACACGCAAAGCAGTTCGCCCAGATTCTCCAGATTTCTATGTTAATGCTTTAATTGTCACCTCACGTTCTGAAGAAAAGCTTGGTCAAGTTACTAAAACTACCCTTAAGCCTTTACTTATTCAAGGTGACCGTCTATCATCTTTCATGGAAGCCTACTTAATTCAGGCAAACAAACGAGACTTATTCACCGATCCTGAATTTTTCCAAGCCTGTAGTCGTCTATCGCAAATGGTAGGAGGCCGCAAAGTAACCGCACTTCTAGCAAAACTCTATGCTGACCAGTTAATTACTGCTAAAGTTGAGGAAGTTCAGCAAGTACCTTTACTCACACCTGGTAATATCCCTGATTTGATGCTGGGGTATCTTAACGAGCTTAATCGTAGCGTTACCGATGATCATAAATTGAGCGATCGCAATGTACAACAAGATGCCAAAATCATTGCTTGGGAGTGTTTAAAACAAACTTTTCGACCAACAACTGCTAATAGAGATGCTGTTTTAGCAACTCTAGGGGGGAACGATGCAGAAATTCGCCTCCAATATCTTGAAACACGACTGCGTCTGATTCAAATTATTGGTGCAGCCCATGATACAATGCGCTTTGCACTCGATCCTCTGGCTGAATATCTCGCTGCTATGCAGGTGTTGGAACTTTGCGAAAAAAATCCGCAGTTCTGGGACGAGTTTTGGAATCGAGTTAAAGCATCAGAACATATAGAGTTAATTTCGGGTTTCTTACTAGCATTACTCGACTGTAGCCAAGCTAATGGTAAAAAAATAGATGTACCTTTAGCGATCGCGGAGCAATTGAGTCAATTATCCGATTCAAATTTTGCTGCTAAAAATATTCCAGAACAAATTAGATGTTCTAATTGCGGTCATTATAATCTAGTTAATAACAAATTCTGTACCAAATGCGGTGAGGATATCAACTGAAAATTAATGGCACTCAAATAAGCTGGGATTAACAACCTCTAAAGGTTTAAAACAAAGGAGGTTTGTAGAATTAAGTACTAATTCCTAATACCATTTCTTTATAAAGATGCGCCGAATTTAACCCACCCCACCGGTGGGCTTTGTTTGGGTAGCCCCACCATAGCCTTCTGGAGGGTGCTGCCCGCGCAGCCTCATACAGAATTGGTATAAGTACTTCATCTTTCCCAAAAATTCCGAGTAAATGAAAATTGAACAAGGCACAAATTCCTTCTCTACTCTCTATCTAAAGGGAGATTTTATTACTCATTAAAAATTACCTAACCTCACACAGGGATAAAATATTTAAGGGAGATCATATGATATCTACTCACTGCATAAGTAAAAATTTAAATTATCTAATATAAATGTAGTATTTAATATCAAAATTTTGATCATGACCGATGAAAATCCCGTTAAAACAATTTTAGTACTCTCAGCGAATCCCAAAGGCACAAGAATATTACGACTGGGTGAGGAGATTCGTGAAATTAAGCAAGGTTTAGAAAGAGCGAAAAAACGTGACAGATTTAAGATAGAGTCAGCACAAGCATTACGCAATATAGATATTCACCGCTACATTCTCGATTATAAACCCCAGATTATCCATTTTTCTGGACATGGTTCGGGGGAACAAGGGTTAATATTTGAAGATAACATCGGACAACAAAGGTTAGTTGATGCAGAAGCATTAGCTGGACTATTTGAACTATTCGCTGTTGAAATAGAGTGTGTAGTGCTCAATGCCTGCTATTCCCAGATTCAAGGGGAGGCGATCGCCCAACATATTAATTATGTTATCGGTATGAGTAAGGAAATTGGAGATACAGCCGCGATTAAATTTTCTATTGGATTTTACGATGCTCTGGGGGCTGGAAGAAATGTGGAATTTGCATATAAACTTGGTTGCAGAGTCATCCGCATGGCAGGAATTCCAGAGCATTTGACACCTAAACTGTTAAAAAAACAAGATTTTTGTAAAGAAAATATATATACTACCCCCGTACTTACTTTACCTTCACGGGATGCTCGCGATGTTACTGCTATTTCTCCCTCACCCACACCAGTATCAGCAACGACTCCCCTTATACTCAGAGCAGAAGAAACTACTATTGCTCAATATCGTCAGAAAGTTGAAGAATTTGCTTCTGATGGGGTTAGTTCATGGGAAGAATTACATATACTCAATGATTTAAAGAAAAAACTAGGATTAACGGATGAACAAGCTAGTTTAATCCGAACAGAAGTATTAGAGCCTTATCAGATTTACAAGCAACAGTTTACCAAGAGGGTAACTGCTACAGGATACCCATTGTCAGACAAAGCTCGGAGCGAATTAAATAAATTCCAAAAATACTACAAAATTAAAGACGAATATGTAAGGTTACTAAATCGGGAAGCAGAAAAGCAAAAAGCCCAAAAACGACAACAAAAGGAATCATCACAATTAATTCAAATCCAGCCCTATAATTTCGAGACAGCCACCCTAAGGGTAAGAAACATAGAAGAACGTTCCGGAATTCTTGGATTTTTTGGCGAAACCTCAACATCAACTATCTGTGAAATTAACCGCAGTCGTGGAGGAACCGAGTCTTTTCAAGAAGATTTAGGTAATGGTATTTTCTTAGAAATGGTGAAAATCCCTGGTGGCACTTTCCTAATGGGTTCCCCAGAGAATGAACTAGAACAATGCTCAGACGAAAAACCACAGCATAAGGTAACTATTCAACCTTTTTTTATGGGTAAATTTCCAGTCACCCAAGAACAATATCAAGCAATCATGGGCAAAAATCCCTCACATTTCAAAGGTGAAAAAAAACCTGTTGAATGCGTAACTTGGGATAATGCAGTGGAGTTTTGCACGAAAATATCTCAAAAAATTGGAAAAAACTATCGCTTACCCAGCGAAGCTGAATGGGAATATGCTTGTCGCGCACGGACAACTTCTCCATTCCACTTTGGTGAAACTATTACTACTGACTTAGCTAACTATAAAGGAAATTATACCTATGGTTCTGCACCCGAGAGCCAGTCTCTACAACAAACTACAGATGTAGGTAGCTTCCCTGCTAATGCCTTTGGACTGTATGATATGCATGGCAATGTATGGGAATGGTGTCAAGATAGCTGGCATAAAAATTACAATGGAATGCCAACTGACGGTAGTGCTTGGATGAACGATAATAAACATAACCGTTATCGACTACTGCGTGGCGGTTCGTGGTTCAGCCTTCCGTGGAACTGCCGTTGTGCGTGTCGCGACTGGAGTGGGCGCAACGAGGGAGGATCTTACATCGGTTTTCGGGTTGTGGTTGTTTTCCCCAGGAACTCTTTCTAAAAGAGACTCTTACTTTGTGGAGGAAGTTGATTTTGGCTCTGAAGAGCCTGCCAATATTCTTGTTCGTCTGTTGGTAATTTTTCCTAAGCGAGAATTATCCCCCCATCACCCCATCTTTTATAAATAAAATTTAGGGCTTGCCTCGCCGCAGTTAACATGATATTAACTTACCGCTAAAAAAGCAACCGATAAAATATCATGGTAGAATTAGCCCGTTTATTCTACGCTTAATATTTAAGTTTTTATGACCAATATTTTACCTGCTGACGATAAAACGGCGCGTAGTACAGCAGTGGATTTACTCAAAAATGGTGATGTAGTGGTATTCCCAACCGATACTATTTACGGTATCGGAGCCAGTATCGCTAAAGAATCAGGTATTAAAAAGATTTTTGAAGTCAAATCGCGATCGCCAGACAAACCCCTGATAATTTATGTAGCCAGTTTTGAACAATTGCAACAGGTAACTCAAGCAATTCCTGAGAGTACCATCTCTTCACTTCGTAAAATCTGGCCGGGGGCAATGTCTGGTATTTTCCCTAAGACTGAAGTTGTGCCACCATTTGTGACATCCGGTAAGAATACTGTAGCAGTCCGCATACCCAACCATCAACTTTGTTTGGAATTGGTGCGTCAGGTTGGCGCTCCCCTGGCGGTAACCAGTGCCAACGTTTCAGGAATGGAAACTCAGAAAACAGCCCCAGAAGTAGCCGCACAATTGGGAGAGCGAGTTCCACTGGTTTTGGATGGAGGGCCAAACCCTGAAGAACAACCTTCTACTCTCGTTGATTTTACCGGTTTAACGGCTCAACTATTGCGCGAAGGTGCGTTGTCTTTCTCAAAACTTTGCGAAGCTATTCCTGATTTAAAACCGATCCCTCAAAACTGAGATTTAGAGAGAGGTGCTGCAGGTTATGGAAATAGTTGCCGGATACTAAATAGTAGAGAAAATGATGGCGCTGTTTTTGTCAAGTGCTTTCTCTGATTGATTATTTAAATTAGTAATTCATAATGGCGGAATTATCAATTATGAATTATGAATTACTAATTAGTAATTCCGCAGGTCACCTTTTGCACCTTTTTGAGGAAATCCGAAATAACCGAAGTTCCTTGCTATTGAAAAAAATATATCAAAGTACACAATTTTGATAATTAGTATGTAGTAATACTTAACAAATAGTCTTTTTTACGATAAAAATCATACTATTATCTACTAGTATCATGTCCGTTTAAATAACCGTCATTGCGACAATCCCCGAAGCAATCCCAAAACCTTGCGGTTGCTACGTTCCACTCGCAACGACATCCGCCTGGGTGATTTGGCGGACATCATATAACTAGAAATTTTACGTTACATAGGCAGCACTAATGACAAAACAATTAGAATTAATTTCGCAGCCAATCGCCAAAAGGGAAACCACAATGGTATTACCGGCCTTATTTTCTGCCCTAATCATTATGGCCGGGGTTCCTATTTTGATTAAATTCAGCGAATATGAAATTAATCCCGATACCATAATATTTAATCGCTTCTGGATGGCAATTCCAGTGTTGGGATGCTGGAATGGAGTATTAAGCTTCAAGGAGAAATGGACTGAAAAACCCGTCCCTGTGAAGTTTTTTCCTCAAGAACGAAAGGGGTTGTTGCTGCTGCTCCTCCTCTCGGGAGTATTTTCTGGAGGACAACAACTGCTCTATGCTTTCTCCTTGACTCAAACTAGCGCTGCTAACTCGGAGGTGTTACACAGTATGACTCCTCTATTTACAACTTTAATTGGATGGATATTCTTGAGTCAAAAATTTGATCGTAAATTTCTTCTGGGAATGGCGATCGCAATATTAGGTTCAACTGCACTAGTTGCTAATGATTTTTCCATAACCATTGATAAATTGCAAGGTGATGGACTCGCCTTGGCTTCTGCTATTTTGTGGAGTGGGTATCTACTAGTTTTAGAAAAACTGCAAACTCATTTCAGTATAAATACAATCACAACTTGGACTTGCTTGGTGGGGACTGTTTTTTTATTGCCAATTCTTCTGGTAACTCATCATGAGTTGTTTCCCCATTCTTGGAAAGTATGGCTAATTATCGGTATTCTGGGAAATCTGGAGATTTTGACTAAAATATGTCTAACCTATAGCCTCAAACAGTTACCTTCACCATTGGTAGGGACTATCTTGCTGCTCCATCCAGGGATTACTGCTATTCTGGCATGGGGAATCTTTTCAGAAACTTTAAATTTATTTAACTGGTTAGCATTTTCTGCAATTTTGCTTGGTGTATACTTAGCGACATCCACTAAAGTTCAATTTACATTCAATAACCCGATCTCCCCAAAGCTGAGATTCTTATTTAGAATCCGCCGCTGGCTATGGAAATAATCGCGATCTACTGAACAGTAGCGCAAATGACGGTGCTGGTTTTGTCTTCCGATTGCAGTGCGTCCATGCAAAACCCGATGGTTGTCAAACATCACCAAGTCTCCTGGTTGCAATCCTTGTTTCAAACAGTATCTTGGATCGATAATTAGCTGCATTAGCTTTCTGTATGCGGCATAAAATTGCTGGATAATTTCAACGGGTAAGTCAAAGGGAGCCGGAAATAGATTGCTAATCCGAACTTCTTTCACATTACCACCACTATCTAGGCAAAAAACCGGACTGCTAAAGCGCATATCAATGCGTTCACCTGCGGTGGGGCGAAGCCTATCGCTGTAATGTTTTTGGAAAGGAATTTCGTAACGACAAAGTAGATCGAAGGCTTCGGAATCTTCCTGACGTAGCACCTCTGCTATTTGGAAACCATCTACAAAGGTAGACTCACCAGTACCATCATTGTTCGCGATTAAACAATGGAAAAAAATGATTCCCGGTGGTGCATACTGATAGGCATCATCGGTGTGGGGTATCAGATTCATTTGCGAGTTAGCAACACTTTTCTGACTTTCCTCTGGATCTACAACAATCTCGAACACGCGTCCATAATTAGTCTCTAATAACGGACCAAATAATTCCGCAAAAGATTCGAGTTTTCCCTTTAAGGTGGGCACATTTCGCACAAAGCAAATTCCGTAATCCCTCAAATATTCTAACAGTTGTAAACGTCCCACATCTCGAGTTTGGACTTCTTCATAGGCAATCTGCGGTAAATTAGTAACAATATTACTATGCCAAAAAATGGGTCGATGCTGACGATGCTCTCTCTCCTTAGCAGAATAGCAGTGTTGTCTCAACCACTCAGCATCATAAATACTTTTGTGAGCATCGGGTTGCCATAATATTTCCAGTGCCTTACCACTATCCCAACTAACTGATAACGGTTCTATATCAAGTGGAACATCAACAATGCGAAAACGTTTTTCACCATGTCTGGGATCGCCACATAAAGAGCAATAGCAGTTATCCCGCAACCAAATATAGTGGAAGATACTTTGATGACCATCAGTCCAATCAACCAACAGTTTTTCCTTGTGTTGTTGAACTTTGGAGATTTGGTATTGTTTAGATTGATTTTTCATAGCAAAATTTTAGACTAATAGGATGTCGTTAGCAACAACCTAACGGACCCCAATTCTCAAAAAAATCGATGGGTAACTTATGCCATTTTAAGCTAAAAGCCTCTCTCAGTCTGAGTTTGAAGCGAAAATAGTCTCATTTTTTGTCAAAGTCCCGTTAGAGAGCTGAAGTCCCAACTGGGGAAAAGCCTGAGAAAATGGTGCTACAAAATTGACTTGGAACCTTAAAAAAAAGCTTTAGAATGTTACTTCGAGTAGGATAGTGTGAGAGGATGAGGAGAATTTAGAAAATTTGACCGCTAGCAAAAGCTTAGTGAGTATAATGCTTAGCAAGACTATTGGAATTCTTCGGAATTTGCCAACTGGATTTTCCCATGATGCCGCCAAAGAAATTGAGGAAGCAACTTCTTTGCCATGGCAAGAAAATTCTTACAGTGAGTATACAAGTAAGGGATATGAAGCTTTTTCACTCTTTAGTAAAAGTGGAGACTCCACCGATACAATTATTGAGGATTGCAGCCCAAAACCAACTCCTGAACTTGATAAATTGCCAACAATACGTTCATTTTTAGAGCATTGCAATCTATCGTTGATGTGGGTTAGATTAAACAAGCTTGCTCCAGGTACTTGCTTTTGGGAACATCGAGATTATTCTGAGCTCTCACAGGAGCAGAAAGTTAGGCTGCATGTACCAATTTCCACATCACCAGATAGCTACATGGTTTTTCAAGATACATCAGTTCACATGAAGCCAGATGCTATGTGGCTTTTACGACCTGATTCAGATGCACATGGTTTTATAAATGGACACTGTGAAAGAATCCATTTAATCATAGATGCTTATCTAAACAATGAACTCAGCAATCAAATTGATCGGGTATATTTACCTGAAGAAAGTGTGACTCTACTGCCTGAGCCAACCCCTGATATCTACGATAAACTACTTAGCCTTGCTGCTAGACTTGTTGATGAGAATCGAGAACATGATGCTGAGGAATTACTACTAAAAACCTTTTTTCAATACAATCAGCCCTTAGGTTTTTCCTATGACTTAGTTGTAAGTTTGTACGAAAAATATTCCAGGGGTGAAAAGGTGCAGGAATGGATGAGTAGAAAGTATAGATTTTTGCATCAAGAGGAACTTAAAAATGTCAAGAAGAAATGGGAGCAGCCAGATCATGCAACAAGATCATATTGAAGGTAAAATAATTGACGGTCGTCTTGGACAATTTCACAGAGATGTGCATGCCCTCACTTACGATCCAGATAGACTAGAGAGAGCTTATGATAAGCACGCAGAGAATTACGATGAATTTCTTTTGGAGTTATCTGGAGACGGTACATCTGGCTGTAGCCACTATACAACCCTATTCTTTAGTAGGCACGTGCCAAAACATAAGGGTCTACGCATCTTGGATGCAGGGGTTGGTACAGGTATTGGTGGAGTTGAACTGATCAATCTCGGTTACAATCCTCTCTCGATTGTAGGTGTTGATATCTCCTCAAATATGTTAGCACAAGCACAGAAGCGAGGAATTTATGAGGCACTTCATCATGCTTGCTTCCCAGAAACAAATGAAATTTTGCAGCCAGATGAATTTGACGCAGTTCTGTGTGCTGGAGGGTTCAGCCATGCAGCAATGCCCTCCTCAGCAATGCCTGAATTTGTAAGGGTTACCCGATCAGGAGGGTTTGTTGTATTTAGCGTTCGCAAATCTGTGTATGACAAGTCTGATTCAGTAATCACTGCCATGATAAAACGCCTAGAAGAAAACCGATCTTGGAAGATTATTGCTCAAGAGTGTGGGGACTATCTACCTGCTGATGGGGTACAAGCAGTTTACTTTGCCTGCCAAGTTCTTTAGTACAGACTTTTGCGTTCCTAGTTTTGCGACAATTGAAGGAGCACAATAGTTGATCTGATTTAAAGACGTAGCAATGCTACGTCTCTACAAGCTTTTCGTTGACATTACATTTTCTAGCAAAATATAATTCATCGGTTGATTCACCAACGGCTAATCAACCTAGGAAATAAATCCGCTCGTCTGCAACGAACCCCTAGGTGAATTCCGGAAATATCCGGAACATACCACGGTTTTAACTAGGTGCCATAGCTTAATTCTTGCCCTTTCCGTGGGATTTATGTTTCCCCTTACCTTGAGAATGTTTGGGGGAAATCGGTTCGGGATAAATATAGAAAGGCTCTTTGCCGTAATTCTGGATATAAAGCTTGGTGCCACCATCGGTAGTTTCACCTTCCAAAATCAGCTTGGATGAGCGAGTTTGAGCCACTCTCAGGTTTATAAAATCTGAGATTCAGGCATACATTCTAGCTTGTCGTCCTTATTAACTATCTGGCTAGAAGTGACTGACTTGTGGGATAACTCGTCTGAGGAACAATGACTGCTCTTGATTTCGGACGCGCCTACTTTGCTTCGAGTTTGTTGATATAGCTTCCATGCATCCGCAAGGATCGGCTCCGACCCCGGATACTCATTCTGAGCATCCAACAATGAAAGTAAATCGTCATTAACGTGTCTAGCAAGAAAAGCGGAAAACAGGTCTCGATGCATTCTGAAGCCTGTTACATCTTCATGAACTCTCTGGGATAGACTTTTCTTGATGCGAGTACCATCCAAATGAGTCTGAGAAAGAGCCGTTTTCTTGGTAGAAAAGTTGATGAACTTGCCGCCAGTTTGTTCGACTTTGCGTTTAAGCTCTGATTGAAAAAAACCTGGTGACTTAGCAGAAATGGCTTTGCCGTATCTTTTCTGCCAGCCTTTAACCGAAACATTTTCGGTTTTAATTATGCTGCCATGCCGAAGAATTTCATTGGCTAAATTCCTATTTTGAGATTTAGCATAACTCGACTTACGACGTTCTAATTCAGCAATATACGCTTGTATCCGGCGATAATTTCTGGTTTTTATCCATTGCCTTTTACCTTGTTTAACCTTGCCTTTATTTCTAACAATTCTGTTCCCAACTTTAGCATCAAAGTCTGGCTCGTAATTATCAGGATTAGCCATACGTTGGGAACGCAGCATTTTACGCTGTGCAGCTTTTATCTCTTTCTCAAAAGTTGGTACTTTATCTACGAAAGGTAATAAACCCGCTTTATTATCTCCTACAAAAGCAACGTTAGAAATATTTAAATCAAGCCCAACAATACCTTCACCTAAATAATTTGATTCTTTTTGATAAGGTAGTCCTTCATTAATTAACTGCACATACCAACGACGCTTTTCATTTACATTACGCCACAAGATACGGCAATATTTAACAGGAGAATTTAGTCCGTGAGCGATGACTGGATTAAATAAATCTATTATGGGTTCTAACTCTAGACCGTTCCAAATTAAAGCATATTTAGCGCACTTTATTTTATTCCGAACATCCTTTGCTTTACCAATTCTATTAGGACGTTTCTGCTCTATGACTCGCCATTTTAATCCTGAAGATTGAGACTTCCCTTCTACAGAGCGATATCTAGAAGCTACTTTAAACCTTACTTTTTTAGCTTGACCAAACTGTAGTTTCTTAACAGCATTAAAAGCTCTTGTGCCAACAGTTTGTTTCTCGTGAGCGCCAAGCTTGTCTGACATCCATTTAGAATTGTTCGACGTTAATGTTGCAAACGATTGAAGTTCGTACTTCGTAAATCTATTTTCTTTATCTGCTTGCTGGTAAAGCTCTATTCGTTGTTCTTTATCTTTAGTATTTTTTGCTTGTTTATATGGCTCAGAGTTACGTACCTGCCGTAACCGAATCAACGCCTCCCCAAGACAGCAGTTATAGAGTTGTCGCGCAGCTTGCAAACGAGCTAACAATTCTTTTTCTTGCTTACTACTAACTTTTAAAGGTAATTCAGTTACAAAACTAGGTGTTTTACTTCGAGCCATTTGACCGACCTCTCAAATGTTGTTATAAATATTATAACCGTTAATATAGTAACCGTCAATAGCTAAATGAGAAATTCTAAAGGGCATTTTGTTAAAGGCAATTCGGAAGGCTATACCTCTAGCCGCAAAGAAACCATAAAAAGCAATCTAAGTATTATGGTTAACGAAAATGATTTAGCCGCATTAAAAAACATTCCCGGCTGGAGAGAACGTGTAAGAGAGCATATAAAACTAATAATTAAAGACCACGGGCACTAGGTGCTTTACGTCGAGTTAACCCAGGTTTAAAAACACGCTCGCTTGCACTCTCCTAGAATTTTTTGTCAATTGAGCTAATAAAGCGTCATAAGCAGGCTCGCCCTTGACAGAGAGTGCCAGAGAGGGATCTGTAGGCAAGGGGCGCACTACTTTGTTATTCACATCAAAATCTAACCCATATTCCCCAATATTGGGATAATTGGGAGTGGAGAAGGCTTTGAACTCACTGGCGTTAGTCTTAACCGTGCGATTCCCCCTCATTAAGGTAGAATCAAAGTACAGACAAACTTCAGGTACACCTTCACAACAAGAGGTTACGGCACCACAGACGTTTTGCAGAGCATCGGTGTTGAAACGTACAGTATAAGAGGAGTCGGCTTTCTCTACAAATAGTGGCAGTTGGGAGCCAGTCACAACTACCGGCTTGCTCAACAAAGCATTATAGTGGCCATCGCTATCCAGGCCTGTCAGCAAAAAGGACAGTATGGAAGCAGTCCAAGCCATAGTGTCCGTGCCATGGAGTACAATAAAAGCCTCATAGCTGCCGTAGGCTTCCAGGATTGCCATGGCAATCGTACACCAGTCTTTGGGCTGCAAGTTGGTACTGTCGAGAGTGCTCTTACTCGGCCCAAAGCCGATATCAATATAGCCAATGGTACAATCTGGATATTGACTTTGAATAATCGGCAAAATATTATCATCAAAAGCCTTTTGGAAACCAACAGTATCTAGTGGATACAGTCCATCAGGTCCCTGCACAGAACCAATCGTGCCCCCAGTGTATAAAATTCCTATGTTCATTAGAAGAAAATAAGGAAATTAGTTATGTTTACCACAAATACTATACAATTAATTCAGTGAATTCTACGATTCCAACTTTTTTTTCTTTCCTCCAATCTTGTTGCTATTTTTACAGTAAAATCAAGTCCGGCTAATTACTTACTATATAACCCTATTAAAAAAATGGAGGTTATTATCTACCACTCATGAATACTTGTTACTCATTACTCATTAATCATTCATATCAAGTCCGGCTAATTACTTACTATATAACCAAGACTTAATAATGGCGGTTATTACCAAAATAACCATGAAGACTCATTACTCATTACTCGTTACTCATTACTCATTACTCGTTACTCGTTACTCATTCACCCCCAAAGATATGATAACTGTTTAACCGGACATGATATTACCCATTGACGGTAATGCCCAAATTAACTCAACTGGGCCACAATTTGATTTTCTAAAACGGTTTCATTGGTTAACAAATCTTCAACACTAATCCTCAAAAATCTTTGTTCATCAACTTCTAGAAAAACTTTTACTCTATCACTTCCAGGAAATCCTGGTGGTGTGAGATTGGCGATATTTTTGGCACCATCGCGATCGTTAAGGGGTTTTACTGTGGTTTCGCTGCTTTCGACGCGACGAGTAATAAGGCGGGAGCCATCAAAATAAACTTCAGTACCGCCAGTTTGTGCTCCCAATTCTCCGATAATTAATTCGATGCTGGGTTGATTTTCTAAGGAAGCGCCCAAATATAATTCTACTGGTTTACTCATTGGGTAAGGCTGACCTTCTTTAATGATAGGATGCCAGCTATGACGATTTTGGCGGCGATTCCAATAGCGGATTCCATAACTGTGGTAAAGAAAATCTTTGATTTCTATCCCTTGGGCTAATTGTAATGCTCCATGGGCTATAGCTTCAAAAGGTTGTTCGCTACGAATTTTTTCGGAGTCAAAGTAATTTTTTATCCATGTTTGCACTGACGGAATTTGGGAAGTACCACCAACTAACAAAACGGCATTAATATCTGCGACTTCTATTCCTTGACGGCGTGCTTGCTGCAACAATTGCGTCATTGACTCATCAAGCATGGTAAAAAACGAACGTTCTTGCAAAATACTTTCAAAAGTATCGCGGTTTAATTCCAATTCGTAACTTTCAAATGTCTCATCGTTAAAATAAACTTCACTAGCTTGATTTTGGGTAGAAAGTTGAATTTTCAATTTTTCTGCGAGTCGAGTTGTTAAAGGAGATACTGCTAAACCTTGAGTTTGTGCGAAGTATTCCGTTAACCAATTATCAATATCACTACCCCCTAAATTTTGACCAGCTTTTGCAAGTACCCGGGCAGTTTTCACCTTTTGTTTAGAGTCTTCTGCTAAAGATTTATTGCCAAACTTGAGTAGAAAACCCAAAGGTTTATTGTTTGCTTGCTGTAGGCTTTTATCCAAACGTACTAAAGATAAATCTAAAGTTCCCCCGCCAAAATCAACAACTAATAATAAATCTTGTTCAGTTAAACCATATCCCAAAGCAGCTGCTGTGGGTTCATCCAGCATCCGTACCTGTTCCACACAAAGGGGTTCGCAAACTTTTCCTAACCAATGACGATAAGCTTCAAAACTGTCTACGGGAACCGTTAATACTAAAGAATCCAAACCACCTTCAACAGATGATAATTGTTCGATAACTTTTCTGAGAAACCATTCCCCGACTTGTTCAAAACTAATATTACGTCCATCTAATTCCGGTAAAAAACCTTGAATATCGGCACCAATCCCGCGTTTGAAGCTACGGAAAAATCGCGAATCACCTTTTATATTAACACCGCGATCGCGAACTTGTTGTCCAATTAAAACTTGTGATAAAGATGCATCTTCCACATATAGCAAACTCGGAATCAGCGGTGGATTCAATCCTTGTTGATTAGATAATTCCGGTATACTTAAAGTCTCTGGTTGTTGAGTTACCGGGTTCCAACGAGCAATAACCGTGTTACTTGTGCCGAAATCGATTGCTATTGACATTTTTTATTCATAAAAATATAAAAAAATTTGAATTAAAACATGGGATTAATGTAGAGACGTAGCACTGCTAGCTCTGGGATAATTTCAGATGTACCAATAATTTTACCTCCAAAAAGGATGTTGAAGGCAAAATTGTCGAAATTCAACCCTTGTAAAATTTTTATGCTTAATCAAATAGCGATAAGCCCAAAGGGCATGCGCTACGCGTTCAGCTTTGCTGCGGCGATCGCAAAAAATGACTGTAGAATTTACCCTTAAGTGCTGCATAGAGTTGTTGTGGCGATTGCGCCCTCGTTTTCTTAGGCTTTAGCCACCATAACACCAACATTCTGTTAAGTGGTCATTCACCATTCCAACAGCCTGCATATAAGCATATATAATAGTGGAGCCGACAAACTTCATCCCGCGTTTTTTCAAGTCTTTAGACAAAGCATCGCTCTGGGGTGTGGTGATTGGCACCTCTTCAAAGGTTTTCCAATGATTGAGGATTTGGGTACCCCCGACAAAGCGCCATAAATAAGTATCGAAACTTGTAAACTCTTTTTGGATATCGAGGAAGACTTGGGCGTTTTGACGGGTAGCAAAAATCTTGAGACGATTGCGGATAATCTCTGGATTTTGACATAAAGCTTTGAGTTGTTCGTCTGTCATCAGAGCAACTTTTTCAGCATCGAAATTATGAAATGCTTTGCGGTAACCTTCACGCCTTTTCAAAATAGTTTCCCAACTTAATCCCGCTTGCGCTCCTTCCAAAATCAGCATTTCAAAAAGTTGGCGATCGCTATGCACGGGAATACCCCATTCAATATCGTGGTATTGAGCGTAGTATTCCTGTCCGGGCTTATTGCCGAAGCAGCGTTTTTTACCGTCTGAACCTTCGATTAACATACAGACAAGTTTACATCTAAATGAAGCACTACCTACACTTCTTTTCGGATAGAACCTGAGCCTTCTGCCGTTTTAAGTAAAACAGCGATCGCCTCTGGCACCCTTTCGTTGCTGATCGCATTTAGATTATTTTTCAGCTTTGTATCTGATGATTATTTGTTTTGTGATTGTATAACGGGACATATGTCAAGTGATAGAAATTTTTATTAACATATAGCTAGAAAGTAAAGAATTGCCAAGAGGTATGGGGGCATTTATACTTACTGCTTGCAATTTTTTCAAGAAAATAGGAAATCATGAATAAGCAAAAATCGCCAGAAGCGAAAGAGTTTATCGGAAATGTCAAAAACGGGATTTGGTTGTTTGGCGTATCATGTTGGGTATTTGGTATTACAGATAGAAGTATTGCTTCATTTTCAGACGGTTATCTGTCAGCATTGGATTTAACTCAATTGTTTACAGCAGCGACATTTTTTGTTGCATGGTTATTTCTCAAGCCATCATCTAATAAAATTTAGAAGGAAAGCAGACAGTTTGGGAACGCAGTCCATATAAGTATTAAGATCAAAAATCGAGGTAATTTTCTAATTAACTTAGAATTAGCTCGATTTTTGTTTAGATGTAGGAGAAATCAGGTTTTTTCGGTTTTATTTAATTAAAGATAATTTGTAGTTTAGGAACCTTGCCTGCAATCAGAATTTATTGTACAAACACTTAGTTCTCTCAATCACAATCATGACTTCAAACGGTTTTTCAGAAGAAAATTTAGTATTAGTTGCTGGTGCTACAGGTGGAGTTGGACAATTAGCGGTAGCAAAGTTGCTTGACAAAGGTTGTAAGGTGCGGGTTTTGACGCGCAATGCATCCAAAGCCGAAAATATGTTTGCTGGTAAAGTAGAAGTTGCTGTTGGTGATATCCGCAATCCTGAAACTTTACCAGCAGCAGTGGCGAATGTGACTCATATAATTTGCTGTAGTGGAACTACTGCTTTTCCATCGGAAAGATGGGAGTTTGAAAATAAGCCCAATTTTCTGCAATATTTTGGACTGTTTTTTAATCCTGCCGAAGCAAAAGCCAAAGCTAAAAATAGTCCCATGAAAGTTGATGCTCAAGGTGTGAGTAATTTAGTAGAAGTAGCACCGAAAGATTTAAAACAATTTGTATTTATTTCTTCTTGTGGAGTAGAAAGAAAAAACGAATTTCCTTACAGTATTCTCAATAAATTTGGTATACTTGATGCCAAAAAACAAGCTGAAGAAACTATTATAAATTCAAAATTACCTTATACAATTATTCGTCCCGGACAGTTAATAGATGGTCCTTATACTTCCTACGATTTGAACACTTTATTAAGAGCAAAAACTGATGGTAAATTAGATGTAGTTTTGGGAACTGGCGATCAAATTACGGGACAAACTAGTAGAATTGATGTTGCAAATGCTTGTGTAGAATCTTTGAATAATTCAAATTGTTATAACAAAGCTTTTGAAATAGTTAATCAAGGGAAAAGACCATCTGTGATTGATTGGAATGCTTTATTTGAGCAAGTTTAAATCGGAATCATTGTAGTCTTTCTTTGATCACATTAAAAACAAATAAGCTACAAACCATTACCAGATAAATTTCACTTTATATAGCAGTTTTCGGTTGAGTGGAGTACCTCTCCCCTCTACAGGGGAAAGGCAAAGAAGAGCTTTGATGATTTTTTTTATTTTGTATTCTAATAAGCGTCAAATCCACTATAACTGCCAGAATCAGTTTGCAGAAGAACAAATTTCACCTATTATTAATCTCAGATCCGTCCTCGTCTTGTATTGTTAGTTAATTCTTGAATGGTATCCCTGTATTACAAGAAAAGTGAGGCGGATTTACCGCGATCGGCAACGAAAGGGTGCCGGAGGCAATCGCATTAAATTTGATCGTTCCTTTGCAAGATATGAGTCGAGAGGCATTATTTTAATCTAAACGCCAATATAAAAAATGAAAAATAGGTCCAAACAGATTTTATATAAAATTTTATCATACATAAAAATGTTATTTTAAACACGCCTGATAATACGTTACCTAAATGATTCTATTCTCATTAATAATGAGAACCTTAGCAATAAGACCGTTTTTTGTATTTTTTTATAACAATTTATCCCGATAATTTTGTATTTATATGTACTAGTATTGCATTTGATTAAGATAGCAAAGAATTTGATACTAATCTGTAAAAGAGAAGTCGGTATTTAAACTTAGAAAAGGCTGAAATAATTTTAAGATCGAAGTAGATATTTAGATATGGAATAAATTCTTTGTAGTTGACTAGAAAAAAAAGTATTCAATATCACTAAAAAAAACATAAAACAGTATTTTTATTTAGAAAAAACCGGGGTTATATAAATCGCATTTGTAACAATTACAGCATTAATCTACTGCGATTAAACTCCGAACGGAAAAAATATCAAAAAAATATCAAAAATAAAAAAAATGAGGTAATTCTAGAACATTAGAACTACCCCCTGGTTATCAAAGATTAAAATTTAGCTGGTCTAACAAAATTTAAGCAAACGCAGCTGTTTTCACATCATTACTTGCTAACAAGTCTTGTAATTCTTCAGCGTCAACAGTTTCCTTGTCAATTAACATTTCTGCTAATTTATCAAGAATATTACGGTTTTCTTCCAATACTCTCTTAGCACGATTGTAAGCAACATCTACTAAATTGCGAACTTCCTCATCAACGGTAGCGGCCGTTTCTTCGGAGAAATCGCGTTCTGACATGATGTCGCGACCGAGGAACATATTACCTTGCTGACGACCAAGTGCAACTGGTCCGAGGTTGTCACTCATCCCAAAACGAGTTACCATTTGACGAGCTACACGGGCTACTTGTTGTAAGTCATTGGAAGCACCGGTGGTTACTTCTTCTTGACCGTAGATTAATTCTTCAGCAATACGTCCACCCAAAGCTACAGCCATCTGATTTTCCAGATAAGCGCGGCTGTACAAACCACTATCCATACGATCTTCGCTGGGGGTAAACCAAGTTAAACCACCCGCACGTCCACGAGGAATAATGCTGATTTTCTGTACTGGGTCATAATCTGGCATTAAAGCACCAACTAAAGCGTGACCTGCTTCGTGGTATGCTACTAATTCTTTGCGTTTTTCGCTCATTATCCGGTCTTTCTTCTCCGGACCAGCTAATACGCGATCGATGGCATCATTAATTTCGTCCATCGAAATTTCTGTTAAGTTGCGTCGTGCTGCTAGAATTGCAGCTTCGTTAAGTAAATTTGATAAATCCGCACCAGTGAAACCGGGGGTACGACGAGCAATTCTTTCTAAGTCTACGTCTTTTCCTAAAGTTTTACCGCGAGCGTGAACTTTGAGAATTTCTACTCTTCCAGCGTAATCTGGGCGATCGACAACTACTTGGCGATCGAAACGTCCAGGACGTAATAATGCTGCATCGAGTACGTCTGGACGGTTGGTAGCAGCAATAATGATGATTCCGGTGTTACCTTCAAAACCATCCATTTCGGTAAGTAATTGGTTGAGGGTTTGTTCCCTTTCATCGTTACCACCACCTAAACCAGCACCCCGCTGACGACCTACAGCGTCAATTTCATCGATAAATACGATACAGGGAGCATTGGCTTTAGCTTGCTCGAATAAATCGCGAACCCTCGAAGCTCCCACACCCACAAACATTTCTACGAACTCAGAACCTGAGATGGAGAAGAAAGGAACGCCAGCTTCGCCAGCTACTGCACGAGCTAATAAAGTTTTACCAGTTCCGGGAGGTCCAACTAAAAGTACGCCTTTAGGAATTTTTGCACCAACGGCTGTAAAGCGATCAGCGTTTTTAAGAAAATCTACTACTTCGTTTAACTCTAGCTTGGCTTGGTCAATACCAGCAACATCGCCGAAAGTTACCTGGGTTTGCGGTTCCATTTGCACTCTGGCTTTAGATTTACCAAAGTTCATGGCTTGGCTACCAGGACCACTTTGAGCGCGGCGTAGTAAAAAGAATAAACCTACTAACAGTAATACGGGGAAAAATAAACTGCTTAGGGCCTTAAACCAGAAACCTTCATCAGTTTGAGGCAATACAGAAATATCAACGTTGTTTTCGGTAAGAGTATTAATTAGCTCTGGATCATTTACCAAAGTGACAACTCTTTTATTTGGATCGTACTTCGGTGTTACCAAAGCGGTAGAGCGATCGGCACTCAAACTAACTTTTTCTACTCTTTTGTTTTGAACTTCTTGGATAAATTCACTGTAACGCCATGTTTCCCGATTTTGGGCTTGATTATTGTCAAAAAACGCCGTTCCTAAGGCAATGACAACAATAAAAAGCAGCGCGTACAGCCCCGCATTTCTCCATCTTTTATTATTCACCGAGGTCAATCCTCCTGTTTTTTTTCGTGTCCCGTCGTGTCTCTAAAAGAGATGGAAATTTTAAGAATTATGTTAACTTATCTTAACGTATACCAGAATGCGTACACATCATGCTAGTAAATATCTTTGTAATTCCTTAAAACAATAGTGCTTGGGATCATATTGTAGCTTTACCATCGGGTGGATGACTTGCTGTATTGGTAGTATTTCCACTACACTGTTGGTGTAGGCTAGGGCTGCAAATCCCTGGACTAATTCTGGGGTAAATGGTTCTTCCTTAACGGGATAGCGATAGTTTCGCAACCAATTTAAAAGTTGTTTTCTCATAATTCCTGGTAAGATTCCCCCACTCAGCGGTGGAGTAAACCAACAGCGATCGCGCCATCCCCAAAGATTACCAGTAGTAGTTTCTAACCAATTTCCCTGAGCATCGGTTAATATCCCATCACTAACATCTTGTTTCAAGGCATTTTTTTTCGCTAACCATAGCGCTAGATAATTTCCGGTTTTATCAAAAGGTAAGCTGCGGTATTGTTCTGTTTTGGCAATGGTTAATTTCACGCCATGTTTTTGTTTTTCTGTCAAATCTTGAGGAATTAACCTTCCAGTTATCCATTCTCTGCCATCGGGAAACAGGGTAATTCTGAGAATTGGGAAATGATTTATTAAAATTTCTGCACCACGACGTATGTTTTGCCATAGTGGTTGTTGAAAATCAAGGTTTTTTACGGAAGATAGAAGTCGTTGGTGATGTGCTTCCCAATGAGTTAAACGACTATCAAGGGATTTATCGTAAACCCGGATTGTTGTAAAAATTGTTGCGCCATAAAGTAATCCGGGTTCGTCGATCGCTAATTGGATGGTTTGGGATTCGATTAATTCGCCATTGTACCAATACATTTTTAGTTATGAAAGGAAGGAATATAGAAGTTGGAAAAATGTTGTTAGAAGTTGGCTGGTATTGCGATGGGGTATGATGCTCAACCCATTCCCTTGGGTGGGGTGCATCAAACACCACCGTAAACCGTGAATGGGTTGGAATCGCTCATCCCCATCCCAATTCCAG
>DESS01000086.1:22335-46775 GCA_002361335.1 Richelia sp. UBA3308
TAAATTCTAAATTCTAAATTCCTTTAATTATTGATTGTTATGGTGTTTCTACTAAGTTCTGAGAATGTGTTTGATTATTTGATTAAACATAATTTATTAAATCCTTCCACGGAAAAGATTAGTAAGATTGAACAACTACCAGCTAAGAATTTTAATCTTTTAGTTAAATTTGAGGATAATAGTCCCCTTCTAGTTAAACAGGAAATAAGCGATGGGAAGGGTAAAGCCGACGGTGATTTCTTGAGAGAATGGCAAATTCAAGAATTAATCCGGCAATTTCCGCAACTAAGTCATTTTAGTAAATTTATTCCTGACTTGATATGGTTTGATAGAGAAAATTCTCTACTCGTATTCCGCTACTTGGATAATTATCTGGATTTATATTATTTTTATGCTCAAGTAAATAGTTTTCCAATAGAAATTGCTAGTGAAATTGGTAAAATTATTGGAATTCTTCATCGTGATAGCTACAATTGCCAAAACTATCGGAAATTTGTCTTTACTAACAGCGACAATCAAATAATTCACCAGATACATCGATTGATTTGTAGTTGGGAACGCATTGAACCAGAAATCTTTGGTGAAATTCCTACAGAAGCGCTGAAATTCTTTAGGCTTTATCAAAAATACGATAGTTTGGGAAAAGCAATCGCACAATTAGAAAATGCTTTTAAACCCAGTTGTTTAACACATAATGACCTTAAATTGAATAACATTCTTCTAAATCGAGATTGGCCGCAAAGCAATGAGAATATTTTAAGATTAATTGACTGGGAAAGATTTAGTTGGGGAGATCCGGCTTTTGATTTGGGAACTCTTATTAGCAGTTACTTACAAATATGGTTAAGTAGCTTGGTGGTTAGTCAGTCTTTAACTATTGAAGAATCTCTAGAAGCGGCCATCGTACCTTTAGAAAAGCTTCAACCTGCGATCGCAGCTTTGCAGAAGACTTATTTTAACGTTTTTCCCGAGATTTTAAAACATCGTTGTGACTTTTTAGAACGTACAATACAATTTGCAGGATTTAATTTAATTCAACAGATTTACGCCATAATTCAGTTTCAAAAATGTTTTGATAATACTGGAATTGCTATGCTTCAGGTTGCTAAGTCTTTGTTATGTCGTCCGAAACAATCTATTCCTACTATTTTTGGTACTACTGCCGATAAATTAATTTAAAACGAAGGAAGAATGAAGAATGAAGAATTAAGAATTAAGAATTTAGAATTTAGAATTTAGAATTTAGAATTAAGAATTTAGAATTTAGAAGGTAAACAATAAGGAGTTTTTCGGGAGCATCCCAATTTTGAACAAATATTTTACCCGACACCCGCTTAAGGGTGCGGCTACACAAACAAAACCCACCATTAGGTGGGCTTAGTAATACTAGCCCCAGGCTTGTAGCTTGTGGGCTTTTTCTGAAAAGGATGCTCCCAGTTTTTCAAAATCCAAATCTCAAAAATCTTGTTTCCTAGAGATAAATTTACTCCTGCCAACCTAGTCTTTGTAAAATTATAAAATAAAGGAATTATGCACTATGTCTGATTCTCTATCAATTAAATCCAATAACGAATCAAGCAAAGGACTATTAAATGTTCTTCAAGATATAAGTAGTAAAGTTGAAATTGACTCGAATTTAGCCATTATTCATCCAGAATATCAACCTTTTACAATTTTAGATAATGCAGTTGAATATTTTGATAAAAAACCTCAAGAAGCACAACAAAAATATCTTAGCTTGCAACTACGAAATTTCCTTTACGGCATTTATTATAACGGTTCTATGCGAAATTCCTTAAAATTAAATAGAGAAGTCAATGATTTGTCCCTGATACTGGAAAATAATACTTTTCTCGGAGTTGATTTACAATTCTACGAACGATTACACCAAAGTAATTTCGGAACTGGCTATTTTGAACCCGGTTGGTACATTCTTAGAGAAGAAATTGATCATAGTTTAGCAGTGACAAAAAAGGGCTTAAGGTTACATATTCAGCGTCAAAAACATCTTCAAGCCGAACATCAAACTGCTGTAGTTGGGGATTGCGTCTCGATCAAGATGCCAAAAAACTTAGTGCAAAACGGTTTTTATGTAGCAGTAGGAAATATGGGATTGCATTATTATGAGAATTTAGAAAACCAGTCTGTAACAGTGCGAGTTTACTTTAATTTAACTTCTGAAGGTGCCGTAGCAGTAATAGGTAGTCTCACCAAATATCTAAATGAATTAGCTATTCCCAATTATTTTAAAGTTTTATATAATCCCAAAGAATATCAACGCTACGATTCTGGTGTTTTGTATTTTGATAAGAGGGATTACAAAGCTGTCGGTGAAGTTTTACAAATTATATATCAAGATCATAAATCTCATTTTAAACCTCTTGTTCCATTATTTACTAAAAAGTTAGCACCAGGTTTGGCATTAGCCGAGGAGCCAAACCAAAAATTTACTTCTTCTGAAAGTTTTGGCATGAATCGCTGTCAAATTGTCGCCAATGGATTATTAGAAGCTTGGTATCAAGGAGACAATTCACCATCGACACGAATGAATGCTATTCTTAACCAATTTTCTATTTCAGGAATCGACTTGCAACATGTTTACATCAATGATAATTCTGAAGATATCTATACTGAGTTGATGCATTAATTAATACCTCCACAATTGTGGAATTTAGTGCAGAAGCTTAAAGCTATTGTTACGACATATTTCATATGAGCGATCGGCTAGATTCTTACGAGTAAGAATGCTCGTACCACAAGAGTTTTAGAAAATTTTTGCGGTAGCTGATTTACTTGCAAAATCCTGTATATAATTAGTACCTAAATTCTTGATTTCATCATTTATTATATTTGTCAATGATTTGAAACTTATCTTATTTAAAATTAACAAACGTTCAAATCCTATATGCTGCACGAGTTTAAAAGCATTCTTGTATTGATTTATCAGTTAAAACCAAAATCTATAAATAATCTTAAAATCTAAAAACATAAAAGATTATCTTGCGCGAGGGTATTAATACTGAAAATATGTGTTGTTAAGGGACATATTTTTTCAATTAAATAAACGAAATTTAAAGCTTTGAAGACTGCGTAGGTAAATAATATTTGTATATACTTACTCTTTTAAACTGAAAATTTAACACATTAGTCAATTGATTGGAATTATTAATACCTCTTGATTTTCAACTGAAAATGTAGGATAAACTACAGAAGGGAGTATTTGAATTGATTTTCCTCCCAAAACAAAAAAATCCCAGGAGATGTTTTAGAAATGTCTAAAATTCAAATAAATGATGTCAAACTAGAGGGTGCTGAGCTATTTAATGATTCAGAAACCTTTTTTAATGAGTTAGAAGATAGTGAATTAGATCAAATAGTTGGTGGTTTGCGGATTGCGGATGAACCAATAACTACTGTTTACATTCCTGACGAGCCGATTCATTTCCCTCACCCAATTGAGCCTAAAGAGCCGATTAAGCCTAAAGAGCCAGTTAAATTACCTTACCCAATTCATCCTAAAGAGCCTATTCACTTTCCTTATCCAATTCATCCTAAATTGCCTATTGACTATCCGTTTTGTCCGGTACATCTGTAACATTCTTTTAATGGCAGCCTTCACTGCCGCAATTATTTGTGTATGGGGTGAAGGTTGTTATCCCCGGAAGTATTCCGTCTTGTTTTTCTGCCAAAACTAATAATTCCCAGGAGATCTTTTAGAAATGTCTAAAATTCAAATAAATGATGTCAAAGTAGACGGTGCTGAGCTATTTAATAATTCAGAAACCTTTTTGAATGAATTTGAAGATAGTGAATTAGATCACATAGTTGGTGGTTCGCCTACATGTGGAAATGCCATAAACTTAAATATTTCTCCGAAGCCGATTGATTTCGAGCCGATTGATTTGGACGGGATTGATATCAACCCGGATTTCCTTGACATAATTAATTTGCAACAACCGATTGATTGCGACTCGATTGATTGGAATCCCACATTTGGTATTGAATCGATTATTTTCGGGACGACTCAGGTAAATCACTAACCTTCTTTTGATGGCAGCCTTCACTCCCGCAATTATTTGTGTATGGGGTGAAGGTTGTTATCCCCGGAGTATTCCGTCTTGTTTTTCTGCCAAAAGCAAAAATTCCCAGGAGATGTTTTAGAAATGTCTAAAATTCAAATAAATGATGTCAAAGTAGACGGTGCTGAGCTATTTAATGATTCAGAAACCTTTTTTAATGAGTTAGAAGATAGTGAATTAGATCACATAGTTGGTGGTTTTAATTTATCTGATTTTGATTTCTCTGAAATTGACATTAACAAGTCCATTTACGATCACCCAGATTTTATTATAGAGCCGATTTCCAATGAGTATAGAGAGTTGATTTTCTCTCCACAGCCAGTTTTCATAATTGAAGATGATACATGGTCTGTTTTTATTAACGATCCTGCTATTATTGTGGGACATTAACCTCCCTTAAAAAGAGGTACTTTAACCCCCCTTTTTAAGGAAAGGGGGGATAATCCAAGATAATATTAAACATCCTCTTAGTACAAGATATTTCAATTTTGATTTGGCAGTGATTGGATGATTGAAAATTCTGTTTGTGATAATTCAGATTTTGAAAGAGATTTAAAGCCGCAAGATATGACAAGGTAAATAGCAACAATTACGTTTGTCTATAGATCCCTCCATTAGTTGCATCAGTTAATCGCGATCGAGATAGAATTATTTTTTCTAAAGAAGATAGAATTTATACTGAGTTGATGCATTAATTAATACTTCAACAATTGTGGAATTTAGTGCTGAAGCTTAAAGCTATTGTTATATATAGCAATCCGGTTTGATTTTTGGAAGGCGCAGCGTGGCGCAGCCATAATTATTTGTTTGGGTAGGCTGTCTTGCAAAAGGGTTTCATAAAATTAAGGTATACTGAGTATTTTTCAATTTTCAATTAGGATTCCTATAATTAGTACCATTATTCTTGATTTCATTATTTATTCTATTTGTCAATGATGTGAAACTTATCTTATTCAAAATTAACAAACAATCAAATCCTATATCCTGCAAGAGTTTAAAACCACTCTTGTATTGATTTATC
Source organism: Richelia sp. UBA3308 (assembly GCA_002361335.1). Taxonomy (GTDB): domain Bacteria; phylum Cyanobacteriota; class Cyanobacteriia; order Cyanobacteriales; family Nostocaceae; genus Rivularia. Next base: position 27,436 of record DESS01000086.1, read on the forward strand.
AGTTAAAACCAAAATCTATAAATAATCTTAAAATCGAAAAACATAAAATATTATCTTGCGCGAGGGTATTAATACTTAAAATATGTGTTTGATCGGAACATTTTTTTCAATTAAAGAAACGAAACTTAAAGCTTTAAAGCCTGCGTAGGTAAATGATATTTGTATATACTTACTCTTTTGAAGTGAAAATATAAGACATTAATCAACTTATTGGAATTATTAATATCTCTTGATTTTCAATTGAAAATGTAGGATAAACTACAGAAGGGAGTATTTGAATTGATTTTACTCCCAAAACAAAAAAATCCAGGAGATGTTTTAGAAATGTCTAAATTTCAAATAAATGATGTCAAACTAGACGGTGCTGAGCTATTTAATGATTCAGAAACCTTTTTTGATGAATTAGAAGATAGTGAATTAGATCAAATAGTTGGTGGTTTAGATAAAACATTCAGAGATTTTTCTCAGCTTGAGATTGATTTGTCTTCTCTAAGTAAGTTTCTTGAAGAGGGAATTGAGACTAATTCTTATATTAGCAATAATCCATTTGTTTATGAAATATTTGGTACAAACTTTCAAGAACAATCGCGAAGTTACCTAGTTCAGACTACTACGGTTTTTCATTAATGGCAGCCTTCAGTGGAAAATTATTAATACCTCTTGATTCTCAACTGAAAATGTAGGATAAACTACAGAAGGGAGTATTCAAATTTATGTTATTCCCAAAACAAAAAATCCCAGGAGATGTTTGAGAAATGTCTAAATTTCAAATAAATGATGTCAAAATAGACGATACTGAGCTATTTAATGATTCAGTTTCCTTTTTTAATGAATTAGATCAAATAGTTGGTGGTTCTAATTTATCTGATTTTGAACGCCCTAAAGTTGACCTTAACAAGTCAATTTATGATGTCCCAGGCCTGTTTATAGAGCCGATTAATTCCAATAAGCGTAGACATTGGTATTTCTGTCCACAGCCACATTCCATAAATAGTGAGTCTGGTGTTTTTATTAACGATCCTTCTAATCTTTCGGCACATTAACCTCCCTTGAAAAGAGGTACTTTAACCCCCCTTTTAAGGGGGGTAAGGGGAGATAATATTAAATATCCTCTGAATAAAAAATATTTAAAATTTGATTTGGGAGTGATTGGATGATTGAAAATTTCGTTAGTGATAATTCAGATCTTGAAAGAGATTTAAAGCCGGAAGAATTTAAAAGTAAACAGCAACAATTACCTTTACCTACATATCCAAAGTTAATTGCATCAGTTAATCGCTATCAAGATACAATTATTTTTTCTCAAGAAGGTAGAGATTTTGGTATTGAAATTAATGGTTCAACAGTTGAAAAACTGAAGAAAATTCTGTTAATGATGGATGGAACAAATAGTTTGACTAAATTACAAAAAATATTTTCTCCTAAAAATCCGGAAGCTATCAATACTGTAGTGCGTTACTTAGACGATAATAAATTAGTTGATGATGCTTCTGATCTCAAGATTGAGTCTGGTTTGAATGCTTTATTAGAGTTGGAAGATTTGACTAATAAATTACTGGAAAATCAAGTCAGTACAAGTACTGAAAATAAACTGAGATTGATAGAGCAAGATTTATCTGATTTTCAACTTAAGGGTATATATGGCTTTGCAATAGAAATTTATCACTTTTTTTCTCGTAAAGCTCATATTGATTCTTCTGTACTTAGTTTTACAGGTGATAGTCAAATTCGACAATTAATCAACCAACTTTACTGTGAAGAATATGGACAAGATCAACTGTTAGTAGAAGCGCTGAATTCGATTGGTATTAGCAGTGAAGATTTAATGGAGTTAATGCCACTTCCAGAAACAATGGCAATATGTAATGGTTTAGCATATTGGGCAAGTTTTGATTCGCTTTTTTATTTTTCTATTTTGGGAGTATTAGTAAATCAAAATATGAAAAATTTCACCTCCTATCTTCAGGTGTGTGAACGATTAAAAATAGATTCGGAATTCCTTGTACCGATTAGAAAATTAATCAACAACCAGTCAATTAGTAAAGCCAATAATATTAGTCGTCAAATATTTCAAGAATTTTCTCACGTGGATGGACAAACAAAGCAACGTTTAAAAGGACAAGTTTATCTGTTTGCCCAAATGTATACCAATTTTTATACGGCTATTTTTAATTATTATTCATCTAGTAATACTTTATTGCGCAGAGTCTCAGGAATTTAGATGATAAATAATTGCAAAAATAAATTAAAAGTTAAAGGAGTTTCTCAATGACTTTGACAGGCATTTTATTACAACAACCACGGTTCAAAAATCAGGTCTTTTTTGAATACAAAGACACTGAGATTATTATTAATGATTCCATTCAAGCCTTTTCTATTTCTGCACCCTCGGAATACTATCAAGAAATAGTTCAACTATTAAGACTGTTACAAATTGGTGGTTTATCATCAGAGCAGTTAGGAAAAGCTTGCCCTATAATTCAAGAGGATATACCAGAATTACTCGCTAATTTTGAGAACCGTGGTTTTTTAATTGAAACTGAAAATAAAGTTAAATCTGGTAATGTGAGTGGAAGTCAATTCTATCGAGAATTATGGCGATTTTTAGAGCGTTTAAAGTTACAATTTCCACCCTCTCCATTTTTTTCGGAGATGCTTGATGAAACGATTACTAAGGAGCAGTTAATAGGTTACGGATTGGAATCTTATCATGTTACCCATTTATGTCCAAAATTATTAGCTCCTGCTTTAGCAAATCATGAATCTAATTATGTCCAAAAACTTCTTCAGGAATTCTTTGTCTCAGAATTGTATCACGATCGTTTAATTGAGAAGTCTTTGAAAAGCGTGGGAATAAAGGATGAAGAAATTGAAAATATGCAGCCACTACCAACTACTTTTGCAATTTGTTCTTCACTGGCAATTTTTGCCAAACAGCATCCCTTAAGTTTTAAAAGTGCGCTGATGCTGTTTGAACAAGATGAACAGAGGTTTCACGACTTGTTTAAAAAGCAATCTCAAGCTTTAGAATTACCCGAAGATTTTTATCAACCCATCTTGCTTCATGCTGGGATAAATGAAGAAGGAGGGCATGAAAATATTACAGAAGTATTGTTAGCACAAATACCATTAGTCACTCCATCGGAACAATTGGAAGTCAAGAAAAATATGGCAAACTTATTGGAGCTAATTGTTTGGCGAAGTAATGAAATAATCGATTACTACGGAAATCTAAATAACCCTATTCCTCGTTGTTTTGCTTAAATTGAGTTAGGAGTTAGAGGTTAGGAGTTATCTAGCCTTTAACCTGATTCATATACTTATAAATAGCAGCAATATTCCGAGCGTCATCAATACCACGATGATGAGTTCCTTGTAATTTTATTCCTAAATGTTTCAATGCCTGTGCCATGCCAAATCTTTTTTTATTATCCCCAGCATACAAGGAAAATTCCTTTTTAATATTTCGATGTTCCGAACCGAAAGGATAAACTAAATTATGAAATTCGCAATCTTGAATAAATTGCTTTTTATCATAATTTCCCCAGGAACAAAATATATTATTAGGATAAGAATCAATCCATTGTTTAAAATCAGGAATAACAAGAGGAAAAGTCAGGGCTGTATTCACATCTTGTTGAGTAATAGTAGTTAACTCAGTACAAAAGTCTGTCAACTTTGGATGTCTTACAGGTTTGATAAACTGCTGATATTCTGAATCTATTTCCCAATTAGAACGGTTTAACATTACCGCACCAATTTCAATTATTTCCATTTCATGGCTGGGAATAGTGCCATCGTTGGAACAAGTTGCTTCTAAATCTACAATTAAAAAATAACTGGTCATTTATCAGTTATCAGTTATCAGCTATTAATTATTATATCTTTTTATAGAGTTAACGATAAGACGCTGTATCCCTGCCCCTGTGAATGTAAGTAAGTTGCTGCAAAAAAAATGTCGCTATGTAAAGAAATGTAAACAAAGCTCAAACTCTCTTTGATCATTTTTCCTGCTTACCTACTTACAGGAGTTGACATTATATTTGCTGTATATCAATTATTGATTTCCCACGAAAGGCTTAACCCAGCCAAATTTGATGGCTCTATCGAGGATAATAGCTGCGTACGCAAACCCTAAAATACTCTCTAAGGGAAGCAGTACAACAGGAAAAATTGGAAGGGAAAAATTTAGTCCTATATCAACCTGAGTTAAACCCCGTATAAATCCAAAAGCAAGCACAGCACCAGCTTTCAGTTGCAGGTTTTCATCATCGCGGATGATATAGCGATAGGTAACACCAAATAGAAAACCAGAAAAACCGGCAATTCCAGCACTTATCAACCAGTGGAAATTCAAGGTAAATATACTGAAATTCATCAGTTCCCTAAAGTACTCTTTGAATAATTGTCTATTTAAAATAGAAGCGAGAGTAAATATCAAAGAATAACTCAAACCGCAAATAATTGCAGCCTTGAGAGATTCTAAACGTTCCGTCATTAAATCAAGGTTATAAGTCTCTTTCATCACATATAAATTATCAATAGCCAATACCCAATGTCCAATTTTCTATTGAAACTGGTAACTGATAATTGTATGATAAACCGCATTTTGGATACGTTGTGCGATCAACCACTGCCACAGAAGTTTTGCACAAGGGGTTAGTTTATTTTTTAAGCAGAATGCGTCGTGTTTATCTGTCCAACTCGGGAGATTTTTTTTTCTTGTTTTGTGTGATGATAGGAGCAGGATTTAATTTCGCACTAACCATTCAGTTGCTGTCCTTTCTCTAAGCAACTTTTTGGTTTTTTTTGCAACAAAGCCGCTTACTCAATTGAGTAAACGACTCTATTTTTCGGATTCTTCTGTTTCTGAAGAAACTAAATCATATACTTCCTGCTTAAGCTCCTGGATTGCTCGGTTAAAAGCTTCTCGCTGTTCTGTTGGAGCGTGCAAGATGCTTTTCAACGAACGAGTCAAAGAAATTCGTGAATACAATTCATGCTAGAGTGAAAATGGAATTATTTTAGAAGGAAGTTTTAAAGTAGTATTATGGCGATCTTGACTTTAGGCTGGGTTTCTCTACTAGTTGTTTTTACTTGGTCAATTGCAATGGTAGTTTGGGGTCGTAACGGACTATAAAATCTGAGATGGAAGGTTCATTTCTCAACATTCTGGCATTATCTGCCTTAGTGTTACTCGTAGCTGTTACGGGTGGCGTGATCTATTTAACTCTCATGGAATGGCGCGATCGCCGTCTTAGAGAACAAGAAAAACGCGAAATGCGCCGTAGTTCGCCTCCGAAGCGATGATTTCACTGCGGATCGGTGCTATTTTTCAAAAATTCCTTCAAAGCTAATGTGGAGACGTAGCATTGTTACGTCTCTATAAATTATATTAAGTATAGTTAATTAGCCATAGGCTATGGGGAATTAGTTAAGTAGTTTTAAATTTTAATTCTGAATTTTAAGTTGATAAATTTAAATTTTGAGAAATTTAAGTTTTGAATTTTGAATACTCTTGACCAAACACTTAAATTGATACAAACCCCCGAATTCATCCGTGGAAAGAAAAAAATTTTTCCTTATTTTCAAGCCCCTCGATTTATCCAGTGGGTAATTGAGAACTGATAACTGTATACATGTTGCCGAAAGGTAGGATCATTTGCTCGACTTAGATATTAGAGATTGTAAATTACAAATTATCTTGCAATCGATTCAGATTACTTTCCACAATTTTTGTGTAAGGATGTTCTTGCTCTAAAACCTGCTCACAAATTTTTAATGCTCGCCGAAAAATAGGTTCGGATTTGGCGTTAAATCCTTGACAAAAGTACATTTGAGCTAAATTATTTAGAGTTGTGGCCGTATGGGGATGCATTTCTCCAAAGTTTTGTTGGCAAATTTCTAATGCTTGCTGTAATAGGGGTTCGGCTTGTTGATATTTTCCCATACAGCAGTATAACGCAGCTAAACTATTAAGACTGTTAGCGGTGATCGGATGTTTTTCTCCAAGTATTTGAGAACGAATTTTCAAACCTTGTTTTAAATACACTTCTGCGGTATAATAACGCCTCTGAGATTTGTAAATTAGTCCTAGGTTGTGGAAACTTTCAGCTGTTTGGGGATGTTTTTCACTGAGAACTTTACAGTTAATCTGTAGCGCTTGTTGTAATAAGTTTTCTGAACAAGCATATTCTCCTTGCTGATAAAGCAAGCAACCGATTTTATTAAGCCTGTCAGCAACAGCAGGGGTTTCTTCAAAGTTACTAATTTCCATATTGCCATGGCGACGTTGATAAAAAAAGTCCACTGTATCGTATTCGCCACGAATGCGGGAGAAATCTATTATAGCAGTAATTAATTGTAGTGTTTGAGGATGTGTCAAACCAAGATTAATTTCGGCGGTTTCTAAAGCTAGTTTGTACTCGTAATAAGCTTGTGAATATGTAAAGTAACCCATATTTTGGTAAATATTCCCTAAGAGATTGTGACAGTAAATAGCTAAGGGATGGGTTTGATCTGCAAGATTAGCCAAAGTCAGTTTAAATTGGTTTAAGGCTGTATCTAAATTTTTATTAATAGCATTTAAGCAAGCGGTTGTGAACTTGGTTTGAATCAGTTTTAAGGATGGGATATTTTGGTGAGATTCAAATATTTTTAAAGCTTGTTGACTCAATTTCAATGCTTCTGAATAATAGCCATTGATAATAGCGATTTCTGCTTGAATATTAAATAATTCGGCTAGTTCCACAGAATTATGATTTAAGAGATTATTGTAGATACGTAATGCCTGTTTCGCGGCATTATCAGCTTCTGAAGTACGTTGAAGTTTCAGATAACAAGCTGCGAGGTGTAATTCTACAGTAGCAGTAGTGATATTTTCTTCAATTTTTTCAGTTTGCCACAAATTTTTTACTGTTTGTAATACAATTAAAGCTTGTTGATAATCTCCTAAAGCGAAAAGAGACTTACCTAGTAGAGTTAAAGCCAAAGTATTTTGTTGATGTTTAAGTAAAAATTGCAGTATAGCCACAGTAAACTGGTGTCTACCTACTTGCTGCTGTAGTGTTATTTGTTCCAAAAACCAGTCAATGACTTGTTGCTGCTGCTGAGTTTTTAAACCATGTTCGAGTAACTTTACTAATGCATTTAATTGTAATGGCGATAAGCCCTTCGGGCATGCGCTACGCGTACGCTGATATTCTGCTTGATAATAATCAGACAACCAATTATTCACAGATTCGTGTAAATTTTCTGGCTGATTGTGATATAAATACTCTTGCAAAATTGGGTGCAAGCGGTAAACTCCTTCTGGTTTTAATTCCACAAAAGGCGATTTTACAACTTGGTTAAACAATTTCTTCCAACAATCACATATCCAATTACAGCTAGCAATTTCAAATTGACTCATCAATTTTGTAAACAGAATCTCATCCCAACTGTGACAATTAGATAAAATTTGCCAGATTCTTCGTTCATACCAATCCCAAGCAGCATTCAGTTGCGGTAAAATCTCTTGAAGATTGTGAGCAAAATCATTAACCTCTGGTGTCTTATATTCTGCCAGAGTCAGATAAGTTTCCACTCCTAAGAGCAGGTACAAAGGAATACCTTCTGATCCTTCAATAATCAGTTGTGAAATTTCCGAATTATCAATGCCGAATTTTTGTAGAATTGCTTTAGATTCAGCATCAGTCAAATTTATGATTAGAATATTTTGGGTATTATTTGTCAAATTAAGGGGCTTTTCCGCAAAAATTAGCCAAAATATAGAAGGATTGAATTGAATTAAATCTTTCAACCAATTACACTCACCTTCTGTATCAGCTAAATATTCGTATTTATCGATAAAAACGACTGCTTGTTGAGAAATTTCTTGTAAATGTAGCTGTAAATCCCGCGCCAAAAATAAAGGTAGTAATTTGAGAATATCTTCTAGATTTGCACAATTTTCTAACTCTTGTAGATTTTGAGAACCCTGCAATTTCCACCACTGACGTAATGATTCTGTTTGCTGGATAAAAAACCAGTTCAAACAAGCAAATATTTTACTACCAAGTAATATGCCTTGCCTATCTTGCTTAATTTTAAAAGTCATGAAAGGCTTTGTATTTTCCAACAACAACGGAAATTGGTATAAACCTTTCTTGACTAATTCAAGAATTGGTAAAACCTCTGTTTGTTCAGCTAATGACAATGGTAAATCTATAACCTGGGAAGTATTTTCTAAAGCGTAAGATACCAGATATGCTATATCAAAGCAACTCAAACTAGATTTATTCTCTAACAAACCTTTTCGCAACTGAAGCAAAGTCGTCTTAACTGCATTTGAAGTTAAATAATCGGTGTTTATTTCTTCTCCATCAATAATTGTGCAATTAGAATAATATTGTGTTATCCTTTGGTACAAAGACTTAGAAAGACTTGATTTTCCGATTCCTGCTTGTCCATAGAAAACAATTGCATCAGTAGAATTGTATTCACCATTAACAATTCCACTCAATAATTCTTCTACATACTTTTCCCGAGCTATTATTTTTTCGTACTGTCTTTCTAACATATTTGTGATTTACTGTATTCTAGTAACTAGTAATAATCCAACAAGCTAAACTCCGAAAATTATAGACGCTGAAATAGCGTTACTTTATTTCGTCAAAGAACGTTTTAGCAAGATGGTTTATTTTCGCGACAAAATTACCTCAACTTAGAAAACTAAATTTATCAGAGGTAATAATTAAATGTAGATTTTTGTAGAAACCACAACCAACTAAGCAATAAGCTAATTAAGCAAGCATTATTGCTAATTCTGAATTAAAATTATATTTTGGACTGCATTATTTCAATAAACATCTAGAAAAAGATAAGTTGAAGATAATGTTGAGCAAAATACAAAAAAATCAAGTTATCTTTCTTAGGCATTTAAGCTTCCTTACAAATATTCCAGTCCTTATTTAAATATAGTATAAATTATTTCTATAATATCAATTGTGTAGGTTGATGGATTTCATCTAATATAAATAAAAATTTCACTCTTTTAGGATATTGACTAATATTTTTTTCTATAATTAAATAATATCTAAATTTTATTGATTCAGATTGTAGCAAGGGATTTATTGGTTTTACTGAACAACTCTTAGGAGAATTAAGTAAATATAGTGGTTACCAGTACCGCTGGTATCAAGGTAATGGTTAATGAGTAATGAGTAAGGAGTAATGAGTAAGGAGTAATGAGTAATGAGTAACAAGTATTCATCATAGTGAGTAATAACTGCCATCTTTTCAATAGGTTTATATAGTAAGTAATTAGCCTGAATTGATGTTATACCATGTTTAATAGAAAAATTATTTTAGCGGTTTTGGAGTTGAGTATAATACATTTTTGTGATAACCCTGCTCGTCCAAATTCTACTAATTTTCTGTGGTATTGCACCCAACTGAAATTGGCTATAAGTAAGTGAACAAAAATATTTACCATTATTAGGAGCTACGCGAAGTAATTCTAACCCTTGCGATTGCTAATTGTTACTCCGTTACACTCGCTTCGGACATTGTGTAATTAAACGAAGGAAGAGCCGAAGTTGGAAGAAGGGTGGAATTGAAATGGGAATTTAAACCCCAACTCATTCACGCCGAGGGTGGGAGGTATCTTTCACCGTAGGTTGCCGGGGAATTAAACCCATATTTAGAGGTTAAATAATATTATTAAAAATTCCAAAAAACCCGGTTTTTAAAAACCGGGCTGGTAAATTATTGAGAATAATTTGGGTAGAGAAATTAATTCTTATAGACTAATTGCACAAATCTATAATTGCTTCACCTCAGAAACTAACTTACCTACCATGTCTTTAGCACTACCAAAAAGCATAGAGGTTTTTTCTTTGAAAAACAAGCCATTTTCAACACCAGCAAAACCCTTACTCATACCACGCTTAATTACAATTGATTGCTTTGCGCGATCCACTTCTAAAATAGGCATACCATAGATAGGACTATTTTTATCGCTTCTTGCAGCCGGATTAACCACATCATTAGCCCCAATAATTAAAGCAACATCAGTTTGTTCAAATTGAGGATTGATATCTTCCATATCGCAAAGCTGTTCGTAAGGTACGTTTGCTTCAGCAAGTAATACATTCATATGTCCCGGCATTCTTCCAGCAACTGGGTGAATTGCATACTTGACATCAACGCCCATACGTTCCAATTGATCGGCTAATTCTCGAACACCATGCTGTGCTTGAGCAACTGCCATCCCATAACCGGGAACAATCACCACAGAACGGGCATAGCCTAACATCATAGCACCTTCTTCGGGATCGATGCTACGAACAACTTGGTCGGTTGTACCATCACTAGCACCACCACCAGCAACTTCTCCACCAAAGGCACCAAATAACACGCTGAACAAAGTACGGTTCATTGCCTTACACATAATCTGTGTCAGGATTAAACCACTAGCTCCCACCAACGCACCAGCGATGATTAACATATTGTTCATCACCACAAAACCAGCCGCAGCAGCAGCCAAACCAGAAAGGGAGTTTAACAGCGAAATTACCACCGGCATATCGCCACCACCGATAGGGATAACGAACAAAATACCTAGCAGTAAAGAGACTCCGACAATGCCTAAAAATACGGGTAAATTGTAAGGATTTACAATTAAAAATCCACTACCGACAACATAAGCAATTAACAGTAAAACATTAAAAGGTTGCTGTAAAGGATAAGTAATCGGTGAACCCTTGAGAATACCTTGCAACTTGGCAAAGGCGATCATACTACCTGTAAAAGTGATACCGCCGATAAACACATCCAGCAGCATGGAAATATTTACATCTAAACCAATGGGTTGAGAAGAATCTAGCAACCGCCAAAACTCGGCAACCGCCACCAAAGCTGAAGCAGAACCCCCCAAACCATTGAGTAAACCTACCATTTGGGGCATTTGCGTCATCTGTACAGTATAAGCGGCGATCGCACCGACAGCGGAACCAATTGCCAAACCCAATAGAATCATTTCATAATTCAACACCTGCTGATTTAAGAGAGTTGCCACAATCGCCAACAACATCCCTAAAGCAGCCATCACATTACCGTTTCGTGCCGTAGCAGGAGAACCTAATTTCTTTAAACCCAGAATAAACAAAGATGCAGCAATTAAGTAGGTTATCTGAATTCCAGTTGGAAGAAAATCGCTCATAAAGTTTGATAATTGTTAGTTGTTAGTGGTTAGTTGATAGTTGATAGTTGATAGTTGTTAGTGGTTAGTGGTTAGTTGTTAGTTGTTAGTTTTTAGTGGTTAGTTGTTAGTTGTTAGTTTTTAGTGTTTAGTTACCAATAACTAATAATTAATAACCAATAACCAATAACCAATAACTAATAACCAATAACCAATAACCAATAACTAATAACTAACTTGCTTTCTTTTTGAACATTTGCAACATTCTGTCAGTAACTAAGAAACCACCGACAACATTAATAGTTGCTAGTACCACCGCAATTAAACCAAGGATTACTGATAAATTTGATTCCTTGGCACCAGCAGCTACAATTGCCCCCAGTACCGCAATACCAGAAATTGCATTAGAACCAGACATCAAAGGCGTATGCAAAGTTGGCGGTACTTTATTAATAACTTCAAATCCAGTAAAAGAAGCCAAAACAAACACAAACAAAGCAGCAATTAATGCTTCTGTCATTTCACAAAACTCCCATTAAAATTAGTAATCAGGTTAAAGGTTAAAGGTATTAAATCACTTCGTTACAAATTAAATAAACGGTTGGCGAAAGTAAATAGTCTCCGCAATCGTTTTTTTTACCTTAATTTGAACAGGATTTCGACTCGTGTGTCTCCGATAATCCCTCATAATAAGGAAATCAAATATTTCCATGTCAAAAGTATTAAACTCCCTCACAATTGATTACAAAAACACATTTTTATTCTTACCTTTAACCTTTAACCTCTTAGTGTTAATTATTAACCGTTAAAGCTTGCAAAGCATCTTTTACCCGTTGGTTGCGAATTTCACCGTTATGAGTGACGCAAGCAGCATTGACAATATCGTCTTCAAAATCAAGATTGAGAACGTTGTCTTTTACCAGTAATTTCATCAATGAAACCAGATTCTTTGAATACAACTGACTTGCGTGAACTGGTACTGATGATGGTAAATTTACCGGACCGATAATTGTCACACCATTCTTAACTACATTTCCACCAGGTTCGGTATAAGCCGCATTACCGCCTTGTTCAGCAGCTAAATCTACAATTACTGCACCCGGTTTCATTTCGGCAATCATTTCTTCCGTCACCAATCGAGGCGCTTTTCTACCCGGTACTTGAGCAGTTGTAATTACTACATCGGCATTTTTTACCCGCTCATTAACTGCTTCTTGAGTACGCTTTTTACTTTCCTCAGAAATTTCTTTAGCGTAACCGCCAGCAGTGGCTGTTTCTTCGTCTAATTTAACTTCGACAAATTTTGCACCCAAACTCTGTACTTCTTCCTTAACAGCAGGGCGAATATCAAAAGCTTCTACCATTGCTCCCAAACGTCTAGCAGTAGCGATGGCTTGTAAACCAGCTACACCCGCACCCATGACAAACACTTTAGCCGGAGCAATTGTACCGGCTGCTGTTGTCAACATAGGGAAATATTTTGGTAATGCTTCGGCAGCAATTAATACTGATTTATAACCCGCAATGGAAGCTTGGGAAGATAAAGCATCCATACTTTGCGCCCTGGTGGTGCGGGGAATCATTTCTATACTCACAGCAGTAACTTTTCGTTGTGCTAGTTGCTCTGCTAGAGATGGATTTCCTAAAGGATTAAGAAATCCAATTAATACGCTTCCTTCCTTTAATAAATCAATTTCGCTGCTTCCATCTTCTTTTTGTTGTGGGGGACTTACCTTGAGCAGAATATCTGCTTCACCCCATAATTTTGTCCTATCAGAAATAATTGTAGCTCCAGCAGTTTCATAATCAGAATCGTTGAATAATGCTTTTTCACCAGCACCCGATTCTATCCATACTTCAAAGCCACCTTTAACCAACTTTGAAACAACATCTGGAATTAATGCTACACGACGTTCGCTAGCTTCTATTTCTTTAGCAACTGCGATTCTCATGAATTCTCCTAATCGTTAGTTATTTTCTAGAAACAGTGAAAATAGTGAAAATATCTTTAACTAAGGCAATAAACGCAATGGAAAATTACCATTGCCAATACTAACCACTCCCATAACCGGTAAATCAATTGGGACGATAGTTACCTAGCTTGTGACGAAAACCGAAATATTGCCTTTTAAAACCCTATTTGCTCTCAACAACACGCTTAGTACTGTTAATCCTAAGTCAATCCCCAAATTAACAGTCTTATCTTTAACTTTTTTTTGGGATTTAACAGTACCAATTTTACTTGCTTACATAATAAAAAAATCAGTTCCTTATACCAAATATATGTAATCAGTCAAACCTGAATAATTTAATAATAATTTAGCTACATTTTTATCTGCCTAAAACCTAAAACTGAAAACAATTAAATAAGCAGCAATCATATTGTCGAATTAGCCCCATGAAATAAATCTTGTCCTTCTGAAGATAGCGTAATTTAGTTAATAGTTGTTCGGTTTATTCTTTCAATTTTTTTAACAATATACTTCATTGTCGAAACATTTATTCATAATTATCAACACTATTAAATTTTCATCACATTAAACTTTTCTTCAACTCTCTCATTAATTACATAAAACTTGCAGGTTAACTTTCTCCATCGTCAGTAAAAGTGTGTAAATACTTATTTCACCACAGGATCGATCCCTCAACTATAAAAACGGCAATTTGAGTTTGTAAAAGTTTGTAAAAATACAATTAATCATTGTTTAATAAATCAGTTTTTATACGTAGAACGACACTTTTTGTAGGTAAGTTACGTCCATGATTTGGGATTCAGTAGTAAAGTTTAGTTACGACCGTCAATTTCGTATTGTCTTTATACAACAAACCTTATTCTGCCAAAGGAGCCATTACCATGCGACGTTTACTTTCTGCTGTAGCCATAACAGGCTTTTTGCTCGCAGGAGCCCCAGCCGTCACCTGGGCGCAAGGTTTACCAGGATTAACATTGTTTAGCGGTGTTAAGAGAGAAAATCAGTTATCATACCGATTAGACTTTGGCGGTCAAACAAACGATTGGGATCGATACCGTTTAAGAATTTCTGCAAAAAAAATGAAAATGGCAGCTGAGAAGTTTGTCATTGCTTACCCAGATTACTTTGATGGAGAATTCGATACCGACGAAATTGAAATCAAAATAGGAAGGAAAAAAGGCAAGAAAGTTGCTGTCTCGGAAGTAAAATGGGATAAAGAAGGAAAAGTACTCGAAATCTATCCCAAAGAACCCATTCCCGCAGGTAAGCACGTCGAGTTGATTTTATCCAACGTTGAAAACCCAGATTTCCCCGGAACTTTCTACTTCAACTGCTTAATTCAATCTCCTGGGGATAAAACAGCCCTTACCCGTTACGTAGGAAGTTGGATTATCAGCATTGGCAATTAATTAAAGGAGTGAGGGGTGAGTGGTGAGTAGTTAGAATTTAGAATGCCCGAATGCCCGAATTTAGAATGCCCGAATTCAGAATTCAGAAGAAATTATTTATCTTTTATTCTTCTCCCGCTGCTCCCCTTCCTTGTCTCCCTATCTGCCCATGCCCTATGCCCTTTGAAAATCATTGAAATTTTAATATAATGGTGGTATAATAAGCGATTGTAATTTTTTACAGGTGCCAGGAAATCAGGAAATAAAAATATATGAAAAGAACACTAGGCGGCACTTGCCGTAAAAGGAAGAGAACATCTGGATTTCGTGCGAGAATGCGGACACCGGATGGTAGAAACGTGATCCGAGCTAGAAGAAAGAGAGGCCGTCATCGTTTGAGCGTGTAAGGCGTTTTATCGGTGGCAGTGGATGTTTTGTGAGTGGTATTTGACAGTGGCTTTGCCAAAAGCGAATCGACTCAAATCCCGACATGATTTTAGGGCAGTTTTCCGGGAAGGATTTCGCTGTCACGGTTATTACATGACGTTAAGAGCATTAGCACCGTGTAATGATAAGTTGCCTTCTTCGGATACTCCCGAAAAAAAAGCAGGAGAAAAAACCCTCCCTACAGTGATTCCACCAAGAATCGGGATATCAATTAGTACCAAAGTTAGTAAAAAAGCAGTTGTTCGCAACCGGTTGAAAAGGCAAATAGCTGCCGTGATATATGATTTATTGCCTAAATTAGCCCCCGAATGGCGATTAGTGATAGTAGTAAAACCAACAGCCGCACAACAAGAGTGCGTAAGCATACAATTTCTGCAAGAATTAGAGCAGTTGTTGGTAAAAGCCGAGGTCATAAATGGGCATTCGTGAAGAAGTTTGTTTTGAAGGTGGTCCTCATATTGGGGATTTAATTATAGGTATACTAGTAGGTCTGACTATTGTAGGTATACCTTTAACTGTTGGTGCTATTGTGAGAGCATTATGGCTGCGCTACCGTATCAGCGATCGCCGCATATCGGTTACTGGCGGTTGGATGGGACGCGATCGTTCAGATATAATTTACTCAGAAATCGTGAAAATAGCCAAAGTTCCCCGTGGTATTGGCTTTTGGGGTGATATGGTAATAACTCTTAGAGATGGCAGTCGTTTAGAATTAAGAGCTATTCCTAGGTTTCGGGAACTTTACAATTATATTTCGGAACAGGTAGCTGCCAAAAATCCTAAATTTGTAGATACTGGGAAAAAGTAAATTTTCCAACACTGCCCTATTTTCTTGCGGATTGTAGAGGTGAATCAATTCAAAATACAAAATACAAATTTTAAAAACAATTTTTAATTTTTAGTTTTGAATTGGTGGTATGTTTATCTACCTTGCCGATTGCACTATGATCGTTGTTTAAAAATGTGCGGCTATCCGTAGGGTAGCTAGTCGCATTTTTAATCGGGATTTAGATAAAATTCAGTTAATTTATAGTCGCTTAGGTTGAATTCACAATAATGGATTTTGGTATTGGGTTCCTCTCGAACAACGTAATGTTGCCAATCATAGACTTGTTCTATAGCGTTGTGCCTAGCTATGGATTGGCAATTATTGCTTTAACATTAGTTATCCGTTTCTCACTCTATCCTCTGAGTGCAGGCTCAATACGCAATATGCGGCGGATGAAGATAGTGCAACCGTTGATGCAGAAGCGAATGGCGGAAGTCAAAGAAAAATATAAAGACGATCCGCAAAAGCAGCAAGAGGAGATGATGAATGCTCAAAAGGAATTTGGTAATCCCCTAGCTGGTTGTGCGCCCTTGATTTTGCAAATGCCTGTATTACTAGCACTTTTTGCAACATTGAGGGGTTCGCCTTTTGCTACTGCAAACTACAACGTTAATTTACAAATATTGCCTAGCGAACAAATTGAAAGAATTCAACCGGCAGCATTCGCAACAAAACCCCAAAATATTTATGTAGATGAAGGCTTACGCATCAAAGTGTCAGCGATTCTTCCCGCAGGAAATAAGTTAGCCGTGGGAGAACACACCAAGATTGAATATCAGACAGTTGATGGTAAGCCATTTGATCGTGTTTTGGAGCAGCATCCCGAAAGCGCAAACAAATTAATTCCTCAATGGAAAGTAACTAAGGGAGCTGAACGAATCAGCATCGATTCTGAAGGTAATGTAGAAGCACTGCAACCCGGAGATGTAACTATTCAAGGAAATATTCCCGGATTAGCAGCAAACACTGGATTCTTGTTTATCGACGCTTTAGGTAGAGTCGGTGCATTTGATGATGATGGTACAATTCATTGGGATATCGTCTCAATGATTGGATTATTCGGCGTTTCCTTGTACGTAAGTCAATTGCTTTCCGGACAAAACAATACAAGTGATAATCAGCAGCAAAATGCTGTAACTAAAATTACTCCAGTTCTATTTTCCGGGATGTTTTTATTCTTCCCCTTACCAGCTGGGGTATTAATGTATATGGTAATTGGTAATATATTCCAAACATTGCAAACCTACATTCTTTCCCAGGAACCTTTACCCGAAGAACTGCAAAAGATTGTAGATGCACAACAAAAAGAAGTTATCAGCGCAGAAAAAAAAGCGATCGCGTTTGAGCCAAAAAGTAATAAAAAGAAAGCAACAAGTTAATGATGAGCGATAATCGGATGCAACGCGGTGAGCAGTGGTTAAAAGAATTGCTGCAATTATCTGGGTTCTCTGTGGAGATTACAAGCACTAAAGAGGAAAATACCTTGGGAGAAAGAGATCCACTTTCTCTTAATAGCTATTGGTTAACAATTGAGGAGTCCAATTTAACAGAAAATGAAATCCAAGCTTTAATTGGACGTGATGGTAAAGCCCTAGATGCAATTCAGTATTTAGCTAATTCTATTCTAAACTTGAACCAAGAACCCGAGGAGCAAGCATCCTATACAATAGAATTAAACGGCTACCGCGTTCAAAGGTTAGCCGAAATTCGCAACATGATTGAAGAAGTAATCGATAGAGTTCGTACTACCGGCAGAGAAGTGGAAGTAAAATCCCTCAGTTCTGCCGAGCGTCGTCAAGTGCATACTTTATTGAAAAACTTTGAAGATTTAGAAAGCTTCAGTCAAGGTAAAGAACCACACCGTCATTTGGTTGTACGTCCTTTCTCATGGTAATCAGGACTCAAGGGTTTGGGAAGAAATATCAAGGAATACCTTAAAACTTCTTCCCTATCCCTTTATTCCTTTTAGCATTATTTATAATCAATCAAGGGCAAATAAGATGGACGCAATTTATATTCCCCAGCTTGCTAAAGCGTCAAAACCCATAGAAGAAATAGAAGTTAAAGAATTTTTATCCGGTTTAAATACTTTAACGCCAGTTCGCGGTAATATTCGCGTTGAACATTGCGGTAATTACTTACAAATTATGGCAAAAGCTGAAGCAATAATGACCTTGACATGTAACCGTTGTTTACAACAATACAATCATCGCATTCTAGTTAATACTTCAGAAATTATTTGGTTAGATGAACAAGCCAACGTTGAGGAGGAATTTCTTGCAGAAAGAGAAGTTGCTTTAGACGAGTTAGTAGAAACATTATCACCATACGGATATTTTCATCCCAGCGTTTGGTTATACGAGCAAATGTGTTTAGAAATTCCCCAGCGTCAGTTATGTGACGAAAAATGTCCGGGGATTGAGCAAAATCAAGATAGTACTACAGAAGATAAACCCATTGATAGCCGTTGGGCTTCTTTAGAATCTTTAAGAAAACAATTCCAATAGTTATTAGTTATTAGTTATTAGTTATTAGTTATTAGTTATTAGTTTTGAGTCAACTTTTTTTATATTGAAATGGGTACGTTAGCTTCTGTTAACGCACCCTGATTTAGTTTTTATGTTTTCAATTTCCAATTAAGTAGACATATTACTATTTGCGCTATTTTATCTTCATGTTTAGTTTTTTAGTGTACTTTTAGGATACTAAGTGTTGAATAACCATAAGTATTGAACCAATGGTAAATAGTAAACTTCCTGATAGATAAATTATTGAATTAATTGAAACACCTTGAATAATTTCTAGTCCAGCATCCAACATAAATAGTAACGAACCAAATAAAAATAACCAACTTACAAGGGCATCACTATCAATTTTTATTTCAACTCCATCGGTATTTTTGATAATTTCCGCAACAATTGATTTAGCTTCTAACATCCTGTCTCATCCTCAAACTCTTAGAGATGCTTTTTATGTTGATAATAAAATACAGTAATGGATTATTCCCTTGCTCTGAATCAGCAACATTAATTAAAATTTATAAAGATTTGAAAGGTTGAGCTATTTGAATCTTGCGGTTTTATCAAAATTTTGCTGCAAGTTTTTGGAAGAGATGCAATTTCTGTACAAACAGCCATGAATACAATACCCAGCAAAGAACCAGCAAAAAATATTTATTCATCAGAGCAAGGGCTGATTACTTCCAGTAAAGATTTAGGCTGGGAGTTTATTGTTTTAAAGGAATACCAATTACCACCGACACAAGGTTCTTATCCAGCTTTTGAACAGCACGATTTAACTTTGTGTTTGACAACTCGTCCCCATCGAATTCATCAAGTTATGGGACACTGTGGTTATGAGATTCCAAGAGATTTTAATGGAGCCGTCGGGATTTTCCGCTACGGCGATGTGGGATAACACCTTCCTCCAACAAGTGGGGAATGTAGTACTCAGCTTATCAGACTCTGACGATATCCTAGATATCCAAGATGTCATGATTTGTCCGGGTTAAAAGTATCAGT
>DESS01000087.1 GCA_002361335.1 Richelia sp. UBA3308
CACAAATAAACTAATGAATATAAATTGCTATACGGGCAACCTCAAGTGTAAATTACTATAAAAAGTTGGAATAAGTCTAGGACGTTTATGTAAATTTTATTTAAAAAGAATATTACACTTTTGTCGCGCAATATCCGGTTTTGTCCAGTAAATAGCCTACTAGGAGATAACTCCAAATTACTGCAACTGACGATGGTATTCCCAGTCAAAGTTTTACCAAAGACTTTGCGATAAGCCCTTCGGGCATGCGCTTCACGATCGCAGTTACTAATCTTAATGAGGCACCAACAAATATCGAATTATCAAATTCCTCGGTTGTGGAACATGAAATTGGTGCAGTAATTGGAAATCTCACAGTCAGCGATGTTGATAGCACTAATTTTACTTATACCGCTACATCAAACCTGGGAAAATCTGGTAATCCTCCATCGGTACCCGACCTTAACGGCTAGTTCGGGATTAGTGCCAGGTATTTCACCTGGTTCTCTAACGCTTGTGGCTGACGCTACAAGAACTCAGTTGGTCGTCCCGTAGACGGTGAAACCGCCACATTCCCAACGAAGATATCGCGCTTAGTCCGCTGTTAACGGCACTTGATAGAAGTCATGGCGACGAGCGCCTTTTAACTTCTTAGAGAGTCTGCGCCATGCAGCCCATACGTGTCTTCTTGTGCCGACAACTATTGTCGTCGTTGTGGGAGGAGCGAAATGGGCAGGCATAGACTCGGATAATCGCATGGCTCTACGAGCCAACACGAAACCTGCTGCGGTATCGGAACTCAGTCCCATTCTCCGCATAAATTTAGTCAATCCAATCAACGAAGAGTAAGCCCTACTTTCCCAAAATACTTCCACGGGAGCCACTAATTTTCTCCGACACCACTACTTTAAAAGTAGAAACTCTAGGTGAATCCGAATTTTCCTTGGGTTGGAATCATACAAATGGTAGTAGCAATTTCAAAGATTTATTAATAAACATTCAACAACAAATCAAAATTCACCTTTCGGCACAAATCTTCAGAATTCTTCACAAGCTGAATTAATAGATTTAACAGGCTTGACAAAACCAGTAGTAAATGCTGAGTTTTCAGTATTTAGAGAAGCTGCATTCAACAACGAAGTTTACTTCTATAAAGTAGATGACATTACAGGTAAAGTTGATGGATTGACACCTGAAAGTCACAGCTACCTGGAAGCCGCTCTCAAAAATATTGTCAAAGATGCAGTTACTGGTGAAGAAGTTAAATTAAGTGCAGCGAATCAAGGCATAGAAACAGTAACAGTTCAAATCGAAACCGGTTCAATTATTGCTCCCTTAATTATTGTAAAGGGTAATTTGGATCAACTTACCGACACAAATAGCAGCAATAATCCCGAGGTTTACTTTCCTTATATTGGAGCAAACACTGATAGAGTTGACCACATTCGGCTACTTGCTGAAAATACATGGCGGTTTTGAGGATTTGCCCAATGGTGGCGATTTAGACTATAACGACTTGATTGTCAAGGTTAATTTTAAGGTGTAAACAATCCTTATTGACTATTTAATCATTGATATGGGTGGGTTTAACAAATCCTCCGTATTTCTATGAAAGTAGAAAAACTTATCTTAAATTTTAACAACGGTTAAACTATCATATAGAATACTTTTTTATCAAAAAACTGTAAAAAATGATTTTATGTATAAACTATACCCTTGGCAAAACTAAGATTTTATAACTACTATATTTTTCAGTGATTACCCGAATAGCATATGTTCCCGAATCTAGGTATAAATAACATTCAGAAGTTACTAGTAAAGTCAACCAAATGTGGTGTTTTATCTATTATTAACCAAATAACAACCCATTCATAACTTGATAGACATACTTTGATTAAAAGCAATTTATTAGAGCGGCAATCCGGATGATACTGATATTATGACCGCAGTTTTGCAAATTGGCGATCGCGCAATAAACGTTGATGAAATAATTCCGCTGCTCAAGCAGTACGGCATGTTGCCTCAGTTGCTAAAAGAAATAGTTATTGAGAATGCAACAGCTTCGATTTCGTTGACAGAAGAAGAAGTGACAACAGCTTATAAACAGTTTTATCAGCAGCAGCAGCTAGGGGATGAAACACAACTACAAGCTTGGTTAAAATCCCGTGGTTTGGAGCGGGAACAACTAGATTACCTGGTGACTCGTAATCTTCGTTTAGAAAAATTTAAACAAGACACATGGGGAGCAAAGGTAGAGCCATATTTTCTACAACGCAAGGAAAAATTAGATAAAGTAATTTATTCCTTAATTCGGGTTAATGATATAGCCGTTGCCCAGGAATTATATTTTCGCGTTCAAGAAAATGAGCAGCCTTTTACAGAAATTGCCCGGGAGTATTCTAAAGGGCCAGAAGCACAAACTGGTGGTTTAATTGGTCCAGTAGAATTGGGGGTTCCCCATCCAGTTTTAGGAAAAATGTTGCTCAAGTCTCAACCAGGGCAAGTTTTACCGCCAACTCGTTTGGGAGATTGGATTGTAATTGTCCGACTAGAACAATTTCTTCCGGCGCAGTTAGATGCAGCGACTCAACAGCGACTTTTAAACGAGCAATTTGAAGCCTGGTTGCAGGGAGAAATATCTTCTGCCATCAAAAATGGTGAGTTATCGATAGATAATTCCGCTGAAGGCTAATTCGATTTTAGATTTTGGATTTTGGATTTTGGATGGGAATTTAAACGGTTTTAAGTTATGTCGTTTTAACTATGGTTGTTTTCTGTCTTTATGAAAAATCAAGAAATAAACGATTTCAGGGTGGATTATGGCGTAAGTCATATAAGCAAAAATGCATCACCATTTCATTTAATCCAAAATCCAAAATTCTCAAACCTTCAGGTGTATTAATCCTTCAGGTGTATTAATTAGGATTACTTCTGCGCCCCAGAGGTTCTACAGCCCCCTAGCCAAGAACTTTCATAAATATAAAAATCAGCAACGAGAAGAAAGTAATTCCGGCATCGAAAATCCAAAATCCAAAATACCAATGACTTATACTACAACTAACATTCAAGAATTTTTAACGGGGATTACGCCCTTTAACCAGTTAAAACCGCTGGCACTCAAAAAGCTTTTAGAAAAAGCACAATTGTACCGCTACCGCATGGGACAAGTGATTTTGGCGCGGGAAAAAATGCCCGCTCAAATATCTATCCTGTATTCGGGACAAGTGCGTTTATTGGGTTACGAACCCCAAACCCAAATACCCGTAACTTTGGCAAGATTGCAACCCGGAGAAATTATGGGTTGCCTCGAAGCAGTAAGGGGAGTACCTGGTTCCACCGCTATTGCCTCGACGGAAGTTATTTGTATTAACTTAAATATTACAGATTTTCTGGCTTTATTAGGACAAGAAGAAAGCTTTGGCACACATTTTTATAATCATGCGGGAATAGTTGAAGTATTTGAATTACTTTCCAAGCAACTGCAAAATCATGCAAATAGTCAATTAATACTTGAGGCATCCGATTGTAATAATTCTAAAGAATTAGCATTAAAAATTTTCGATGATACACAAATTGTAAACTTAAGCAATCGCGAGGGATTAAATCAATTAAATCCCGATTATGTTTGGTTGGTGAGTGGAGGAACAGTTTCCCCCGAAGTAATCGGCAATCAGTTTGATTCAACACAATTCTTACCCAAAGGAAGTCGGGTACGTTTACTAGGTGTAAGAGCAGATATTTTTTCACCATCACAACAAACGTTGCTACAAGATAGCACCGAAGAAGTGCAACATGCGAATATCGCCGAAGTAATTCCCGCTTCATCAGCAAAAAGCTACGATGATATTCCCTACGCACCCCCAGAACCTCCAGAAGCAGAACAGAATTTAAATAACCGAGATTTTGCTCCTAGTAAATATCCCTACGTGCGCGGAAGTGGTGGCTTAAATGCAATTTTGGCCTGCTTCCACATGTTGAGTAAACATCTGAATATGCCCTTCCGCAAGGAAATTATTCGTAAAGTATTAATTAATCAACAAACGCGCACCGGCTCCCTGACGTTGCAGCAATGCGGTGCAGTAGCGCAATTAGTAGGTTTAAGGCCACAACTGATCGGCGTACCCTCAGGGGCAATAGGAAGAATTGAAGCCCCTGCCATAGTGCAATGGCAAGATAGCTTTGCCCTACTTTACGAAATTAATCCCAAAACCATCGTAGTTGGCGTACCGGAATCGGGAATCCTGCGTAAAAAAACTGCCGATGTCACACAGGTGCTGCTTCAATCCAAACCCCAAACCGAACAAGAACAACAACAAGATGCCATTCCCGTATTACTGCTGCAAGCCACCTCAGAAACACCACAGCAAAAATTCGGGTTAAGTTGGTTCTTACCTTCTTTAAATAAGTATAAAGGCGTACTAACAGAAGTTTTTATTGCTTCCTTCTTCGTGCAGTTGTTCGGTTTAGCGAATCCCCTTGTTACCCAGGTAATTATCGACAAAGTAATTAACCAGAACAGTCCCGATACCCTGCAAGTTCTCGGTGTATTTTTATTGGTAATTGCAGTATTTGAAGCATTACTGACCAGTATTCGTACTTATTTGTTTGTCGATACCACCAACCGAATTGACTTAACTTTAGGTTCAGAAATTATCGACCATTTACTACGGTTACCATTACGTTACTTTGAAAAACGACCCGTAGGTGAACTTTCCACCAGGGTAAACGAATTAGAAAAAATTCGTAGCTTTTTAACAGGAACAGCTTTAACAGTGGTGTTAGATGCGGTTTTCTCCGTGATCTACATCGTAGTAATGTTTATTTATAGTTGGATACTAGCTTTAGTCGCCCTAGGAACATTGCCATTATTTGCCATACTCACGTTTGTGGTTTCTCCCATAGTGCGGCGACAGCTACGGCATAAAGCAGAACGTAACGCTCATGCCCAATCCCACCTAGTAGAAGTATTATCCGGTATCCAGACAGTAAAAGCCCAAAATATTGAATTACGTTCCCGTTGGCAATGGCAAGAACGTTATGCTCGTTATGTCAGTGCTGGTTTTAAAACAGTACAAACTTCTACTGCAGCTAGTTCTACCAGTGGTTTTCTAAATAAACTTTCCGGTTTACTCGTGTTGTGGGTGGGAGCTTACTTAGTATTAGAAGGTAACCTAACCTTAGGACAATTAATCGCCTTTCGGATCATCGCCGGTTATGTTACCAGTCCCCTGCTACGTCTTACCCAGTTATGGCAAAACTTCCAAGAAACCGCACTATCCTTGGAACGTTTGAGTGACATTATTGATTCACCCCAAGAAGCCACCGAAGAAGACAAAGGAAATATTCCCATGCCCATGATTGAAGGGGCTGTAAAATATGATAACGTCTCCTTCCGCTTCAAGCCCACAGGGCCAATGCAATTAAATAACATTAACTTAGAATTTCCTGCTGGGGTATTTGTCGGTGTTGTTGGACAAAGTGGTTCCGGTAAAAGTACCTTAATGAAACTGCTACCCCGTTTATATCCCTTAGAATCAGGTCGTATTCTCATCGACGGTTACGATATTAACAAAGTAGAACTTTATTCCCTGCGACAACAAGTAGGTATTGTGCCTCAAGATACCCTACTTTTTGAAGGTTCAGTCCAGGAAAACATCGCTTTAAATTATCCTGATGCCACCCCAGAGGAGATTATCGAAGCAGCGAAAATTGCAGTAGCCCATGAATTTATCATGGATTTGCCCAACGGTTACAATAGTAGAGTCGGCGAACGAGGTAGCGCTTTATCCGGTGGACAACGGCAAAGAGTCGCAATTGCGCGGACAATCTTACAAAACCCCCGTTTATTAATTTTAGACGAAGCTACCAGCGCTCTCGACTACGAATCGGAACGTCAGGTATGCTTAAATTTAGCAGAAGCCTTTAAAGGACGAACTGTTTTCTTTATTACTCACCGTCTAAGTACTATACGTAACGCCGATATAATTTTGATGTTAGACAAAGGTTACGTTGTAGAACAAGGAACCCACCAAGAATTAATGTCACTCAAAGGGCGTTACTACTGCCTCTATCAACAACAAGAAGCACAAATTTAAAAGTCAAATAAAGGCTAAAGGCTAAAGGTTAAAGATTAAACATCAATGCCCAATGCCCCATGCCCCATTCCCCATGCCCAATACTCACACCCAACTCCTACCTTGTAAATACCCATGACTCAACTCAACGGTAATTTTAACGGCAATGGCTCTCGGCAATCCGTAGTCCCGAAATTTACACAAACTCCCCAAGATTCCATTTATCAAAAGGATAATAAGTCAAAAATTTCTGAGTTTGATCAACCCGTAATTCTGCGGCGATCGCCATTACTTTCCAGGGCCGCATTGTGGAGTATTTTGGGTGTAACGGTGTTTACGATTACTTGGGCCTACTTTTCTAAAATTGACCAAGCTATCCCCGCTCAAGGAAAATTAGAACCCCAAGGAGCAGTTAGAGAAGTACAGGTTCCCGTAAATGGTGTAGTCAAAAAAGTCTTTGTTAAGGATGGAGACAGAGTAAAACAAGGTGACTTGCTGTTGCGTCTGGATCATGCAGGGGCTGAAGCGGAATTGGTTAGTGCAAGAAAAGTTCGGGAAGCTTTAAAGCTGGAAAATCAATTTTATCGCAGTTTATTTCGCGGTTCCAATTCCTTGTCTCCCACAGCTTCCATTAAAGTACCTCAAGAAATGGCAAGATTAGCTCAAAGTCGAGCTGCTTTATTACAAGAAAATAATTTTTTTAGAGTATTGTTAAACGGAAATAGCAATGGCGTAAAATTAACAGGTGAACAGCGACTGCGTTTATTTTCCAGTCAAGAAGAATTAAGGTCTCAAGCTGCTCAAATTCAGTTAGAACAAGCACAGCTACAAAAACAATTAGCACAAACCCAAGAAAGACGTAATAATTCTAAAAATATTCTCAGCATCAATCAAGGTATTCTCAATGATTTGGAACCCTTGTACAGAGAAGGAGCAATCGCTCGCTTGCAATACCGCCAACAGGAGCAGGAAGTCGCCAACCGTCGTAGTGAAATTGCTCAACTTAGTCAAGAAATAGAACGTTTAAGATTCGCTATTACTCAAACAGGACAGCAATTACAAAATGCTTTGTCAACTTCGACTAAAGATATATTGACTCAAATTGCTGATAATGAGAAACGTATAGCTGAAATCGACAGTCAAATTAATAAATCGATAGTTGAAAACGAGAAGAGAATTGCTGAACTTGACGGACAAATCAAGCAAGCTTTATTAACTAGAGATTATCAAGTGGTTAAAGCTCCGGTAGATGGAATCGTGTTTGATTTAAAAGCCGGAAATCCAGGTTACGTAGCTAATACAACCGAACCCGTACTAAAAGTAGTGCCAGAACAATCCCTGGTAGCGGAAGTATTTATAACTAACAAAGATATCGGATTCGTAAAAGAAGGAATGCCGGTTGATGTTAGATTTGAAAGCTATAACTTCA
The DNA here is from genome assembly GCA_002361335.1 of Richelia sp. UBA3308. Taxonomy (GTDB): domain Bacteria; phylum Cyanobacteriota; class Cyanobacteriia; order Cyanobacteriales; family Nostocaceae; genus Rivularia. The sequence goes on from DESS01000087.1 coordinate 7,483, forward strand.
GTGAATTTGGCGATATTAAAGGTAAACTTATATCTGTCGGTAAAGATGCCCTACCCCCAGACGAGATTTATCCCTACTATCGTTTCCCAGCAAAAGTGGAGTTAGAGCGACAAAATCTTTACGCCAATGGTAAAAGATTACCCTTACAGTCAGGGATGTCTCTCACTGCTAATATTAAGACGCGAGACCGAAGTATTTTGAGTATATTTACAGATAAGTTCACTCAAACAGTCGAAAGCGTCAAATTTGTCAGATAATCATTTTAATTTCAGATTAATTTAAGATTAATTCAATATCCAATGACAATATAGCCCTTTTTTATCTTTTAAATTGGGTTTAATACATTCTTGTGGTAGGGGCATCCCTACCCTTTTTTATTTTGCGAACAAAGGTTGGTATTGTACCGGAGCTCGTAAATTTTTATATCCGCCATTATCCCCCTTTAACAAGGGGGACTTTAACCCCCCTTTTGTAAGGGGGCATAATCCGAGATCATGATTAAAAACAATACTTATTAAATATTCTCTCAGATTAACCTAAAACTGCTATATTTAATTCTACTGGAATTAGCAAGATAAAAGTTGTATTTAAATTATGAGCAGTTGATGAGCGATTAATGAGCAATTTATAAAATTTTTGTAAAGAAACTGAAACTGTAAGCTTATTTACTTACTTTTTAATTTTTTAGATTATTCTATATAGATGAGGAAAGTAAAGTCATTACAAATTAGTGTTCCCCCTCTTGTCCTATTGCCGGAAAAAGTGAAACCTATAAGTATAATTATCCGGAGGATATAGAGTTAATGATGAATTGCACTATTGCAGCATACTGAAACCGTCTGCTCAGTAAAAGCGCAATCAAAACCTTCTATTTTAAGCATTGACATTCATGTATAATAGTAGGTCCATTTCTTAATCCCTATTAATTTTTTTTACAACGGCTAGTAGTTTGTTATTAAGGAAAATCTTGAAGATTTTCTGAAATTTTGGCTACCCAAATAAGGGTTTTTTCAAATTATACGGATAACAGATCCTTATATAAAGTTCATCTTTTTTATCAAAACGAACAAAAGGAAGATAACAATGTCTGATTTAATACAGAATATTCAATACTACATTGCTTTGATTATTGATGTATCCGATAGTATGAAGGGAGAACACCTTCAAGAAGCTAAAAACGCTTATATTAGTTTAATCAATTCTTTTATAGATAGCTCAATTGCAGATTTCAGTCAATTTGAATTTGCCGTAATTCCTTTTGGTTCAGATGCATCCTTGTATGCACCATTAAACGCAGCAGAGGCAATTCTTGCAATTGAAGGCTTATCCCTTAAGGGTTTTACTAATTTTAATCCTGCACTAGAGAAAGCAAATGAGTTCTTTTCTACAGCATCTCCCACAGCGACCAATGTAGCCTATTTTCTCTCTGATGGATTCTCAAATACAGGAAATTTTACAAACGAAGCAGAAGCTCTTAAAGCAGTAGCTGATGTTCAAGCCTATGGTATTGGCGCTGCAAATATTCAAGAGTTGATAAAAATAGATTCAAATCAACCTGTGATAGTCAACCAAGCATCAGAATTAGCCAGTGAGTTTGCTGATTCTGTAGCCGATTTGATTGAAAGCATGCCTCAAACATCTCAGGAACCAGAAGTTGATAATAACATACCCAAGGTGGTTAGCAGTGTCGATCCATCCGGTGGTGATCAATTACCCGTTTTAAGTGTTCAAGATGTTTCCATAAAAGAAGGAGATATTGGAACCAGCACTGCTCAATTTAGTGTTAACTTATCTTCACCAGCTACCTCCGAGGTTCAATTTTTCTATCAAACTCTTGATAGAAGCGCTATTTCTGGTTCTGATTACAACGAAACATCGGGACAAATCATAATTCCAGTTGGTGAAACCATCGCAAACATTGACATTCATGTAAATGGTGATACCGAGATAGAGTCAAACGAAGAATTCACTCTGAATCTCAAAGACTTATCTGGTGCTACTTTTGAAAATAACGAACCAGAGTATAGCAAAGTTGCGACTATTGAAAACGATGATGTCGCACAAACCTCATCAATTGTTCCCTCAAATGTCACCGAAAGTACACAAATACCCGATAACGGAAATATTTTAGATGGGAACTTACTTAACTTAGAATCCTTTACTGGTGAGGTAGAAATTATTTTCACTGTAGGTAGGGAAGCACTATTTGATAATACTGTCGGTTTCTACAAAATTAAAGACGCACAAGGAACCATAAAAGATCCAATAACTGGGAACAACCTAAAACCAACTGATGGGGAAGCTTACGCACAATTAGCACTACAGCTTCGGGAGCCCGAGATCCAACTAACAGTAGATAATCTGAGCTCCAGTACTATTGAAAACACTCTCTTCGGAGGACATATATACGCTCCTTTCATCATTGCTGATGGCAATATCGATACTCTCGAAGGAGATTTAAGTCAAGTTTATTTTTCCTTTGCTGAGGCTAACTCCGATGGAGTAGAGCATGTGCGCTTTTTAGGAGATAATACCTTGGGTTTTGAAGACTTGCCGGGTGGTGGCGATCGCGACTTTGACGATATGGTTGTAACTACTGGGATTGTTAAGATTTAACTTGTTACAATGTGATCTATTTTAATTTTGGCTATGCTGCCAGGTTAAAATCTTCATCTAACTTGTTTTAAACTGCGTAAATTTTGAGAAAAAGAAGTTTATCCGATCCGAACCTTCCCCATCAAGGGGGAAGATACGCAAAGTTTGGACTTAGACAAGCCCACTTTTTACAATTGGAATAATTCATTTATCGTCACAATTGCCTAAATCTTAAGGTTAAATAAATCATTTGTGCCCATATTATATGTTGCTTTTAGTAGCCCATCTGATTAAGGAACATTACTCCCCTTGCCTCGTTACAGATTACCGGTGGAGACTGAGGGAGGAAGGGAGTGAGGGAGAAATTGCGGCTTGAAATCGCCCCCGAGCGGAACGGGAGTAATAAAATTTTTGATTGTAAGTATTATTCTAAACACAATATTATTTTGTTTACGTTTAAGATAAAGCTGCTTGCATATAATTACTTACAATAAACCAGCAAGCATCATCACCCAAGGAAATATTTAGATAATCTGTCTAAACTAAAACCTAAGTAAAATTATGAATAAAACTATACAAATTCAGGAATTAGCGATCGCCATTACAGCCAAAAATCTCAATCCCAACATTGTCAACCTGGATTTTTTGAAGTACAGCAACATTATTTCACCCGATTGGCAGTTAGCACGCCAGCCAGTGTATACAAAAAGTTTGACGCAGCTTGTCTTCCAAAATGGAATTGCAATTGTTGCACAACCAAACCGCATAGTTTTTGCAGAAGCGATTGACACAAAAGATATTCAAAAACTTAATATTTCTCAATTAGCTGCTAAATATGTAGAAAAGCTGCCTAATGTAGAATATCAAGCTATAGGAATTAATCCCAAAGGTTTTGTCAGTTTTACAGAGTCAAATGGTGCTGCCAACTATTTATTAAATAATCTACTTGCTTCAGGGGAATGGCGAGAATTTAGTAATACACCGGTAAAAGCAGCAATTCAATTAGCTTACAATTTAGAAAGTTATCAGTTGAATTTAACAATTAACGAAGGATTATTACGAGTTTCCCAAGAAAAATCCGTACCAGCAATATTATTCTCCGGCAATTTTAACTATAATATTGTCGCTACCCAGCAAGAAGAAAAATTACAAAATTTATATAAAATTCTTCAAGATTGGAAAAGTAACTTAGAAACTTACAAGAAATTAGTTAACGAAAAGTTCTTAAATTTCCGCCTTGATGACAAAAACTCGATTCCCTTTGGCGTGCCAATCTCACCATCGGTTTAAAATTTTGCCATGATTCATTATTACCGAAGCCCTTCGGGCAAAAGTCGCGAAGTAAAAAGTAA
>DESS01000177.1:0-22673 GCA_002361335.1 Richelia sp. UBA3308
AATTCGATTCTACAACTACTGATAATATTGAGATCAACGACTCTTCAACAGTTATTCAACCTTCCTTAGAAAATCAACAACAAATTTCCCAACAAGCTGAATCACATTACCAACCACCACAATCCTTATCCATCGAAAAAACTCCAACCAAACCAATCGACGAGAATATTCCTTCCATAACCGTTGAAAAACCGGTTTCAAATCAAAATCTTACTCAATCACAACCAGTTGAATCTCAATCAAACACCTTACAACCAAATTCCCAAAAAAGAAACTTAACACAACCCCAAATAACCATTCAACTGCAATTAGAACAACTTATACAAAATATTCAACCAAAATCAGAATTGCGATTAGCGAAGCCACCACCTCTTGACGTGCGATCGCAAACTAATTCTACTTTATTAAAACAAAAATCCGATGATTTTAAAACCAATTCTACACCTGATGATAAATTAAACAATACTAAATCGGAATTACCCGAAATTATACCAAGTGAATCAATCGAGATTCAACCACGCTTGGATAACCAAATTTTACCAAATTTAAAACCATTAACTAAATCATCACCTTTAGTAAAAGAATCTAATTTTCTAATTTCTAAACTAGTAACTGAATTTTCCGACGAAACAGCTTTAACATCGGATTCAAATACTTCAAATATGAGATTAAGAGAAAACCAAACACAAGCAAAAACAAACAATTTTAACCAACAATCTAATATCACATCCTCTGACAATACTCCCGAACAATGGTCAAATATTTCTGAACTACTATCTGCAACTTCCCAACCTCTTGCTTCTACAGATAATTTAATACTGAGAAATTTTTCTCCTGAATCGGAATTATCTCCACAACTCCCACAAACAAAAATTGATAATTTTAACCAAGAATCTATTAATTTATTATCCGAAAAATCAACTGAAAAAATTCCCGAACAATGGTCAAATATTTCTCAATTAATCGGTGAAAAAGATAAATCTATATCGGAAAATAATCTTGTTTATAAACCTATTCCTTCCGAAATTCCGTCAATACAACTATTTTCCCCTTTTGACTCTACTTCCTCCAATTCAACCTTAAATGAGAACAATGTCAATCTTGAAGAAATTACCCAAAATCCGACTAAAAAAGATGATTCTATCGACGAAGAACAATTAGAACTTATGGCTCAACAAGTATATGCTATTTTACAGCAACGCTTAGAAATAGAATGTGAAAGACAAGGTAAAAAAGCTGGAATATATCAAAGTAACTTTAATGAATTAGCCAATACACCAAAAAAATATGACATGAATTTACCATTGGATAATCAATTACAAACTTTAAGCCAAGAGGTTTATCTTATGTTGCGACAACGAATTGAAATTGAACTAGAACGCAATAGCCATTAATATTTTAACTTACTGTAATTAATTATATAAAAAAGGTAAATAAATGCAACTAGTAAAAGCAGAACTAAAATGTCTTGATGGCGGAAGTGATATCAAATTTATGTTTAATCCCAACCAGTTAGCTTTTGAAGGAGTAGTTGAAACATCCGAAAATCCAGGAGCGCGTACTCAAAACAAAGGTAAGCCCAAAGTAAGTTTTTCTAATATTAAAGCTTATAAAATTACCATTAATAATATTTTATTTGATACTTATGAAGAAGGAGATAATGTTGTTAAAAAATATATTGATAACTTCAAAAAAGCCGTAGAATTTTCTCCCGGTAAAGAAAGACCTCCTATTTATAGATTTGTTTGGGGTGAACAGATATATTTGAGACGCTGTATGGTAGAAAAATTAAACTATAAATTAACCATGTTTCTTCCTAATGGAACTCCCGTTCGTGCTGTAATTGATAGCCTCACTCTTAAAGAAGCTGACGAACCCAAACCAAATCAATCTGTCGCTACTCCTAATCCTAGTAATAAAACTCGTCAAACTGATAACATGAAACGTAAAAGTAGAAATAAAAAATAACAGTAGAATCTGATAAAAATTTAGAATTTAGAATTTAGAATTTAGAATTTAGAATTTAGAATTTAGAATTTAGAATTTAGAATTTAGAATTTAGGAGTTATGAGTAGTAAATAGTAAGTAGAGAGTTAATTATTCTTCTCCTTGTCTCCTTGTCTCCCCCTCTCCCTATCATATGAAGTGCGACTAATTACTTACTATATAACCAAGACAGAAAATATGGCGCGTATTCTACTACTCATTACTTATTACTCATTACTCATTACTTCGATTGATCAAATATGATAACTCTTTAACCGGACATGATATCACCCTTTGAATTATGGCTAATTACCGCTCCTTACCAAAATTACAAATAGATAGTAAACCTGTTGATGATAAATTTATGGAGGATATTCTCCAAATTTCTGTAGAAGAAAGTTTACATCGTGCGGGAATGTTTACTTTAATTATTCAAAATGATTATTTCCCTGGTAGAAATCAGGACGAAATCTGGCGTTATAAAGATTTATTACAAATAGGTAAAACCGTTAAAATTGGTTTTATTGCCAGTACTACCCAATCTCCAGATTTTGAAGATGAACATCCAAATTATATTTTAGAAGGAGAAATTACAGCAATTGATACTAATTTCACTGGCAAATCTCAAGCACCTGTAATAGTTAGAGGTTATGATGTTTCCCATCGCTTACATCGTGGAAAACATAACCGTTCTTTTCAAAACATGACTGACAGCGATATTGTCAAGAAAATTGCTGAAGAAGTAAGTATCAAAATTGATAAAATCGATCCCAGCGGTGTCGTTCATGAATATATTTTTCAATCCAATCAAACTAACATGGAATTCTTGCGAGAAAGGGCTGCAAGAATTGGTTTTGAATTGTTTATTCAAGATGGTAAACTTAACTTTCGCAAACCCAAATCTCACAGCGAAGAATTAAAACTTAAATGGTTAACCGACTTGCATAGTTTCCGCATTCGTGTTACCAGTGCGGAACAAGTTAAAGAAGTTGAAGTACGCGGTTGGGATTATAGCCAAAAAAGACCAATTGTATCTACCGCTAAATCCGCAAATGTAATTACAGATACTCAAAATGGTGTCGGTAGCGAAACTAGTAATAAATTTAATGGCAAACCTCCTACACCCAAAATGATAGTTGTAGATCAACCAGTATTTAATCCTAAAGAAGCAGACGCGATCGCACAATCATTATGTGATGAATTAGGGGGACAATTTATCAACGCTGACGCAAAAGCCGAAGGTAACACCAAAATTCGTCCGGGTACAGTAGTTAACCTCCAAGAAATGGGACAGCACAGCGGTAAATATTATATTACCGAAACCCGTCATATCTATTCAGAAAGAGTTTACAGCACCGAGTTTAGCATTCGTGGTTCCCGTGGAGGTAACTTATTTACCGCATTAGCATCTCAGAATAAACCGCAAGCAGGACATACAGTTTTAGTAGGAATTGTTACCGATAACTTAGACCCCGAAGGATGGGGAAGAGTCAAAGTAAAATTGCCTACCATGACCGAAGAACACGCCAGTAATTGGGCAAGAATAGTAACTCCCGGTGCGGGACCAGATAGGGGAATTTACTGGTTACCAGAGATAAATGATGAAGTATTAGTTGCCTTTGAACACGGAGATATTCATCGTCCTTATATCATTGGTGGAGTATGGAATGGTACAGACCCCACCCCTAGAAAAATCGGCGATACAGTAGTTGATGGAAAAGTGCGCTTGCGTGGTTCTACAACCCGTTTCGGTCATAAAGCCTGGTTTGTCGATGATGACAAAGGCAGTGAAAAGCGCGGTTATTACATCCAAACAGGTACCGGTTCCGGCCACAAGCTGCGGTTTAACGATACTGAAAAGTTTATTGAAATTGAAACAGCAGGAGGACATAAAATTCGTATGGATGACAATCCCGTTCCCACTATCAGCATTAGTTCTACAGGTAACTTGAAATTAGAAGCTCAAGGTAATATTGATATCAACGCCACTGGTATAATCACTGTTCAAGGCAAAATGATTAAACTCAATTAAATTTAATAGGGAATGCCCCATGCCCAATTCCCAATGCCCAATGCCCCATGCCCAATTCCCAATGCCCAATTCCCAATGCCCAATGCCCCATGCCCTTCGGCCCAATTCCCAATGCCCCATGCCCTTCGGCCCAATGCCCTTCGGCCCAATTCCCAATACCCTAAATCATGAGTAAACCAGCAGCAAGAATTACAGACGCAGTAGCACACCCCCTTCCACCAGTGTTGACAGGAGGAACCGGAAGCCCCACCGTATTAATTGGTGGATTACCAGCATGGCGAGGGATGCCAGCCGCAGCAGTCGCTGATTTAATCAATACAGTTAAAGAATCAGTAGAAAACATAGCCAAAGCAGATGCAGCAGCAGCAAGTGGCAATCCCATCGCTCAAGCAAACGCAGTCAAAACTAAAATCGATGAAGCCAAGAAAATGGCTGAAAAAATTACAGGTATGGCTGCTCAAGGAGTTGATATTCATGCTTGTGCAACACCCTTACTACCTCCCTTGCCTCTACCAATACATGGTCCAGGTGTAGTAATTACTGGTAGTGCCACTGTATTAATTAATGGACTACCCGCTTGTCGCATGGGAGACACAATTCAAGAAGCAATTGGACCACCGAATAGCATTGTCATGGGTTGTCCGACTGTGCAAATTGGGGGATGAGATAATCAGCCGCCTTAACCGCCCTCCAAAAGGCTATGGTGGGGCTATCCAAACAAAGCCCGCCTACGCCGGCTAGAAATCCACAATTTCAGCATAGGATTCCTATACTTAATAATTGTCACAAAACTTAGATATATTTGTCAGCTAATTAACATAAAATCAAAATGAAACGAGTATATATTAGAACAGTTAATTACCTCGCGGGAGGGAAGGTATGGGTAGGGAGTTTGTAACGCGAAAGTCTTCTGTGTGGGGGAAGAAATCCGATACTAAACCAACATTCATCACTTCACGTCCTTTTGCAGAACCTACTCGCGATCGCAATAAAGTAAGTAAGAAAGAATTACCAAAGGATATTCCTCCAGCAAATTATATTACTGACAAAATCGGTTGTAAGGCTCCTCAACCTGTAATTCAACGTGATGAAGAAAATTCCCAAGAGAAGGAACCTGAACAAGAAACGGATGTAAATGCAAAGTCCGATGTGTCTGCTGATGATGAGGAAAATAAGGTTGATTTAAAAGCAGATACATCAGTTGATATTCCTCCAGCAAATTATATTTTTACCAAGATGGGTTACAAGGCTCCACAACCTGTAATTCAACGTGAGGAAGAAAATTCACAAGAGAAGGAACCCCAACAAGAAACCGATTTAATTTCTAAGTCCGATGCGTCTGCTGATGATGAAAATAAAGAAGAAAATATAAATTTAAAACCTGCTGCTCTCAAGCTACCGCAGTCAGAAGATGAAGATAAAAAAGAAGATTTAGATAACGAATCAATTCAAACTAAATTAACTGTTGGTAAACCGGGGGATAAATACGAACAGGAAGCTGACGCAACGGCAGCTAAAGTTATGGGGATGTCGGATGAAGCAGTACAGCGGAACCTCACCCCCAGCCCCTCTCCGCTAGCAGAGAGGGGGGAAGAAGAGCTTGAAGAAATTCAAACAAAAGGAAATGGCGATCGCACTAAAGCGAGTTCTAGTTTAGAAAGTCGTTTGGGAAGCTCGAAGGGTGGAGGTAGTCCTTTAGCTGATGATGTGCGTGGTTTTATGGAGCCGCGTTTTGGTGCTGATTTTAGTAATGTGCGGGTGCATAGTGACTCCAGCGCTGTGCAGATGAATAAGGAGTTGGGAGCGCAGGCTTTTGCTCATGGTAATGATATTTACTATGGTGCTGGTAAATCTCCTGGTAATGATGAATTGACAGCCCATGAATTGACTCATACGATTCAGCAGACTGGGGGAGTTGGATTACAGAAACCACCACAGATCAAGGAAATAGGAGAAGATAAACAGCAAAGTCAATCACCCCTTGAAAAATCTCAACAAGAACCGCTAAAAGCAAAGCAAATAGACAATAATAACTCATCGAAAGCTAACTCTAATAAAGAAAAAAGCGAAATACCAGGGAATAAACCGGAGAAAGAATCTCTAAAAGCGAAACAAATTGGGAAGGATTCTGCGGAAGTTGAACCAAAACAATATTCACAAGTTGAAGAAAAAGTCAATCAGTCCACAGTAGAAAATGCTTCTCAAAATCCGGCAGAAGTTACAAACTCAACAGCAACAAATAATGTAACAAAAGCCTCAACTAGTGCATCTGGTAATGCTGCAATGGCGATTGGTGGCGGACAAGAAAGTGCCCCAGTACCACAAGAAGCGGCTCCTATTACTGCGGAAAACCCCGGTCAAATTCTCCAACAGCTAAAAAATACACCACCAACTCAAGCAGTTTCTACTTACGCCCAGGCTCAAACCGCTTCAGCCCAAGCCCTGGAAAAACAAAAGCAACAACTCCAAGAAACGATACCGGAAATTCACGCACCTACAGGTTTACCAGCCAAAGAGTCAGAATCGCAAAAAGCTGGTGAAAAAGTTGCACAGCAAGCTGCAATAACCAAACAAGCACCTGATGACAAATTGGGAGCAACCACATCAGGTGGAGAAAAAGCAAAATATGAAACATCAGTACCAGAAGCACCCCCTGCACCACCTATAACAGCGACACAATTGGCTGGTGGAAAAGTTGAGCAAGAAGGGCAATCCGACCAAGCCCTCAGTAGAAGCGCTCAAAATGCCTTGAATAGCGTACATTTAAATACTAGTCAAATTAATACTAGTGCTGGCGATCGCCCTTCTGTTGATTTGACAGGTGAAGCTAACCCCTCACAGATAAACGAAGATAAGGCCCAATCCGCTCAAGAGGTACAAGCGGCTAAAGCTCAAGCAGCACAAGGTATTACTCAAGATTTTGGTGAAAATAGTATTTCCCCCAAAGCTAGTAATGAAACTCTCAAGGCTAATAAAGAACTTTCTGCTGTTGCGGCTCCCGGTGATAAAGGTGGCGAAAATCCAGCCCTTTCTGGTGAAGTAGTTGGTGGTTTGAATCAATCCCTGAGTCCATTCCTGAGAGAAAAAATTGGGGTGGAACAGGAGAAATATCAAAGCGGTAAAGATAAATTTGATACCGATTCAACTAAAGCTAGGACAAATGCAGATAAAGAAATTGGTCAGTTAACTGAGGAAACTAAGCAGAAGCAATTAGAAAAACGACAATTAGCACAAACAGAAGTTGCTCAAGCCAAGCAAGAGTGGCAAACTGAGTTAGAGAATGCAGAACTTGATTATCAGCAAAAAGCTGGGAAAGCAACTCAGGAACAGCAACAGAAAATTGGTCAAGAAAAAACTAAAGGTGAAACCCAAGCAGCTAAACACTTAGTAGAAGCCGAACAAAAAGCCGAAGCGGAAAAGCAGAAAGCTGACAATGAAGCAGCCAAGAAAAAAGAAGAAGGAAAGAAAGAATCCGGTGGTTTTTGGGGTTGGGCTAAATCAGCAGCTAAAACTCTCATAGATGGAGTCAAGCAAGCCGTCAATTTTGTTTATGACAACTTACGCAAAGCAGTAAAAGCGATTTTCGAGGCTGCAAAGCAATTAGCAATGGCTGCGATTGACTTAGCACGCAATGCGATTGTTGGTTTAATCAAAGCTTATGGAGAAATTCTCAAAGGTTTAGTTAGAGTTGTTTTTGCTGCATTTCCAGGAATAGCCAAGAAAATTACAGCCAAAATTGACCAAGCAATTAACAAAGCAGTACAAGCAGTTAATGCAGTGGCTGACTTGTTAAAGAAAGGTATTTCCGCCGTTTTGGACTTCTTGGCAAAGACTTTAGACCAATTGCTGGGACTAATCCAAGACTTGTATAACGGAATCTTCACCGTCATTGGTATGATTATCAACGGTGAAATTAAGGAATTACTCGCAAAAATTGGTAACCTGGTATCTGCTGCTCAGCAAATGCCCGATCACTTCTGGGGACAAATGTCTGAGGAAGTCATGGGGATGGATATTACCCAACCGTTACCTTTTGAGCGAACTCCTGAGGACTGCGCTCAATGTAACGTACCAGCAACTACAGAAGGTACACCACTAGCAAATGGGGGAGAGAATAGTGAACTCGCTCAAATGTTAAGCAAGGATGAATTTACCGAAAACGATATTGCCGTTGATAGTGTTGCTGCCTTTGATGTTTCACCTGAGTTTCTCGCTTCGCTCAATTTACAGGATGGGGGTGAGGTTGAATTTGGCGAATCGAATAATCCGGCTAATTCAATTGAAGCTATTAAAGCTGAGCTAGGAGGGGAAGCTAATCCAGAACAAGCCGCCGCAGCACCACAAACTGTATCGGGTGGGAAGACTGCTCAACCAGAAGCTTGCTGTGATAATGAAGCTACAGCCCAAGCCAAACTTGAGAAGATGATGTCTCAGAAAGTTGAAGGTGCAGAATCTACTCAAAAGCAAGGTGAACCTGCTAAACAGGGTGAGATTCCTGCAAATATGAAGACGATTGGACCCTTGACTCCTTGGCAGAGATCGAAGTATATGTTTAATCAGCTTTGGCATGGAATCAAACAGTGGTTCGCAGCTAACTGGGGCAAATTGCTGGCTGGTGCGATCGCCGGAATTACTGGTTTTATTGCTCTCAATATTCTTACAGGTGGTGCCGTCATGGCAGCAGTTCCACCGCTCTTGCAAATCTTGGGTACCGTCATGGCTGGTGTAGGGATGGCACAAATAGCTGGTCATATCGGCAATTACTTTAGTCAAGGTTGGGCTGGGGAAACTGCTGTTGCAGCTAAGAGTCTTGCTCGTGGAGTTGCTGCTGGTGCAATTGAATTAGTTTTTGCTTTACTGTTTAATGCAGGTGCGATTTTCAAAGCACTTAAGGGAGGTATTAAGGGCGCAGCTAAAGCAGCAGTTACTTCGGTTAAGACGACTGTTAAGGCTACTGCTAAAAGTGCTAAGGAACTTGCCAAAATTGGAGCGAAAGGTGCTAAGACTGCCTTTAAGAATGGGAAGATAATGCTTAAAGGGCTTAAGGGTGGTTTTGGAAAAGGAATAAAATCATTAGATGAATTAGCAGGAAAACTAAAAGATAAACTACGTTTTAAAAAGTTTTCAATTTCAAGATTAGGAAAACGAATTCAACTTTGGGGACACATAAACCCTAAAATCCTTTTGGCTGACAATACTGTCATTGATGAAGCTGTTGATTCAGGATCTCAATCAGCAAAATTTGGTGATGCTGTCACAACAGCTTCCGGAGAGAAGGGTATACTTCTTTCAGACGATGCTATTTCAAATACTGCACATCTACCCAACCCGAAGGTGAATTTTAGAAAAAGTCTAAAAGATATCAAGAAATTGAAGGGTAAGGAAAGATGGAAAGCAGGTGAAGAGTTCGTAGAGGATCTTTACCAAGCTCAACGTCAAGAGCATTTTCGATTATCAGACCTTGGGAAAGGATTTGAAGATACAGGGGGACGCTATGTTGATGTTGTACCATCCAAATCGGGACAAAAACATTTAAAGATTGAGGTGAAATCTTATCAAGGATATATCGGTCATCGCAAAGTCAATGAAGTACCTTTAAGCAGTAAAATACAAGACCAAATCCTTAAAGATGTCTATCTAATGGAAGCAGATCCGAAAAACTTTTCTCCAAAGTGGATCTTTACCGATGCTGCTCCCTCTAAAGAACTCGCAAAAACTCTGGATGATTTTGGTATTCCCTATACTACCTATGACCTAAGTAATCTTAGATGAAATATTAATAAACAGGAGAGTCGGTAGTAAATGAGAGAACTAACTTTAGAAGAAAAAGAGATACAAACAAAAAGAAGAAAAGCTTTTCGTAGTTTTGTAGCTGGCATTAAACCGGCAATAATAGAGTTTGCTGGCTTTGTTGGTGTAGAGAATCCACAGACTGCTGTGGATAAACCAGAGAAATTCCTTCAAGTTTTGGAGTTGTTTTTGAAAAATCAAGATATTAGTGAATTAGATAGGGAAGATCAACAAACATTTCATACGATGTTGATGTACTATGTGGGAGAATTATTACTTTATCGTCATGGTGGAATTTGGTTTTTAAATGAAAATCCAGATTCTGAGTCATTTTTACATTATGTTGTGGGTTACTTTGAAAGGGATGGGGTATCGAAAGAATTATTTTTAGACCCTTTCAATATTATCCAAGGATTTATGCAAACAAAAATCGGAAGAAGTTTAACAGAAATTATTAGAGAAGCAGAAGAAAATATATATCAAAAGAATGAATAGTCATATTGAAAATTTCCCTTTAGAAAAAGAGTTAACCTTAAATAACTCCTCCAACTCTCCCCTAAAAATTCACACAACTTCCCTATCCCTTTCCAAACAAAACAACCAAATCACCGAATGTCGCCTTAACTTCTGCATAACTCACCAACTCTACCAACACATTGACACCGAAGCCTTATTCAACCTAAAACCAGAAATCCGCGCACCTCTTTCAGGTGGAAACTTCCAACCATCAACCGAAATTCAAATCCAAGCCACACTCGACCCTGCTTTACTACCAAAACTAGCAGAAAATGCCACAGATGCGAACCAAGCAACATCCTACCTCCAGCAACTCAGCCAACAACAGCCCAACCATCCAATATTATCCACCTACAGTTGGTACGCTTTAGAAGTCAAGCAAAAACAAGAAACAGGTGAAACTGGCTACCGTACTCTTTGGGCTTATCTCAAACCTTCCGATATCACCAATGATGGTATTGATAGCAAAAAAATGAGCGAAGCAATGCTTAATTTTGCTAAAGAGTGGACTGATAGCAATAACTCAGAAGATTCGGTAGATGTCATGTCTCAAGCAGTTGAAGAAATGACTCAACATGTAGAATAATTAACAAATAATCTCTCAGAAATGACTCAAGAAGTACTTTCTGAAAGTATTAAGGAAATGACCGATGCTTTTGAAGAAATAACTAATAGCATCTCAGAAATATCTGAGGAGATTGCTTCGGAGGAAAGTATTTTCTCTTCAGTAGTCAACTTCTTCATCGAAGACGATTGGCAATTCGCTAAACTGGAAACGGAACCAACTTTACGCTTAGCCTTCCAAGGTAAAAACGGTAAATGGACTTGCTACGCTAAAGCCAGAGAACAACAGCAACAATTCGTCTTTTATTCAGTCTCCCCCATTAACGCCCCAGAAAACAAACATCAACCCATCATAGAATTCATTACCCGCGCCAACTATGGCATGATTATGGGTAACTTTGAATTCGATTTCACTACAGGAGAAATCCGCTACAAAACCAGTATTGACGTAGAAGGTGACAACCTTAGTTTTGCATTAATCAAACAAATGGTTTACGCCAACGTGATGATGATGGATGAATATTTACCGGGAATTATGGCAGTAATTGAAGGAGAGGTGGAAGTGAAAGAAGCGATTTTGCGAGTTGAAGCTTAAAACTTATTTGTAATAGTGTCAATCAGCAATAAAATCAATTTGAGTACTTCGTTAATTACTCAAAGCAGTGAACCCAAAAAAGGAATTTGAAAAAACTAGTTCTTCAGAACCCAGTTATCTTTTCCGTGCTGATGACAACTACAAGATTGGTAATCCCGTAGGTTTTGAACCCGATAGTGAAGAAGCAATCGCAGCCGATATTCAAAATCCTTGGGTTCATGTTTTAGATAAGGAATCAGCACAGACAAGTAGGTATATATCTTTTTCAACCGCTATAACAATTAAGAGTGGTGGTGGTTCTCAAAAATTTCCCAAAAACAACAAGATTTTCAAAGTTCCTTGGAAAGCACTTCAGCAATTAGAAGCAGAAGGTAAAATTAGGATATATACTCCCGAAGATGTTGCTGAGATAATTAATCAACATCCCAAGAAAAAAGTCCGCAGAAAAGCTAATGATGTTAAAGCCGCTATGGAGAAAAATGGAGAAATTCTAATTGAAGGACAAATTCCAGGAAACGTTATAGTTTGGGTAATCTAAATTTATTTTAACTAAATTTATTTTAACTAAATTTATTTTCAAATAAATATCACAAAATATCTTTTTATGGATGAATTACAAAAAGCAATATCAGAACTACAAAGCAATAACCCAGAAATTATCGAGCTAGCATTAGATAAAATTGGAACTTTAAAACCTGATAATGCTTTAGAACTTATAATTCCCTTTCTCTCCGATTCTAATCCAGAAATACGGGAAACAGCAGCTTGTAACTTAGGCGATATTAACGATAATCGAAGCATTCCTTATCTAATTGAATTAGTTAGAACAGATTCGGAAGAAAGCGTTCGTAGTGAAGCATTATCATCTTTAGAATCTTATAAACAACCGGAAATATTAAAGTGTCTTGTTGAAGAAGTTCACAGAGAAAATAAATCAAGAAGACCTAGACAAATAGTTGCTAAACAACTACAAAACTATAATAACGACCAGTCAATTGACGCATTAATTATTTTACTTCTTGAAGATGAAGATGTTTACGTGCGTATTTTTGCTGCGGATTCACTTTTGGAACTCAATCGCAATCGGCTTTACGAAGTTTGGCAACAAGCTTTGAATGACGAAAGTACTTATGTCAGAGAAATTGCGAATAAAGCTATTATAAATTTACAAAATTATGAAAATTTAAAACTCGCTTAGTTAATGCTTTACTTCATCGGGGGATTCAGCTTTCTTCCTTTTCTTCTTGCTCAACCCCCAACTCCCGTTGCAGTTCTTCAATGCTTTGAGGTTTAATTTTTATAGTCTTAGACTCCTCAATTGCATCCAATAAGCGACTTGCATTTGCAGGAGTTCTTAATAAATAAACCGTCTCAACCAAACTTCTCAAATCCGATTCCGTAATCAAAGCAACATTTTCACCATCACGACGATTGATGATGTATACCTGATTATTTTGTGTAACTAGATCCAACAACTTAAAAAAGTTATTTCTAGCATCCGTGGGAGATGTGATTTCGTAATCAAACATCAGTTTATGTACGGGTTTATGTACATAAATTATAAAGTAATTGAAATTGAAGTTTTTCCTTTATTCAAAGAATGAGTAATCATATTAAAAACTTTCCCTTTCAATATCGTCTTGGTGTATCAAGATTTTACCTTTACCTTCGTTCTTTGTTTAAATAATTAAAAATTATCAATACTCCCTCAATCATCAATTTTCCGTATTCATATTTCGTCACAATTGATTTACATCGATTTACATAAACATAATTATTGACTCTATTCTCAATTAATCCACGAGATTACAAGACTTTGCGCCAAAATATGATATTGTTATTCTGAGGGAAGCAGTATATATAACTTTTAAATATTCCCTGTAAATTATTCAATTACCCCTCAATGAAACATCAAATAGCTTTATTTTTGTATTATTTATATATTACATAGAGAAAAAAACTTGAAAAATCATCGATGCCTATATTAATAAATGTAAACTTGCTTGTAATTTAGATTACCTAAATAATTTAATTCAAATCTAGGTATTGACAATCAAACGAATAAGGGTATCTGTTTTAAAAAAAATATTCGATTTCACTACTGGAGAGCGAATCAGATAGAATACTTTATTTAGCAGTTCCTATTGATACATTTGAATCATTCTTCCAAGAAAAATTTACTAAAGAAGCTGTCTTTTCAAGTAAGTAGTCGGACAGAATTAATTACACACGCTAAGTGCGGAATGACGCAATCGCAAGGGTTGGGATTGCTTCGCGCAGCGAACAATGACTGTAAATATTTTTGTCCAGCTATTTAAAATTAATAATCTACGATCCTGTTAAGGAGGTAGTGATCGAATGGAAAAATTAGAACAGTACCGATTATTAATCCGCCAATTATTAAATAATCATGTCACCCATGAAGCGAATAATCCAGATTCAGAAGTAGAGTGTCAACTAATTTGTGATACAGAAAATGACCATTATCAACTTCTAGATATTGGTTGGGATGGACTTAAACGAGTTTATAACTGTTTCATTCATTTAGATATTAAAGATGGCAAAATTTGGATTCAGCGAAATATGACAGAAGCTGATTTGGCGCAAGATTTGGTGGAAATGGGTATACCAAAAGAAGACATTATTCTCGGTTTGCATCCCAGTTATAAACGTCCTTACACAGGCTATGGAGTGGCTTAAGTAAGTCGAAATAAATTAAATCATCTAACAAAATGTTAATAACCATCACTGCTCCTAGAAAGATAGAAATTGAAATAGTGGGATAATGGCTCTGTTGCCTCTCTTGAAAAGTGTTATGGCCAATGAAAAAGTAGTCAAAATACCTGAAATTAAAGATGATGTTTGCCGTACAGCCCTAGTAATGGCTGCCAAGCGGGCTATTGAATCACAAAGATCGGATTGCCTATTTAAAGATCCCTTTGCAGCTCAGTTAGTTGGGACTGATCAGATGTTGGCTTTGCGGGAAAAATGGGATAAAATTGATGGCTCTAACCCATTTTCAACTGCTCTTCGCATCCAATTTGTTGCAGTTCGCACCCGTTTTTTTGATGATTTTCTCTTATCTGTATTGCCTGAAGTACACCAAGTTGTGCTTTTAGGTGCTGGGTTTGATACTAGGGCATTTCGTCTTCCTTTCCCGTCAGCAACACATTTGTATGAAATTGATTTACCAGAAATTATCGAGCGTAAAGAAGCGATTCTCAAAGATGTTCCGGCATCATGTCATCGATATGCCCTTGCATCTAATCTGCAACAACCTTGGGCGCATTTATTAAAAAATCAAGGATACATTTCTCATGAGCCTACAGTTTGGTTGATGGAAGGGCTGTTAATGTATCTAGATAAAAAAGAGGTAAATAAATTACTGCAAACGGTTTCTAAATTAAGCGCCACTGGTAGTTATTTAGGTGCTGATTTAATAAGTGTAAAGTCATGGGAAGTAGGCTCTAAACATCCTAATGGATTAATTAGTAAAAATTGGCGTTTCGGTACAGATGAGCCTGAAGAATTATTTGCCAATCATGGATGGAATGCCTCCGTTATACAACCGGGAGAAATTAGAGCAAATTATGGTCGATACTCTGCTAAAATTACACCCCGTTCAGTTCCACAAAGGCGACGTTCTTTTCTTGTGACTGCCAAAAAATAATAATTTATTTCATATTTTCAAACCATCGTCATCTGAGTAATTGTGAACCAATTCTAAAACTGATTTTTCTGGTTCCATTGATAATTCCAATTTGCATCAACGACTTACTTATTGTAGTGAATCGAAGCTGTACAAATAGTATTTACTTGTAAATTGCTGTTCGGTAAATAATGATAGTTTTTATTTTTTTTGCGATTACCAATCATCCCCAGTACTATCGCCACTACTGTCGCCACCGCCAAAGTCAGTGCTGCTGGAATTGCTATAATTGCAACTTCGATAACTTCTAGAAACTGATGAAAACTAATAGCTCCGCTTACGAAAAGAGTGTGGTAAAACTTTAAAGATATACCTTGCTAGTGGCAAAATCATAAACTTCCATAATGATAAAGGGATTAAAATCAATAACAGATATTTGAAAGAGTTTGTATTTTTTTGTTTGGAAACCGCAAAACTTGTATTTGCAATATCTACTCCCAATTCTTCAATTAATGCCTTTGTACCAGCAACAATACCAGCTTCAAAGTTTCCTTGTTTAAACTCCGGTTTTACCTGTTTGCGGAGGATATTATCAACTTTGGCATTGGGTAAAATACCTTCTATACCGTAACCAGTTTCAATTTCGGTGTGGCGATCGCCTTTTGAAATCAAGAATAACACGCCGTTATTTTTGCCTTTTTTACCGATATCCCAAGTTTTTAATAATTCCCTGGTAAATGCTTTGGGTGTGGCTGAAGGTTTTGTTTGTGGTACTGTAACAACTACGATTTCTGTACCGTTTTTCTTTTCCAACTCAGAAATCATTTGGTTAAGTTGGTTTTCAGCTTGGGAGGAAAGCATATCAACCATATCAGTTACCCACCCGGCATCTTGTTGACGGGGATTTGGTACTTCCTTTACTGCTAGGCCATAACTAGGTAGATTTGCCAATAATAAGGTAGATATTAAAGATAATGTACATATAAGCACCCAATAACTGCGAAAAAATTTATTTAGCATAAGGTATATCTTTGATTTTTGTTTTTGCTATTACTTCTTTGAAAAAAGGATTTTGGTTGAAAACCCGGTTGTGGGGGTTCAACAGGGTTGGAAATTTAGGTAATGATTGATTATAAACTAACTGCTTGATTATTTTTTCCGTATAAATACCGCTTATAAACTAACTGCTTGATTATTTTTTACGTATAAATACCGCTTTTGGTGCTAGGGACTTGATCTGGAGATAAGGAGATGCACTTATTATTCTCATTTTTATGTGCAGATATCTCAGAGTATGTAGAAAGACTACAGTTGTGAAATATTAATTTCGGAAATTTGTTTTCGATCAATAATAAAAACTTTGCTGCAAGATCAAAGTATTCCCTTGATCCAAGCTGTCTTCATCCAGATATAAGTACGTAGGCAGCAAAAATCATCTTTGAGATAAGGCTGTCTTACTGTCTTGCACAAGGAAAGACGGTCTTAGCTAATTACTTTTGTTTACGTAACTATATTTTTGCGCCGACTTATTTACTATTTCGATTTACCAAACCGATGGTTTATTTTGAGGTTAAAGTAATGCAATATATCTTAACTAAAATTTAAACAAAATATTCTGGAATCGTTGATATTGCAATTGTATACACATCCGTTGTTAGTACCATTCCATTATTTTTTCTGCAAGAAATCGTCGATGTTTTTATAGTAATAGAACAGAGCTAGGTTCAGAAAACAATGATTACTAAATTTCTCGCATCACAACTGCGTCAACCTTCAGGATGGTTTGGTCAACAAATTGTTTCTCGAATTTTAAATAGAGATAACGCTTCTATGAATAACCTCGCATTCAGAATGTTAAACCTAGAATCTAAAGGCGATCGCGTTCTAGAATTAGGTTTTGGTGGAGGTTACTTACTAAATAAAATACTCCAAAGTCCAGGAGTGGAATTTGTGCTTGGTGTAGATGTTTCTCCAGAAATGGTTGAGTTTTGTAAAAAGCGTTTTTCGTCGCAGATCAAAGCAGGAAAGTTAAAACTTAATTACAATAATACAGTTAACTTAACAAATTTAGATTGTAATTTTACTAAGATTTGTACCGTTAATACGATTTATTTTTGGTCGGATGTTAAACAAACATTAACCCAGCTACATCAAATCCTGGAAGAAAGAGGTTCACTCGTTATTTGTTTTAATTCTAAAGAATTCCTTAAAAAAACAACTCTCCCTAAACATGGGTTTAGGGTATACGACACTGAAGAAGTCAAAAAAATGATGAAAGGGGTGGGTTTTAAGAATATTAACTGGATTGTGAATTCTGAACCCAAACAACAATTTGTCTGTATCGTTGGCGAAAAATGATTTCTAGTTGTTATTCACACTCGTCGCAAGATGAGTGTGAATTTATACATGTCCGTGGTTTGGTTTAAGTGTTAATTAATAGGTAAGGATTACTATGACTTTGACTCCGGATTCTAGATCGCAAATAAGAGTTTCAAAATTCAAAATATCTCTTACTTTGTTCCTGCTGGGATTAACAGGTGTGTTTTCTTTATTGCTTGTTCCGATTAATATTCCAGAAGATACAGAATTACCTTTATCGCTACCTGCACTCAAGGTTATCAGCTTGATACAGTCGAGCGTGTTATTAGGATTTGTGACTTTAATCGGAAGTAATCTTGCACCTAGAGTAAAGTTATCTACTCCTTTAATTAAGGCATTTTATATTAAAAGCGGCGTTGGCTCTATTTTTTCCAAACAAATTAGATTTGGAGTTACTGGAGGGGTTATAGCGTATATTATAAGTGCTTGTTCGCTGAAACTTGCCGAACCATTTTTGCCACCAGAATATCTTCTTCTGAATCAGAATCCTGCCAATCAAATACCTTTAATTACTCGTATACTTTACGGCGGCATAGTAGAAGAATTACTGATGCGTTGGGGTTTGATGACGTTTTTAATCTGGCTTCAATGGAAAATTTTTCAAAAAGGCTCTGGTAAGCCGAAATATGTTTTTTACTGGTTGGGAATTATAGTTTCTGCGGCAATATTTGGCCTCGGACATTTACCAGTATTGTTTAGCTTTATTTCTCAACCGACAATATTTTTAATTGCTTTAGTTATGGCTCTAAATATGATTGTTGGAGTAATTGCAGGCTGGTTGTACTGGCGTAAAGGTTTAGAGGCTGCAATATACGCTCACATGACATATCATATTGTATTATTTATGGTTTCAGTAATTGTTAATTAGATGTTAATCTGTTTGGGTCATCCGTACTTAGTATGCTAGAAAAATAATAAACAAAGGCAACTCTTAATTGGGAATAGGGAGTAGGGAACAGGGAATAAAAAATAGTATTTACTATCAAGGTAATTTATAAATGTAGTAACATTCCCTAGTAATAATTGCAATATTTTTAGCAATATTTTTAGCATACTATGTACTGAAGAAGCATCTGTTTCAGTTGCGAAAAATAGAGATAAAACAATACACCAATACCAAAAATGATGCATTTACTTTTTGAATCTCGATATCAACGTAGTATGGGAATTTATCTTAAAATTCTCGGACTTTTTTACTTGTATGGTGCAATTGTGCATTATGCCAATTTACTTGGGTTTGGGGAAATGCCGTTTATAGAAGAACCTTTAAGTTGGCAGATTGGGGATGTTTCCTACGGGATTTTAGATAGCTTAACTTTTATCGGTTTATGGTTAAAAACTCGCTGGGGAATAGTTGGTTTCTTTACCAGTGCAAGTTCACAGTTAATTTTATATGTCGGTTTTCCCCACTGGTTTGCATTTACTACAGAACACCGACAGTTATTATGGAGTATGGTAATTTTTCATATTGCTACTTTGTTAATTTTTTTCGGTTTAATATTATTTAGCCAAGAACACGAACAGTAATTTGTTTACGTTTCTTAACATAGTGATATTTTTTTACTTAAATAAAACTCGTAAACTTTTAGATTCCCCTATATCCACGCCACTTGCTCGTACTGCGGGAACCGTGCCGGAGCAGTGGCTCCCCTTAAAAAAGGGGGACAGAACCCCCCAATACATCGCGGGGAGAGGGGGGATAATCCCAGATAATAGTAAAACCTCTTAAGGATTAATAATTGATAATTCATAGGTAGAAAAAGCAGGTTTTTGCTGTTCGATAATCTTTCGTACTAAACTTTCATCGATGTGTAATGATTCAGTTACACGCAATTGTACAATAAAATGATATGGACAACCTCCTCCGATCATTGAATCTTGACCAATCAGAGTTTTACCTAATACAAAACCATTGTTGAAAACTTCTTGAATACTAATATGTTTATCGACTTCTGATGAGTCTTCATCTAATGGTAAACCAGTATAAAGATGTAAATATAAACGTAAACCGTAGCGTGTACCGTGCCAACGGTAAATAGTTATGGCATTCCGAATTAGTTGTCTTTGTTTATCAATATCCCATCGACTATCAATGTCCCAAGCTACCCAATGTGCGAGAAAATTTTGCAGTGCGGTAGGGGCTGTCAAAGGGTCAAGATATGCCCACAAATTATCTATTGTTTGGACTGCGGGATCAAAAGCTTGTTCAAAAATACCTACAAGTCGTCCGATAAAATCTACTTGTTGATAAATGCTTGGTAAAAAATCTATGTAAGAAATATTAGGACGTACCAATAAGTTTAAAACTTGATATTTTACTAACTCTAATTGGGTTGAATTTCCGCTTTGCTTGATGAAAATTGAAATTTGTATTTGATAATCAATTTGTAAGCGAGGTTGATTTTTATTTATCTGTAATGAGTCTTCAAAAAATTTTTCTGGAACCATTAAGGATATGGCGAATTCTCGCTTTTCCCTAGGTGAAATTTCCTCTAAGTTGGTTTGATTCGGGTTGCACCAATTATGAGGAAAATCTCCTGCAATTTCTAGTTTCCATTCCAATGAATTATTTGTATCATTTGATAGAGTAACTAAAAATTCTCCTGGTTGTCCAGGATATAATAACAAGTTATTACCAACTGCTTCTTTGCTTTTATCTGTAGATATATCGGCTTGTAAAGGTTGTGTCGGAGTAATTTCTACGGCTAATACCATGTTAGTTGTTAGTTATTAAACTTGGGCATTGGGCATTGGGCATTGGGCATTGAAAAAAGTGAAGAGTTAGGAATGAGTAGTTAGAAGCTAGGAATTTAAATTTTCTCCCGCTCTACCCCTCTCTCTATTTATTCTCTAAATTCTATAATGTGACCTGAATTTAATTGTGGATTGTCATCTTGCCAAGAACATATCAACCCCAAGGAACCTGGATCAATTTCTGGTTGTGAGATATCTTCAAGCAACCATTCTGAATTTAGTTCTGAATTTAGTTCAAATTCCAATTTGCTTAAGCTAAATAATTCTACTATTCCTAAATATCTAACACCTGGAATTTTTTGACAAACTGCAACGATATCTGAAACATACACCGAACGTCCCAAATCCCAACCTTTTCCTTCAAAACCCCCCACTAAAGGATTCAAAAATCGGTATATTGCTACAAGTAAATTGTCACGAATTTTTTCTTTATCCCGCTGACTATTATATTGTGATTCTAGTATTATCTCGGCTCTAACCCTAACGCCAACATATTCCGGTTCCTCTAATTTGACTTGCACCCCTAATGGTTTGCGATCGCTGATGTATTTTTCAATATCTTCTTTCAACTCCCCAGAAAGCCCAAAATTATCTGGATGCATTCCCCGTCTAAAATCAAAGTTATTTAGATTCACCATTTGAGGTACAATCAATAAACGGACAATCCCGGCTGTGGTGTGTTCGGGTTTGGTTAAACAATGAGCGCGAGCAACCAATTTAGAGGCATCTCTTGCTATCCTTTCAAAATCTTCTGGGGTTACACCACATTCACGAGTACGCAGCAACTCCGGTACTCGAATCGCAGCTTCATCTAAGGATTCTGGATCGGTTCCACCATAAGCATCTTCATAATTAATAACGCTTTTTACATAAGGAATTGAATTTTTTAGTACCGTAATTTTACCTGCTTTGACGTTGCCAATAGTACCTCCACCCGTGCGATATGCCATCATATATATCTCGGAACCGGGAGGGGGAACTTTACCATATTGTCGCTCTAATGCTATATCTCCAACATCATTAGCAGAGGGAGGAATGTAAGTTGCTAAATTATCTGCTCTGCGATCGTCTCGTTTGACAATTCTTCCTACTGGTTGTACTTGTCCCCGTTGATATATCTGTTGTCTGAGTTGGGAAGGTTCTCGTATCAGTGGTCCAAATTGGACTTCACCAGTTTGAGAATCGATGGTGTAGTGGCAATCTTCCACGGTGGATACGGCAAAATCTGACACTTCTTGCCATTGTTCCCAATCTAGAGGGTTTTCGCTGATTTCTCCTGGTTGTTTAATCCGAATATGTTCGTCAACAGAACGCCCTAAAACTGGTTTGCTTTGTAACTCAAATGTCTGACCTGCTTTACCATTACTTATACCTAATAATTCCTGCTCTACGCGGATACACTGAGTGGCTTTGACTGCACCACCGATAGACCTAACAACCAATCCAACAATGCTAGGAGAAGAACTATAAGGTTGTTGCGTCTCTTGAGGATACATATAAGTGCAGCGTATCCAGTGTCCCCGGTAGTTTGTATCAAAACTAACTATAGGTAATTCCAGAGGTAAATGTAAAATAACATCGGCACCTTCAAGGGGTTGGGGTATACCATCAAAACTGAAACCTTTGGTTTTATCGTCATCTTTGACTCGTAGCACATTTACCCAATTTTGACCGTTCCAAGCTTCCCATTGTAAAGGGGGATTATTAGGATCGATACCCGTGGTTCTCGCCGCTTCCCCTTTAAAAGTAATGGCGATCGCATTTCCTTCGATGGAATTTTCTGATTCTGACAACACCAAGTAAAAACAGTTACCAGGCATTGATGGCTCATCGAATAGTAAGGTTTCTTGCAAGTTTTGCCATTGACGGTTAGAAGGAGTAAGGTTTCTCAAATCTTGGTTAGAGATAGTTTCTGCTGTATCTGCACTGAGCAAATAATTGATTTGAGGATTACCGATAACAAGTTCTTTATCAGTAGTAAAAATTACTGCTTCTTCGGTTTCCGTTCGTACTGTAGCGACTTCCGTAAACCGGGGTATGCGTAATTCCTGATTTTGGGCTGCCGAAAGGTAAAAGGTAAGTTGGCAAGTAGCCGGGGATGGAGGATTGAGGCGAATTCCCATTAATTCCAAAAAAGCGACATAATTGCGCCGAGGAACTTGATTAAAGCGCAGTAACATTTGGTCAGTTAACCACGCAAACATTTCAATTAAAGTAATACCAGGATCGCTAGGATTGTGATTAGTCCATTCCGGGCAGTAGCGAGGAATGCGGAGAATACACTCTTCAACTAAATCTTTGAAAGTGCGATCGTCAAGATTTGATTTCGGCAGCTTAGGTAAAAATTCAAAATCCATATATTAATAGTTAGTTGTTAGTTGTTATTTGTTAGTTGTTATTTGTTAGTT
>DESS01000177.1:22737-22881 GCA_002361335.1 Richelia sp. UBA3308
TAGTTGTTAGTTGTTATTTGTTATTTGTTAGTTGTTATTTGTTTGTTGTTCGTTGTTAGTTGTTTATTGTTTGTTGTTAATGCCCCATGCCCAATTCCCAATGCCCCATGCCCCATGCCCTATGCCCCATGCCCTATGCCCCAT
>DESS01000176.1:0-3090 GCA_002361335.1 Richelia sp. UBA3308
GCCCTTTCGGCCCAATGCCCAATGCCCCATGCCCAATGCCCTATGCCCGATGCCCCATGCCCAAAATCAAGAAGAAAGATAAGTATACCGGCTCAAACTTTGCTCGTAAGTTTGTAACAGTCGCTGGGATTGGGCAATGGTAATATGATTTTCTTCCAAAGCTTTTTCACAACGCTGACGGATTCTTTCTACCATATCCTCTGCGTCATGCTGTACATAACTGACGACCTCACTCATTGTATCGCCTTTGACTACGTGTTTAATTTGATAGCCTTTGGGTGTAAGTTGGATATGAACCGTATTCGTGTCACCAAAGAGATTATGTAAATTACCCATGATTTCTTGGTAGGCTCCATTGAGGAACATACCTAGATAGTAAGATTCTCCAGTTTTAAAAGGATGTAGTTCCAAGACAGATTTAACGTCTCGCAAGTCAATAAAACTATCTATTTTACCATCACTGTCGCATGTTAGGTCAGCTAAAATTCCGCGTCGTGTAGGTTCTTCATCCAAGCGGTGTATGGGCATAATCGGGAATAACTGATTTATTGCCCAACAATCCGGTGCCGATTGAAACACGGAAAGATTGATGTAATAAATAGAAGACATAATCAGTTCCAAGTCTTCCATATCGTCGGGCACGTATTCTTGCTTCTTAGTAATGTTCAGAATTTTAGAACAACATGCCCAGTATAATTGTTCTGCTTTGGCTCGTTCCCTCAAGGATAAAATTCCTAAATTGAAACGACTAATGGCTTCTTCTTTGAACTGAGTCGCATCATGATAAAACTCTTGATAATTCTCTTCGTTGATAGATTGGTAAGTTTCCCACAAATAGGAAATAAGATGTGATTCACCTTCTTGAAATGGTTCTGGTGGTTCTAATGGTACTTCGCTGGTACTGAGTACGTCGAAAATTAGTACCGACTGATGGGAAGCAACAGCTCTTCCGCTTTCACTTATTAGTGTTGGTACGGGAATATCTTGTTCCTTACAGGCATCTTTTAACTCTGCCACGATGTCATTGGCATAGTTTTGCATATTGTAATTTTTAGAAGCGTAAAAGTTGGTTTGAGAACCGTCGTAATCAACCCCTAAACCGCCACCGACATCAAGATATTTCATATTTGCTCCCAAGCAAGCTAGCTCAACATAAATCCGGCTAGCCTCCTGAATAGCATCTTTAATCACATTAATCGCCGAAATTTGCGAACCGACATGGAAATGCAAAAGCTGTAAAGAATCTAATAATTCTGCATCTCGTAACTTATCCACGACTTGAATAATTTCGGGAATATTCAAACCGAACTTAGCGCGATCGCCACTGGAAGTTCCCCAACGTCCTATTCCTTGGGTGCTAAGTTTAGCACGGATTCCCAAGATTGGTTGAATTTCTAACTGCCGACTAACTTCAATTACTAAATCAACTTCTTCAATTTGCTCTAAAACTAAAATTGGAGTTTGTCCGAGTCTTTGAACTAACATTGCCGTTTCAATATATTCACGGTCTTTGTAACCGTTACAAATTAATAAAGCCCCCGGTGTATCGAGTAGTGCCAAAGCAATCATTAATTCGGGCTTAGAACCTGCTTCCAAGCCAAATTGATGGGGTTTGCCAAAACGTACTAAATCTTCTATCAAATGCCGTTGTTGATTGCATTTAACGGGAAAGACACCTTGATAAATACCTGGATAGTTGTAGCGAGCTATAGCTTTAGCGAAACAAGCATTGAGACGCTCAATTCTATCTTCTAAAATATCCGAAAAGCGAATTAGTAATGGTAAACCCAAATTACGCAGTTTTAGTGCTTTAACCAATTCGTACAAATCTAGAGAACCACCGCGCTCGCCTTTTGGAGAAACTGTAACATGACCTGCCGCATTTATGGAAAAATAAGGCTGTCCCCAACCTTCGATGCGGTATAAGGCTTCACTGTCTTCAATTGTCCAATGACTTGGCTGGGAATCTGGAATTTTACTAGGTGGCAGAAGTTTCTGAGCTTTTTGATTGTTATTTACTGTGTTCTTCGCTTTTTTGCCATTTAAAGGTGATTTTACGATCCCAGCCGATGTAGCACTTGACTTCAAACCCATTTATTAGTCACCATTCTACTTCACCCATGAAATTCCAATTTAGCGCATTCGTGTTGCAGAGGGAACATGCGTGGGGTATAAATTTTTGGGATTGGGCATGGGGCATGGGGCATGGGGCATGGGGCATGGAAGGGGACTAAGGCGTGAAATCCTGGGTATTCCTCACCCTTATAGGGTGAGGCTATACTTACCTTCATCCGTGCGGACTTTGTTTTAAGCCCTTTAAGGGATAGTGCAGTAGCTCCAGGCAATAGCGAGGAACCGTGAGGGTTTGAAAACACGCCCTAGGGGGAAGGGGATAAGGAGAAAATTATATATATGGGTAATAAGTCGGTAATAAGAGAGTAATGAAAAAAAATTAGTTGTTGACAAAAAACGAATCACGAAGGACAAATAACAAGTGATAGATTCATTAATTTATAGGAGATAGTGATGGAGCGCACATTTTTAGCAGTCAAGCCCGATGGAGTACAGCGTGGATTGGTAGGTGAAATAATTCGTCGCTATGAAACCAAGGGATTTATTTTAGTTGGTTTAAAATTTATGAATGTTAGTCGGGAATTGGCAGAAGCCCACTACGACGTTCACAAAGAAAGACCATTTTTCCCTGGTTTAGTGGATTTTATTACTTCAGCCCCTGTTGTGGCAATGGTTTGGGAAGGCGAAGGTGTGATTGCTGCTGCGAGAAAAATGATTGGCGCAACCAAACCCTTAGAGGCTGAGCCAGGAACTATCCGTGGTGATTTTGGAGTTAATATTGGTCGTAATATCATCCACGGTTCCGATGCTCCAGAAACCGCACAAAGAGAAATTTCTCTATGGTTTAAGGATGATGAATTAGTAAATTGGCAACCAGAAGTTATGCCTTGGTTGCATGAGGATTTTGCTAAAAAATTAACCGCAAAATAGTTAGTCGCCCGCAGGATTGGGATGGAAGGGGATAAGGAAGGGGATAAGGAAAGATAAATATTATTTCCAATGCCCCATGCCCCATGC